>JBAUIA010000219.1:0-45578 GCA_049680565.1 Phototrophicaceae bacterium
TTAAGAACCTGTTTTGAAATTCGATCATGATGTCATAATCTATTAGACATCCCGTTGGATGTCCCTACAATTGACTATTATTATAGGTCGTAGGGACGCACAACGGTGCGTCTTGAAGTACCTTAAATAGTGTATTCAAACAGGCTCTAAACGCATTAAAAAAAAGAGACACCATAAGGTATCTCTTTCAAAAGTGTCTGATTGACTGATTATCAGAAGGTGATAGCGCTTGCAAGCGAGGAAACAATTGGTAATAAGATACCTGTAATCAAAACCCCTGCCATTGCAGCATAAATTGTGAGTGTAACAGGTGTTGTTGCACCCGGTGCATCACTGCCTTCACCATCACGCAAGAACATGCCAACAACAATACGCATATAGTAAAACGCACTGACAACACTGGTGAGTACACCGATAACTGACAAGATAATCAGATTAGATTGTATCGCTGCACCAAATACCAGCCATTTACCAATGAAACCACCTGTCAGTGGAATACCTACGAGACTGAGCATAAAGATTGCCATTGCAACAGCAATGAGCGGTTTGCTATTGAACAAGCCGTCAAAATCACTGATGTTACTACCTGAACCATCTAATTTTTCGAGTGCTTGTACGACAGCGAATGCACCAAGATTGGTGAACATATACGCCAATAGGTAAACAGCAATCGCTTGACCCGCAGCACTATCAATGCCCAAGTTGCCAGATACACCAACGGCTGCAACAGCCATCAAGAGATAACCCGCATGAGCAATTGAACTATAAGCGAGCATCCGCTTGACATTGGTTTGTGCCAAAGCCATGAAGTTGCCTAAGATCAAGGTTGCTGCTGCAATCACTTGAATGGTCATCACCCATGTTGCAGCGTTGCCATCGCCAATTGTAAACCCAGCGAGACCTGTCACCATCAAGCGCAATAATGCGGCAAAACCACCGATTTTTGCAGCAACACTCATGAATGCTGTTACGGGTGTTGGCGACCCTTCATAAACATCAGGTGTCCACATATGGAACGGAACAGCCGCGATTTTGAAGCCTAAACCAACAATCGTTAAACCAGAGCCAGCCAGTAACAAGAAGCTCGGTGTGGTATTGCCTGTTACGACCTCAGCAATAGCAACAGCAATTTCATCGAGGATGAATGTCCCTGTTGCGCCGTACATCAACGCCATCCCATAAACGAGGAAGGCGCTCGAAAACGCACCAAGAATGAAGTATTTAATACCACTTTCTTCGGAACGTAAGATTTGTGGGTCAATATCACCGCGCGCGACCAAAGCAGAATTTTTGCTGATATGATCTGTATCTGTTGCGCGGAAAGCTGCCAAGATATAGAGCGGAATACTCAAAACTTCGAGCGCGATGAAAATAACGAGTAAGCTATTTGCACCGACCATGAACATCACCCCTGCCGTTGATAGCAATAAGAGGGTGTAGTATTCGCCATGATGGATATTGGCTGCTTTAAGATAATCTGTACTCAGCAAGATAGCGAAGAACGCTGTGCCAAGCGTGACAATATTCAAAAAGCCCGTAAAGCCATCTGCCACAAACATATTGCTAAACGCAGATGTTTCTTCAGGATTGAAGTTGAATAAGGTCATCACAAAACTAACACTGATGAATGACAATGCCAGTATGGGTGTCCAGTGTTTGCGCTCTTCCGGAAGGAAAAGGTCTGCTAGTAGTAGGATTAACACACTACTAGCTAACCAAATCGCCGGGAGCGCAATGTTTAAGTTGAAATCTGCAAGCGTTTGCAGCGTTGGTGCTTCAAACATTGTAGCTCCTTATTCGCCGGAGTTTTCTTCCGATTCGTCTTCTGTCGTCGCAGCATCTACTTCTTCTGCTGCTTCATCGTCTGATACTGCGTCCGCATCAACAGCTTCTTCTACTGCTTCGTCGATTTGTGCAGCTTCGTATTGTTCGTAGCTTTCATCCACATATTCAACGAGTGCATTTGTGCTTGCGCCCATATTATCGAAGAAGCTACCCGGTTGAATACCAATCCAGATGCTTGTGACAACAATAGGAATCAAGACAACAAGTTCTGTCCAATGCAGTTTGTATGTGTTTTCGTCAGCATGTGGCGCTTCAATAACATCGCCCATGAAAACATGCTGATACATTTTTAGGATATAGGTTGCTGCGAGAATAACACCGACTGTCCCGAACAATGTCCAGAAGAAACCGAGATATTCACTACCGATAGACCCCATCAAAATGGTGAATTCACCAATGAAGCCGTTCAAGCCCGGTAAGCCCATTGAACTCATCGCAATCACAAGCGCGATACTACCAAACAGTGGCATCAACTTCCAGATACCGCCGTAAGCAGCCATCTCTTTTGTGTGATAGCGTTCGTAGAGAATACCAACCACAAGGAAGAGACCGCCTGTACCAATACCGTGATTGACCATTTGTAAGGTCGCACCTTGAATGCCTTGTGAATTGAGGGCAAAAATACCCAAAACCACGAAACCAAGATGAGATACTGAACTATAAGCAACCAATTTTTTAACATTATCTTGTGCATAACTCACCCATGCACCATAGAGAATACCGATAACTGCTAGCGTCCCAATTAAGGGTGCCCACTGTACCGACTCTACAGGGAACAATTGCAAGTTAAAGCGTACAAGCCCGTATGTACCCATTTTCAGCAAAACACCTGCCAAGATGACAGAGCCTGCGGTTGGCGCTTGCACATGAGCATCTGGCAACCAACTATGGAATGGGAATACAGGTACTTTAATCGCAAATGCGATGAAGAATGCAGCAAAGAGCAAGCTACCTGTAACAGTATTGGCTGATAACGGTGCATTATTTGCAACGAAATCAACTGAGCCTTGTGCAACGGCTAAGGCTTCTTCACTGCTGCTGTAATTCCAGAACGATAAATCCGCCTGAGAATTAGCAACTTGTGCGAATTCGCTAAGTTGTGCTGTAATTTCTGGCACAACAAACGTGTTGGTGTAATTCCCAACAAATAAGATAGCGATCAGCATCAAGATTGAGCCAGCCATGGTATAAAGGAAGAATTTTACAGATGCGTAAACGCGATCTTCACTACCCCAAATACCAATCAAGAAATACATTGGTACGAGTGTGACTTCCCAGAATACATAGAAGACAATCAAATCTTGAATGAAGAATACACCCAGCATTGCCCATTCGAGCAAGAGTAGCAGGGCATAGTATAATTTTTGGCGACCACGTTCTTCAAGCACTCCTGCACGGAATGATGCCATAATCGCAATAGGCATAATGAAAGTTGTGAGAACAACCAACAAAATGCTAAGACCATCAACGCCCACGTAGTATTGGGATGTAATATTCACCCCACCTACTGCAAGGTCAATCCAAGTCCATTGTTGGACAAATTGTAAGCCAGCGACGGTATTATCGAAGCCTGCCCACATGACCAACGATAGAAAAAATGTGATGATTGAGAAGCCAAATGCTGTCCACTTGATGGCTTCTTTTTGCTCCTTTTCGTTTAAAAAGAGCAAGATGGTGAACCCCACCATCGGAAGGAATAAAATGAGTGTAGTCAGAAATCCTGTTGACATCGAATTCCGTCCCCTTTATGAGCCATTCAACAGAAGTGGTAGCAACATCAGCACAATCACGAGTACAACACCAATAAACACTGCTGCTGCATAGGTGCGTACATAACCCGTTTGGATACCGCGTGAGCGACCACTAAAGAAACTTACAACTTTACCAACACCATTCACAACTGCGTCAATAATACCAACATCAATCGGTTTGCTCAAAATCTGCGAAACCGCATCGTAGCCAGCTTTAATCACATTGTTGTGTACGTAATCATGCCAAATATCCCAATCCAGTGTTTCCGCAAGGAACTTGCCAATGCGTTCATATGGACGGAGGAAAAGTGCATGATATAAATCGTCAGAGTACAACCGACGATTTGCTGCAACCCAAACCTGACGTGTAGCAGGATTTTTGTACAGCGGATCAACACCAAGTTCACCATGTGCTTCATCACGATCCACCACCGCACGATCACCTGCATAAATAACATGCGCGATGAAAATAGCAGCAGCAGGTAACGCAACCGAAGTCGATAGTGCAATTAACCAGTTAAAATCTGGTGCTGGATGTTCACTGATACTCGGAATAGTCGTTTCTAAGAAATGACCGAAGCCATGGAAACCACCAAACCAACCCCAATTACCAACCCAATCAAAGAAAAATGTGCCTTTTGGCAGGTTAATAAACCCAATCCATAACACACCAATTGCAAGGATTACCAATGGAATTGTCATCCAAGGGGTGCTTTCTGGCGCATGTTCCGCAGCTTCACTGCGTGTTTTGCCAAAGAATACCATTTGGATTTGTCGCCACATATAGAATGTGGTGAAGAATGCTGCAACGGTTAGCAAGCCAAATACAATCAACGCACCTGTAATTTCGAGTGTCGATAACTCAGGTTCAGTGAATGATTTCAAGAATGCTTCCAGTAAAATTTCATCTTTTGACCAGAAACCAGCGAAGAAGGGCAGACCCATCAAGCCAAATGTCCCGATCAAGTATGTAATGAATGTGACAGGCATTTTACCTGCTAAACCACCCATGTTACGCATATCTTGTGCATCGAAAGCGTGGTCATCATGATGATCGTCGTGATGGTCATCGTGTCCATGCCCATGCGCTTCATGCAGATGATGCTCACCATGTTCAACACCGTGAATCAAGCTACCACTTCCTAAGAAGAGTAGGGCTTTGAAAATCGCATGTGTTACAAGATGGAACATCGCTGCAACGTAAGCACCAATGCCAACGGCTGCAATCATGAAGCCTAATTGTGAAACAGTCGAGTAAGCCAAAACACGTTTGACATCCCATTGCCCCACAGCAGCAAGACCTGCTGCGAAAGCCGTAAGCGCACCGATCATCGCAATGACAAATCGAGCTTCTGGCACAAGATCAAGGAAGACACTCGAACGCACAAGCAAGTAAATCCCTGCGGTAACCATTGTTGCTGCGTGCATCAGTGCGGATACAGGTGTAGGACCTGCCATCGCATCGGGCAACCAAACAAACAACGGAATCTGTGCAGATTTACCACTAGCGCCAAGTAGTAAGAATAAAACAATCATGCCAAGCATAAATTTAATATCGAAGGTGAAAGGACCCAACTCAACATCACGCCCACGTTCTGTCCACTCATCAGTGAGTGCATCGTAGCGCCAAGGAATGGTTTCGCCTTCTTCAAGTTCCATCAATAATTCAGCTTGATTGTAGATACCCAATTGGCTTGGATTGAAGAGGCTATTATCTAATTGCGCGATGGTATAGCTATAACCGCCATGTCCATCATCACCATAACCATCATCTTCGCTATGATCGTCAGCAGCAGCAACAGTTTCGCTGTGATCGCCATCTTCTTCAGAATGTTCTTCATCAGTAGCGACTTCTTCACTGTGATCGCCATCTTCTTCAGAATGTTCTTCATCAGCAGCGACTTCTTCACTGTGATCGCCATCTTCTTCACCATGTGCTTCACAATGGGCATCTTCTAAGGCTTGTTCATATTCAGCCTCAGTTGCATCGAGTGAACCATAATGTTCGTTAGATTCGAGCATGTAACATACATTGCTCGATTCACCAGCTTTGTAGTAATCAATTGTGCCAAATGTCCAGAAGGTGAGGAATACAGCCATCAAAATACCGAAATCCCCGACACGATTTAGAATCATCGCTTTACGGGCAGCATTTGCATTTTGCCAGCCTGTTTCGCCCGGTTTATCCCACCAATAACCGATGAGTAGGAACGAACAGACCCCCACGCCTTCCCAGCCGACAAACATCATCAGCAAGTTGTTACCCGTAACGAGTACCAACATGAACGCGAGGAACATATTAAGGAATGCAAAAAAGCGCGGTGCTTTTTCATCCCCGTGAATATAACCAATCGAATAAATATGAATGAGCGAGCCAACACCTGTAATGACAAGGAGCATGGTTGCCGTGAGACTATCCACACGGAATTCCCAAGGGATATTGACAGATTGCTCTGCGCTAATCCGTATCCAGCCATCAAACAAGAACGGTTCAATAACCGCACCCGGCGAGTGGCTACCACTCACAGCATTGAATATAAAGAGCGACAAAATAAAGGTTAAGATTGATGCGCCAGTTGCTAGATAACCAGCCGCACGTTCCCCCATTTTTGCGCCCCAGAAAAAGTTAACAAACGTCCCAATTGATGGGATGAGTATTAACAGAGGTACCAAAGTTTCCATAGTTTAGCGTGCCTTTCCCGATTTCCCTTAGGGCGGGTGCTAACCTTCCATCTGATGCAAATCGTCAATATTGATGCTGCGTTTATTGCGGAAAATTGCCACAATCAACGCCAGACCGACTGCTACTTCCGCAGCAGCAACAGTCATGATGAAAAATACAAATACCTGCCCATCGAGATCACCCCATTGGCGAGCAAAGCCAACCAACGCAAGGTTTGCTGCATTCAGCATCAACTCGATTGACATAAAGATAATGATTGCATTCTTCCGCAGCAATACGCCCATCGCACCGATGATAAAGAGCACCAAGCTAAGTGCAAAAAAAGCGCCAATAGGTACTGATGTCATAAAATCTTATCTCCCGTGCTTAGTCGCTTGAACTCGGTTCGTCCAATATAGGGGTATCAACCACAACATTGCGCCCTGTTTGGTCAGTGATAACACTAATTAACGGACGGCTCACCTTACGACGACGATTGAGTGTCGAACGGCGTGATTGCGTTGATCCTTCTGGGCGGGTGAGTACAATGACCCCAATCAGTGCAACTAGTAGCAAGAACCCCACTAGATTGACAGGTAATAAATAATCGATGAACAATAAACCACCAATATCACCCGGTGAACCAAATGGCTCACTCACGTCTAGTATGCTGGTAACCACTGTTGATCGGAAACCAAATTGTGCATCGTTGACTGATTCATAATCGGGTGTGAAGATCAACGTTTGTTCCGTTGCTTCTTCAATCATCCAACCATCAATATCACCAACGAGTGTCAATTCATACTCACCTGCTTCGACCTCATGTGCAAGGCGCAAGTTGAATCGACCATCAGTTAAGGTCACAGTGACTGTTTCACCAAATGGGATTGCATCAGTCAGAACAGTATCTTCAATCACACCATCAGCCGAGACTTGTAATTGACGATCACGCCCGATATTGACTAAGTAGAGCGGATTGTCAGTGACCAAATTCGTGATATTAATCCGTGCTTGGTCATCCTCGGTTGCTGATAAATCATTTGCAATCGCAGCCACAGATTCTAAACCATCTGCACCGTAAGCAACAATCGTGAGTAGTTGATCGGGTTCTAAGGCTAGGCTCGTTTCAAAGAGGGTTGCGCCAGCAGCATCACTGACAACGACATCATACTCGCCTGCTTCAAATTCTGTAAAAGGCGTGATGTCATTAATAACCACATCTTCAAAGGTTGTTTCCCCGATACTGATATTGACTGGTGTATCGACATTTGCTGCATGAATAAGGCGGAGCCGTGGGGCATCCCCAGGTGCTTCCGGTAAATCCAGCCCACCTGAAAGCACTAGCGGAATCGCCATTGCAAACAGGAACGCGGCACCGAGAACTGTAGCAGCCTGTGTTAGCCAACCAAACTGGCGTGCGTCGGTGTCAGTTGTTTGTTCAGCACCCAATAACATGATGACGAACAGAAACAAAACCATAATTGCACCTGCGTAGACCGCAATCTGCACCATCGAAATAAATGGCGCGTCAAGCATCAAGAACAACAGGGCAACACACCCGAAGTTAAGTATTAGAAATAAGGCACTGTGAACTGCGTTTTTTTGGTAGATCATTCCCGCAGCGCTCACTATTGCCGTAAGTGCTAGTAGGAAAAATAGGGCTAATTCCATCCTATTTACCGTATCCTATCTGAGTCTAAATTTTGAGCATGTGAAGTTTAACACAATCAACGCATTGTTCAAAGGTTTGAAACTCATTATGTACTCATAAAATAACAGATTAAATGTTACACGTTTGTATCTAGTGGAATAATCGCTGCCACCGTAATGCCTGCATGCTCTGCTTTACTCGGCATCCTTAATGCTATTCCACCATCACCATCCAGATTATACCCATCTATGTGCAATGTTGCCGTATTTTGTGATAGATCAATCAAGCGAATTATACTGAATTTATTATCATCACACGACACCACCTCACCATTAAAAGGCGTATAACGATATAAAAAGAGACGCAATTGCGTCTCTAACATATGCCGTTATCTCCGCAATTATTCAGGGTCTTCCATCTGTGGGATCGATTTTGTAAAGATCCCCGATTCAACCTGACGCGGTGTTCCCTCAAGACCATCTGCTGGTGCATCAATCAACATATCTTTGGTGTAGATTGCATCACGACGATCTGTGAAACTTAGTTGATGTTCATGCCCGAGTTGGATTGCTTGTGTTGGACAAGCATCTTCACAGTAGCCACAATAGATGCAACGCAACATATTGATTTCGTATGTTTTTGCGTAACGCTCACCAGGGCTGTACCGTTTTTCGTCAGTGTTTTCCGCAGCTTCAACCCAAATTGCATCAGCAGGGCAAGCAGCAGCACATAACGAACAACCAATACATTTTTCCATACCGTTATCATAACGGCGCAGATGATGACGACCCTTATACCGCTTAGGGAACTCGCGCATCTCTTCTGGATACTGAAGCGTCACGGGTTCTTCAAGTAAGTGCTTGAATGTGGTTGCAAAACCTTTGATGATATTCATCGCAATGTTGTTCCCGTAATTTTAACTATACAGATAAAAATTGATGGAGTATGCCCTGATAAACACTCGGCATACCCCTGATAAGATAAACTAGTCGCCGCCTTGGTCACTTGGAACAATCGCGGTTTCGTCTGAATTACCTTCTGCGGCTTCACCGAAGGCTTCTAATCCGTTGATAAGCCCATTGACGATTGCAAATGGAATCGCAATTAAGCCACCAACAAAGTTTAAGACTGCCCAACCGATACTACGATAATCACCTGTGATGATTGGATCATCATAGTAATCATCAGCATCTTCAACTTCTTCATCGCCTTGTGCATTGAGGAAAGCAAAACCGCCACCCACAACCACGAGGAAGAAAACACTTGATACAACGATATAAAGTGACATGCTAGATTCGCGTAATACAACCGCAATCGCTGTCCATACGACAGAAACCAATGCCAATGGTATCAAGATTTTCCAACCAAATGCCATCAAACGATCATAACGAATACGCGGTAATGTTCCACGCACCCAAATGAAGAAGAATAGGAATAGGACAATCTTGCCGATAACAACCAAGGGTGCTAAGAACGGTACACTATCCATTGGGAATAAATTATACCCACCGAAGAATGTCATAATCGCAATTGAACCGACAGCAATCATACCCATGTATTCTGCCATCATGAACATTGCAAATTTCATACCACTATATTCGGTCATATACCCTGCGGTAAGTTCTTGTTCTGCTTCAGTGAGATCAAACGGCGCACGGCTAACTTCTGCAAATAGCGCCAGAATCAGAACCCCTGCTGCTAATGGATTTTGGAAAACAATCCATTCCCAAGGCCATTGTTGCACTTCCACAATATCAACGAGGCTCATGCTACCTGCAATCATGATTGGCACGGCAAGGGTCAAGCCCATGCTTAATTCGTAGCTAATCATCTGTGCAGATGCGCGTAAACCACCGAGCATGGCATATTTATTGTTGCTTGACCATCCAGCTAAGACCATACCGTATGTTGCAAGGCTAGTAACAGCTAGTAGATACAAGACAGCGACATTAACATCTGCCAAAACTAAGGGTAATTGATACCAATTGCCATCAAACCAAGGGAAAAGTATATCAGGACCAAAAGGCATCACCGCAAATAGAATAATGACGGGGACAGCTTTTAAAACAGGTGCAAGATAGTAAACAGGTTTATCAACTTGGTCAGGGATAATATCTTCTTTGAAGATCAATTTAACAGCATCAGCCAAAGGTTGCAAAAAGCCACCCGGACCAACACGGTTAGGACCAACCCGTTGTTGCAAACGCGCCAATACAACCCGTTCAAGCAAGGTTGTATAAGCGAAGCCTGTTAGCACGATAAAAACGACTAACAGTGTGAATACAATCGGCCATACGATACCGCAGACCCCTGTACATTGAACGATTGATGTTGGATCAATTTCAAACATAAAATATCCTTCTACTGTACAACTGCAGATGATGTTTTAACGACAGTGCCTGCTGTTGGAACAAGCGGTGTGACATCATCGCTGAGTTTACGTGGCAGATAAACAGCGCCAGAACTCACATGATGGGTTACTTCGGCACGCACAACAATGCTTTTATCGCCAAATTTAATTTCGATGCTATCGCCATCTGCAACGCCTATTGCGTCAGCATCAGATGGGTTTAACATCGCAAATGGCGCAGCGACACGCCCTTGCACAAGTAAAGTCGGTGTGAATTTCGCATCCCGATTATAAAGGCGTGTTGTGGGCACGATAATCATTTCGCCACCTGATGCACTGAGGTCATTAGGAACTTTGACATCGCTTTTAGTTGCATCGCCCGATAATGGAATTTGTACGCCAATACCGCCTTTATTCTGATAGGCTGTACCACCGTAGTATTTATCGTCACCACCGACATCAGGATATTGGCGAACGGTGCGCCCTAATTCTTTATAGCGCATCCCCTCAAATGCTGCGATATTTTTTGTAATATCAAGCATGACAGCAGCAGCACTTAATTTTGCACGTCCTTGACCTGCAACATCGCGCAAGTTTGTAAGCGCTTTCCAAGCAGGCAAGGCATCGCCCATCGGTCCTTGTGCCGTATAGAAGCGTTGGACACGGCGTTCACCATTTGTGAATGTGCCATCGCGTTCTGCAAAGCTCTGAATCGGTAGTTGATAAGTCGTTGCACTCACTGCATCTTGTGCAAACAAGGTTAAGTTGATAACTGTTTCGACTTTCTTAAGCCATTCTGCTGCAAATGGATCATCACCTAGAATATCGGCATCTAGTGTGATTAACACTTTTGGCGGATTCAACATGATGTCTTGTGTGACCTCTGGTGTATAACCAAGGTAATACAAGCCCATTGCATTTGCTCCGGGTAGGGGAACAAGCAAACCAGAATTTTCTTTACCTGCATGATCGCTATCAATCAAGAAATTGGCTGCCGATTGTACCAATGCGCGATGTCCATCTAATGTAAGACCTTCTGCACCAGCCACAATCACGAGATTATTGGCTTCGCTGAGGCTTTTCGCAATATCGGCATGGTCGCTTGCTAAGTTTTGCATCACAGCAACTGCTTCACCGGGCTTATACTCAATCGCTGTACCCTCAACATCGCGGTTATCTTCCGCCCATGTATCGGTTGCGAAATCTTCCATTTTGGTGAGGCGTGAATTGGCAACAACCAAATATGCACCACGATCTTGTGCTTGTTTCAGACGTAAACGCCAGATAGGCACTTCTTCTTCAAGGTCACTCGCAATGATAAGAACAGCATCACCCTTACCTAGATTGCTAAGGTTGCTCCCATTCGGTAGACCAACTTGGGCAACGAGATCAGCACCTGTATGTGTTGGCGACCATGTACCGAGGCGTTTGCCACCGCTATCCATCACCAATTGTGCGAGTTCCCACGCATCTTCATTGGAAGCCATGCCACCAGCAATTGCTGCCACATCGCCATCTGCTGCTTTGAGAACGGCTACAATGCTATTGAATGCGTCATTCCAACCGCGTTCGCTACCATTTGCAAGCGGTTTCATCAGACGGTTATCGCTACGGGTAAAATGATGCCCAAAGCGTGTTTTATCGCTAATCCAAATTTCGTTAACAAATTCATTCTGACGTGGCATAACCCGCTTAATCATTGTTTTACCGCCAAAATCGCGGTCAATACGGGTACTCAAGCTAATATTTTCACCAGCAGCATCCCAAGGGCTAATGCTAGGAATTTCGGTGAGTTCCCAAGGACGCGCACCAAAGCGGAAATCGCCTGTGGTTAATGCGCCAACCGGGCAAATATCGGTGGTATTCCCACTGAAGTAGGTATCGAATCCGGGATCACTATGAGTAATGATCTGCAAACGACGACCACGTTCATGGAATGCCAAGACATCATCACCAACAATTTCATCTTGGAAGCGGATACAACGCGCACATTGAATGCAGCGTTCACGATCCAACCAGATGAGATCACCCAGTGGAAAATGTTTCTCAAGGTGCATTTTGTCATCGTAATACATACGACTGACACCCGGTCCATGCGCCATCGTGAGGTTCTGGAGTGGACATTCGCCACCTTTATCACAAATAGGGCAATCAAGCGGATGACTGGTCAGCAAGAATTCGAGAACGCTTTCACGTCCTGCTTCGACTTTGTCTGTATTCGTCTTGACATACATACCATCGCTGACTGTTTGTGTACAAGCGGTTTGCAACTTAGGAAACCAACGAATGACAGGTGTTCCGTCATCATTCATTTGGATGTCCCCTGTTGCGCGATCACGCGCTACTGATCCGAGTTCGACCACGCACATACGGCACATGCCGACTGGATCCATCTTTGGATGATAGCAAAATACCGGAATATCATTATCCGCAAACCATTTCGCCATATCGACGAGATTGCCGCCTGCCGGTACGCTATACTCCGTTCCATCAATATTGATGGTAACGAGCTGTGTATTCTCTTGGACTGGTGTTACCATACTTCCCTCGCAAATAGTGCGGTTTTCAGATTAAATATCAGGTATTGCTCGTGTCGCCATGAACCATAATCTTGGGTTCAAGTGATACTTTGTAATGCGCGGATGGCTCTGTCTTGAATAGCTTGTGACCCAAGCCCCCAGCGATCATTGTCATATTGTGTTGCTGCTAAATCAAGCGCAGTTTGTAAATCCACTTGTGCTGCTTCGTAGATGTTCATCTCAATGTATAACTCACCACGAAAAAGATAATTCACTGCTGCTTCTGGATATGTTTCAATCGCCTGATTAAGCATGTATAAGCGTGTGCGATGGTCTGCTTCACGCTCCTGTTTTGTTTTGTAAAAGAAACGCCGAACAGATTGTAAGAGTGAAAATTTTGGCGGCTTCGGCTTCCGAACAAGCTCATCTTGTGTATCATCAGATAAATTGTGCGGTTCGTCTAGCTCACTTATTTCATCCACCGCTTGGCGCTCTTCTGGCACAATCATTAATCTCCAGCAGCTTCAAGCTCAGTGTCTGAGTTGATGTGTTGCAAGAAATCTTCACGAAAATTTTTGATTGTATGAATAATTGGATTCGCTGCAAATTCACCCAACGCACATAAGGTCAACCCTTGCATGTTTTGTGCCACATTATCAATGCGGTCAATATCTGCTTCAGTTGCTGTGCCTGCCATAATACGATCAAGCACTTGGTCAAGCCAATATGTGCCTTCACGGCATGGTGTGCATTTACCACAACTTTCATGATGGAAGAATTTAGTGACTTTACTGGCAACCCATGTAATATCAACGCTGTCATCCATCACAATTAAGGAGGCTGACCCGATGATTGTACCAATTTCAGTGGTATGTTCGTAGCTCATCTTACAATCAAGCACTTCATCCGTTAAAGCAACAATCGGACCTGACCCACCTGATGGTAACAAGGCTTTGAATGAACGCCCATCTTTAGGACCTCCAGCGAAATCATACAGCAATTCGCGGAAAGTTGTCCCGAAGGGAAGTTCAAAGTTACCCGGATTTTTGACATTACCACTCACACAGA
The DNA here is from genome assembly GCA_049680565.1 of Phototrophicaceae bacterium. Classification (GTDB taxonomy): domain Bacteria; phylum Chloroflexota; class Anaerolineae; order Aggregatilineales; family Phototrophicaceae; genus JAUZRW01. Next base: position 13,847 of record JBAUIA010000219.1, read on the forward strand.
AGACTTTAGTCCCTGCACTTTGTTCTGTCCCAATCGCTTTATACGCCTCTGCGCCCTCTGTCATAATAAATGGCACATTGGCGAGTGTCTCAACGTTGTTAACAACGGTTGGTTCACTATAAAGTCCGCCACCTTTTTGAGCAGGGAAGGGTGGGCGTACACGCGGTTGACCGAGTTTACCCTCAAGGCTATTGAGCAGCGCACTTTCTTCGCCACAAATATAAGCCCCTGCGCCAACATGCACATAGACAGGGCAACTGTAGCCACTCCCCATGATATTGTCGCCCGCTAAACCAGCCGCCGTCGCATCATCAATGGCTTTATCGAGAATTTCCGCAACATCCCAATATTCACCACGAATATAGATATAAACCGCAGCAGCACCGATTGCATAGGCACAAATCAATGAGCCTTCAATCAATTGATGTGGATTAGTTTCCATAATTTCACGGTCTTTGAATGTCCCTGTTTCGGATTCATCCGCATTGACCGTGACATACTTAATCGGTTCATTTTGTGGAATAAAACTCCACTTAACACCTGTCGGGAAGCCTGCACCACCACGACCTCGTAAGCCTGATGCTTTCACTTGGTCAATAACGGCACTTTTTTCCATGCCGAGCGCTTTTTTCAAGCCCTCATAGCCACCATTATTTTGATACACATCCAACTCATGAATGTTATCAACCTCGCGTCCGCGTAACAAAATGTACTGTTGCTCAACCATAAGTTTCTACCGTCCCAACGCTTGTACTAATCATACCGTTCACGATTACGCCAATAGTCTAAAATTTTATTGACACGTTCCATATCAATCTTGCCGTCACCATCGCGCAGATCACGGTATTCGCCATTTGTATCATCACTAAAGCGATAATTGCATTGTAACATTGGCGCACGATCACATGCACCAAGGCACATCACATGCTCAACTGAAAATACACCATCTTCAGTTGTATCATGATGGTGATCGAGTCCTAATTCATCAAGGATGCCTTCATAGAGATCATCGCCACCTTCTAATGCACAAGCAAGGTCAGTACACACATAAACCCAATGTTTACCACTTGGGCGTTCGCGGTACATCGTATAAAAACCAGCGATTGATTTAACTTGCGTCGCATCCATTTCACACAATTGTGCGACTTCTCGTAGTGCATCTTCCGTTACCCAGCCGTATTCTTCTTGCGCGATGTACAGCAGAGGCATCACGGCAGAGCGTTTATCAGGATACTTTGATAAATACTTTTCGATGCGTTTTGTGTATTTTTCGTTGCCGATTACTGCCATTGTTGATCCTTTTTTCACGAGCTATCTCTCGCTGCTTTACAAACGCTTGTCTGTGCCGTGATGACCCACGAGAGTTGCTTGATTGACTATATTAAAAGATGAGCCATGCCGTGCATCACTCATCTAATGCGATCTATCACTTAACGGTCTGCATCACCTAATACCACATCAAAACTACCAATGATGGCGACCATATCTGCTAACAACAAACCTTCGGAAGCCACAGGCATTGCTGCAATGTGCATGAATGAAGGTGTTTTAAAATGGACACGACGTGGTTTTGGACCACCTGTCCCATGCAAATAACAACTAATTTCACCACGCGGACTTTCAACAGAAACATGCACTTCATCATCAGGTGCATCGAAGCCTTCTGTCCACAATTTAAAGTGGTGAATAACCGCTTCCATGCTTGTGCCTAATTCACTACGAGGCGGTGGCACAAATTTACGATTATCACTACGGAAAATGCCTTTTTTCGGAATGCGATCATAGGCTTGATTCAAAATTTTGACACTTTCGGATAATTCTAAGATCCGTACACGATAACGATCATAAACATCACCGTGATCGCCCAATGGCACATCAAAATCATAAGTTTCATAACCAGAATATGGTTGGGCTTTACGAATATCCCAATTCACACCTGATCCACGTAATGATGGTCCTGTGACACCATAAGCCAACGCAACATCAGGTTCAAGCACACCAACCCCATAGGTACGGTCAATCCAAATTGGATTGTTCTTGAGCAAGACTTCGTAATCGTTGATTTTCGCAGGGAAATCATCTAAGAAAGACCGTAAAGCGGGGTAAAATTCATCTGGAAGATCACGCCAGACACCACCCGGGCGGATATAGCTACCCATCAAGCGTTGTCCTGATGCCATTTCCAGCATATCAAGAACCCGTTCACGTTCGCGGAAAGCGTACAAGAAAACACTCATTGCACCCATATCGAGCGCTTGTGTCCCTAGCCAAACGAGATGGCTCGCAATCCGTTGTAATTCAAGCATGATAACGCGAATCATTTGAGCGCGTTCGGGCACGTCAAGACCAACCAGTTTTTCAACCGCCATGCAGAATGCTGTGTTGTTGGAAATTGGTGAAAGATAATCCATACGATCAGTTAGCGGAACGCCTTTTTCGTAGGTTTTATCTTCAATATTTTTTTCAATACCAGTATGCAAGAAGCCAATATCAGGCAAGATAGTGACCATTTCTTCGCCTTCAAGTTCAAGCAAGAGGCGCAGAACACCATGCGTACTTGGATGATGCGGACCCATGTTCAGCAACATTGTCTCGCCGGTCATTGCACGTTCACTCACAAGCCCACGAAGTTGCTCAAGATTGCCTTCCCAAGTAGCGGCAACACGTTGTTCATCGCGCGTGTTAATGTCTTTTGTGACCATAAATAAATACTCCTAATCAATAGCGCGTTAGATGCTTATTGCTGCATCATGCAGATCATGATTGGGCAATCTCACCTATTGAAGAGATCAATCCTCAGCGCGTGGTTTATGCTTACGAATTTCAGCAACGTTGAAAGAGAATGCAATGGTCTCTTTCCCTAATGGATAATCACGACGATGAGGATGTCCGTCCCAATCTTCTGACATCAGCAGACGACGTGGGTCAGGATGTCCTTCAAAGGCAACCCCCATTAAATCTGCAATCTCGCGTTCGAGCCAATTCGCAGCAGGCCAATTCGTTGTCAATGTCGGAATAATAGGTTCTTCTTCAATTGCAAAAGTTTTGACACGTAAGCGACGGTTATATAACATCGAATAAAGGTGATACGAAACACCGTATCGCTCTGGACGGAAATCGTTACCAGAACCATCATAATCACTGCCATAATCGTTCGGATAATAATCGACGGCGCTAATATCTGATAAAAAGTTATAAACTAAGCCCGGTGTACTGCGTAAAAACAGCATCACATCAACAATCGAAGCCGAATCAACAATGATGGTTGTTTCGCCACGAAATTCTTTGACATGCAGTACCGCATCCGAGAAATTGTTTTTAACTTCCTCAACTGGGTCGAGTGCTGCTGGAATTTGCATAGAAATCGCTTCCCGTATAACTCAATAATCGGGTAGGCTGCTCAAGCAACCTACCCTTAAATGTTGTTGGATTGATAGGTGCTTAAACAGCCCAATCGCGGATATGCTCGCCTTTGATTTTTTCATGCAAAGTCAAGATACCATGAATCAATTGTTCTGGACGGGGTGGGCAACCTGCGACATAAACATCAACAGGGATAATTTCATCCACACCTTGTACAATGGCATAGTTGTTATAAACACCACCACAGGATGCACAATCGCCCATGCTGATAACCCATTTCGGATCAGCCATTTGATCGTACAATTGGCGCACGACAGGTGCCATTTTACGGGTCACACGTCCTGCAACGATAATCAGATCGCTCTGACGCGGTGTTGCACGGTTAAGTTCCATCCCAAAGCGGGATAAATCATAGTTGGATGCTTGGGTTGCCATCATCTCGATAGCACAGCAAGCTAACCCGAAAAGCAACGGCCACATTGCGCCCGTGCGTCCCCAGTTAACAGCAGTTTCGAGCGTTGTGGTCACAACACCCATATTGCCGAGCTTTGAAGTTACTCCCATTCAAGCGCCCCTTTCTTCCATTCATATACGAAGCCTACGATAAGAATCAGCGTGAAGAAGCCCATTACCAATAAACCATACAGTCCGAGATCTTGCATTTTAACAGCCCAAGGCAAGAAGAAAATTACTTCGACATCAAATACAATAAATAAGACCGCCACCAGATAATATTTAACTGGCAAACGACGGTTTGCAGGACCAATTGGTTTCATACCACTTTCGTACGGCGCATTCTTGCGGAACGATGGGTTATGAGGACCAAAAACACGTGAAATCATTAAGATGATGAGCGCAATGATAAGTGCCACAATGACCATCACGCCAGCAGGTGCAAATGCTTGTAAAGCCATTTAATACTCCGATTGTGATTTTTGGAGCAAATCATTTATTAGACAAAGATTAGCATAAGGAGCATACAACGTCAAGCGATACTCAAGATGCTACAACGCAATAAAACGCGCTAAATTATTGTAACGTATTTCATACTTATTGACGACACTCTAATTGATTAATTTAATAGCTTGTTAAGCAATTTTGCGATTTCTCATTGTCAATTATAATGGATTTAGATGAATAATTATTTAGGGGACAATGATGAGTCACTATGATGATGTTTATGAATTTGACGAAAAACCCAAACGTAAACGCAACGAAGACCCAACCACTTGGGGCGATGCGTGGCGTGCGATTGGTATCTTTGTAGGCGCAGGACTCGCTGTTGGTATCAGCTTCTTTTTTCTGCAACGGCTGATTTTAGGCGAAAAATACGATACCTATTTTGACATCACAATCAATGCGAGCGGTTTGCAAGGTATTGATAATTCCCTTGTGAATGGCTATTTTGAAGGTCTAGCGAATCCACTTGTTGCCTTGCTAGGTATCGTTTTGAGTATTCTACTCACTGTTCTCGCCTTATTTGTGATTTTTGGGATTGTTCATAGCTTCTCAACAAAAGTTCTCAATGGGGATGGCACACTGCGTGGTCTAATGGCGCGTGCCATGCCAATCACAACATGGGTTTATCTTAGCTATAGCATCGTTGCTGGTATTTGGGGTATCTTTTCTATCAGTGCAACTGTCGAGCGTTTTGCAGGTGTCAATATTGCAGCATCAACGGCTATGGCGAATGAATATTCACAATTTGTGCTGTCACAATCAGGATTACTCTATGCTGTGGGATTCATTGCTTGGCTTGTTTGGGGAGTCTTGACCAGTTTCAAAACATCCGAAACCTATGGCATCACTAAAAATAAAGGCTGTGTTAGTTTGATACTGACCAATGCTACCATTTTTGGCTTGTTCTGTGGCTGCATCTTTGCATTCAGTTTTGCACTCGTCGGATTAACTATATAGAACATATCTAGGCGATAGTACCGTTCACTATCGCCAATTTTTTATCCGTAACGGGGACCCACTTTTTGCTTCTCAATCGCGTAATTATGTAAATTCAAAATATCATCCACGAGAATATCACGCGCTTGGGCATGATGCAGCGTGTTCATGACGGTTTCTCTACCGACACTGAACATATAGTGCGTTCCCGGTACAACGTGAATATTAGCAGCAGGAAACTCCATCTTGCCTAATAGATCAATCATCGGCACAAGCCCAACTAAAGGGTCTTTATGACCAAGCATCACTTGCATCAAGTCAAAATCATGCGCGATTTCTGTATCCTTTAAACGACCCATCGCCATGAACGTTGCGCCTGTAATGCCGCGTGGTGTCGCATTATATTGCACATCATGGATTGCTTTCACGCTATCACTTGCGCCTGATGCTAAGGTGCGTAACACACTCGGTTTCACAAAGCGTTCAACAACTTCCAGTACAGGGATATGTTGCAAAATACCAATGCCTAAGCCCAATGTTTGATAAAATGCGCGATGCGATTCATCTTCTAATAAGAGCGCAGGCGCAACAGCAAATCGAGTCACTTCGCCATAATTCCATTGCATGGGGTTCAAATAAAAGAGAGTTGCGCCCCCCATACTATGCCCAACGAGGTTAATCACTTTATTGCCCACTTGCCCCGGTTGTCGCCGAATCTTGATGAGATCAATAAAATTCTTGAGTGTTCGCATTGCAGCAGGTGGATTGCAAGTATCGGTATCCGGTGAGGTATCTTCAAATACGGTTTCGCCAAAGCCATTATGGTCAATCGCTATTGATACCAAGCGCCGATTTTTTTGTACCACTTGTGCAGGTAAATCCTCCCAGATGTGTAAGTTGCCTGTCCAACCATGTACCCAAACAATATAGCCTTGTACATTAGCAAGTCGATCAACCATCATTTCATCAGGAATATTAAAATCTTCAGGCCATGTTATCTCCCAATGGAAATCACGTAAGCCTGCTGTTGCTAAAAATTCTAGCGCCTGTGCGCGGTCAATATAATTCTTATCAATCAGGTGCGAGAGGCGATATTCTGCAACATAAGTATCTCGGACTGTACCATCGCGCCGTTCTGAATAGCCATTAATCCAAGCCAGATGTGGATTGAGGTGACTCATGAGGATTTATCCTGAGTAGAAATAATCAATGTGTCTATCTATTGTGTGCTAAGGTTGCTCTTAATGCAACTAGAAAGCGATAATTTTAGCCATCCTAACCAACTCATCGAAAATTCACCAAGCTCAGTTATACTGAGTTATAATGCAGATGATAGTGAATAAGGCATGAACGATGACGAAACGTAAAGGGCAATTTGAAGGTAGCAGTCAGTTTATTTCTCCCTTGCCTTTAGAAGTTTGCTATGCACGCTTACAAGCCTTACAAGATGAAACAATTTCGCTGCGAGTAAAGCGTAAAAATAGTGATGAGCTTCATTTTGATATTCAGCTACTCGAACGCGGTATCGTCCGTGTCACAGGCTCAGGTCGCTTGCTACGCTGGGAAGGGACGCTCACACGGGTGGATTGCACCATTAAAGTGCATGAGGGTATTCTACGCTGGTTACTGTTATTTGGCTTATTATTTTTACTAACAATGATTGCATTACCGCTTCTCTTATTTTTAGTCGCTGCTGTTGATGTGATGATTTGGGTGGGTATTAGCCTTATATTTATATTGGTGCTAGCTGGATTAATGGGTATTGTTAATTACTACGCACCACTTGATGATACCCCTGAAAATTTGTTGCATCTTATCATCAATACCTTGCGCTCATAAACGAACAACCCCTAGACTCTGGGGGCTACAGCGAATGATAATTGCTTTACAATGAGACTGGCGCATGATAACTAGAAATCATTGAGGAAACCAATGGCTTATCAAGCAGAAACTTATATGGCAAAGATTGATCCACTCAACCCCGATCCTTTGTCGATGGCATTAGCAGCACAGGTCATCATTGAAGGTGGACTTGTTGCATTCCCAACAGAAACAGTTTATGGACTCGGTGCTAATGCACTTAATGGCGAAGCTGTAGAGCGCATATTCAAAGCAAAAGAACGCCCTGCAAATGATCCGATCATTGTCCATATTGAAACAATGGAACAACTACACTTAGTCGCACAAAATATCCCACCGATTGTTCAAGTGCTTGCCGATGCCTTTTGGCCCGGTGCATTGACATTGGTATTAGAACGATGCCATCTCATCCCTGATAGCGTTACCGCAGGGCAAGAAACCGTTGCCGTGCGGATGCCTGCTCATCCGATTGCCCAAGCACTCATTCGCCAAGCAGGTGTTCCGATTGCTGCTCCGAGTGCCAATCGTTTTAGCCGACCATCACCCACCAGTGCCGTGCATGTCATGCACGATCTTGCAGGACGGGTTGATGTTGTGCTTGATGGCGGGAGTACCCATATTGGTGTGGAATCAACGATCATTGATTTAACAAAGCCTGTTCCGACCATGTTACGTCCGGGAGGAATTTCCTTAGAAGAATTACGGCAATATTTACCTGCCTTAGCCTTTCGTCCACAACATATACTCGATACCGACCTTGCACCATCCCCCGGCACGATGATTAAACATTATGCCCCCAATGCTGATGTACTCGTCTATACAGGCAGTGGCACACACATCTGGGATGCCATGCGTGATAAAGCGCGTGCCTTATTAGCCGATGGGCATAAAGTTGGTATTATGTTGCTTGATAACGATATTATGCTCTTTGAAGGGATTATTGCTCAATATGTGATGCTCGGTAAAGACGACCAAGCAATGGCTTCTTCTTTATTTTCAGGGATGCGCGAACTCGATGCTGCCGAAATGGATACCATCATGGTACGTGCGCCTGAACAAGTCGGTATCGGTTTGGCAATCTATGACCGCCTCAAGCGTGCTGCGGAAGGGCATCTAATTAGCCCATAGGGTGGATTGGATGACCATATATCGGATATGAATAAGCGAAAACGAATGCTAGAAATAGGCTTGCGCGAAATACTCTTACAAGCACAAGCCTTTGACCATCTCGTCTTTACAAAACCCCGTACTGTTACCCGTCAGATGAGTCATTTTGTGCGTTATCCCAAACAGATTAATGATATAGGGCGCACAGTGGATGCACGGCGAGAATCCGATCACAGCTTCTCATTTGAAGTCCGCCAAAAACGCTATTTAGGGCGTGGGACATATGCTATTAGTGCGCGTGCCAAAGGATTCATCAACTATAATGACACCCATGATAAAACACAGATTGTTGGCTTTGTCCAATTAGGCGGTCAATATATGACCTTATTGACAATTATGACACTCGTTGTTTTGCTCAGTTTTGCGTTAGCGTTTATCACCATCTTATTTTTGCCTCTTGCACTCTTAATGAGTGCTGTCATTACCTTACATTGGGCGTATTTATTTGCTGACCAACGCGATCTACAAGAGCAACTGATCCACCTAGTCGATACAATCGACCAAGAAACAAATCTCGCTACTTCTCAAGCTATATCCATAGATGATACCAGCGCAGCAGTCGTTTCATCATTGATGCTTGATGAAGCGCCCCCCCAATCTTTGACTGCACAGTAATTACTTGCTATTCATAACGTATTCACATTTGCATGCTAGGATGATTCAAATCTAATAATATATGATGGTGGTGATTATCCATGAAGATGATATGGCTCTTTATTGTATGCGTAATATTTACCGTTCCTGTCATAGCGCAAGATGTTGACCTCACTCTATACGAATTTGATACAGGCACGACCCTCACATATCCTGCGGATTGGCAAGATGAGCTAACCGATGGTGTTCTTGCATTGTCTACCAATAGCCCAACGCAAGTCCTCGTGTTGGATTATCCACTTGTGAATACATTAGCAGAAGATGGTGAGACAGTGACACTGCGTAACGCTGTATCAGCATTGACAACGCTGTTGCTGGATGAACAAATTGACCCGCTCGAAATTTACGAATTTAGCTTAGAGGGTCGCACCATCGCTGCTTATGACATTGACTTGACCTTATCAGGGGCTGTTTATGGCGTGGAATTTAGCAATGGTGCAATTGGTTTGCTGGTTACGATTGAACTCGATCAAGAAACTGAAACAAATTTATTGATGTCATTTAATAATACCCAAGATATTGTTAGTGATGTGACCTTGCCAACAGGGCGCAACAATCAAGTGCGTGATGAACCTTCTGTATTTTTACTCCCAACCAATCAACGCTTTTTTGTTCCATCAGGCTGGGATTTAGATTTACGCCAACGTGATGATCTACAATATGCGGTTGTCTCATTGCCCGATGCTGATCTGCGCGTACAACTCATTGATTTGAGTGAAGTTGTGCCGAAAGGGACAGATTTAGACGCGGTGATTAATGGTGATACATATGATTGGACTGAGGCTTTTGGTGTAGAGGTCATATCAACCTCTGTTACCTATCATCTCGGAGACCGTGAAGCGGTCAATTATGATGTGCGTGTTGATAACACGGATGCGTCCCTCATTATCTTGCGTTTTAGCGATGATGCGATTGGTGTTGTTGTCATTATCGGTGAAGATCGTGATGCTTACGAAACAACCATTCATCAACTCATTGGCTCATTCAATAACTTAGGGGCTGTGTTGAACTTTTTACAGTGAGCTTGGTCTGAGCAATAGCCTTGTAAGAACAGTTCAAAACCGTGTATCTATATTGTATACTCTCAACACTCCAACCTGATTTTATAGTGAAACACGGTTGTCTTGACCGTGTTTTCTTTAGTTATAAAGGTAACAACACTCGTGACCGATTTAGTAACACATTTATCCAATGGCTTGCAAGTCATTCTTAGAGAAGTACATAGCGCCCCTGTTATCAGCTTTTGGGTTGCATACAACATTGGCAGCCGTAACGAGCGCACAGGTCAAACAGGGATTTCGCATTGGGTCGAACATATGATGTTCAAAGGCACAGAAAAATTTCCAGCAGGAATGCTAGATCGTGAAATTGATCGTGCAGGGGGGCAATGGAACGCATTCACCAGTACCGATTACACCATGTACTACGAAACCATGCCAGCAGATCGTATTCAATTGGCGCTAGAAGCCGAAGCAGATCGCATGAGAAATGCAATTTTTGATCCTGAAGAAACTGAATCTGAACGGACTGTCATTATCAGTGAACGGCAAGGTAGCGAAAACAGCCCCACATTTTGGCTCAATGAAGCCGTGCGTGCTGCTGCATTCCGTGTTCATGGCTATCATCATACCATTATTGGCGATATGACCGACCTTGAAACCATGACACGCGATGATCTCTATACGCACTATCGCACCTACTATACGCCTTCTAATGCACTGATTGTTGCTGTCGGCGCGTTCGATGCACAAGCAATGCTCGCACAAATTGAAGCGGAATTTGGGCATTTACCCATTAGCGAAAAACCAGCGTCTTTTGTACGCCCTGAACCTGAACAGCAAGGCGCAACACGCGTTACAGTGGAACGCGCAGGCATGACTTCATTTTTGAGTATCGCGCATCATGTGCCAGCAAGCACCGATGATGATTGGTTCAAACTTGAAGTGGTTGATAGTGTGCTAACAGGGGCTGGTGGTGGTGTTGATAATAAAACTAGCCGTCTATATAAAAGCCTGATGAAAACAGGCATTGCTGCTAGTGTGGATGGTGGTATGTCAGAAAGTATTGATCCTTATCTCTATGAAATTACGGTCACGCTCAACGATGGCTATACCCATGCCGATGCAGAAAGCGTCATCTTGCAAGAGATTGAAAAAATTCAGCAACATGGTATCACCCAAAAAGAACTCGATAAAGCTAAAAAACAAGCGCGGGCAGCCTTCGCCTATAGTACAGAAAGTGTCACCAATCAAGCCTTCTGGATTGCTCAATCAGCAATGCTTGGCGATATCCATTGGTATGATACTTTCTTAGAACGCCTTGATGCCGTTACGCTCGAAGATGTGCAATCGGCTGCACAAACCTATCTTGTGCCACGTCGTCGGGTGACAGGCTTGCTTGTACCAACAGGTGTTGATGAAAGTGATTTATACGAAGATGAAGATCAAACACAAGAGGTCATGGCATGACACGTCCACGTTACGCACTCCCTAATACAGATAGCATCCACCAGACCATCTTAGATAATGGCATTACCGTGCTTGTTTATGAAAACCATGCTGTCGAATCCGTTGTTATTTATGGCTCATTATTGGCAGGTAGTGTTTATGATCCTATTGCAAAAAATGGCATCGCATCGTTAACAGCTAACGCCTTGCTACGCGGAACAACGTCTCGTAATTTTGAAGCCTTGCATAGTGAACTTGAAGATATTGGCGCGGAGCTAGATACCAGCACAGGCAAACATCGGGTCACATTTTCAGGACGTGCTTTAGCAGAAGATTTTTCAGTCTTGATGGATGTTTTTGCGGATGCGCTCCGTAACCCAACATTTGATGCCAGCGAATTAGAAGAAGAACGCACCAAACGCCTGACTGAGTTAAATTTTGCCCATCAAGATACGCGCTATATGGCTGCACGCGCTATGCGTCAGGCACTTTATCCTGCTGACCATGCTTATCATCATTCAACCTATGGTTCATTGGAGAGTTTGCCGACGATCTCAGCACAGGATTTACGCCAATTTCACCAGCAGCAATATGGGGCTATGGGCATGATTATCGTGATTGTTGGGGCAGTCGATGCCAATGATGCGACAGCCATTGTCACTGATGCCCTCGGTGATTGGCATAATCCGCAACAAAAACCGTTACCTGACTTAGCCTTAGTCCATCCACCGCGTGAACTCATCACGATCAATACCGATATTATAGGTAAAACCCAAGCAGATATTATCATCGGGACTGTAGGACCTTCGCGCTATGCCGATGACTACCTCGCTGCACAGCTTGCGAATAGTATCTTGGGCGAATTTGGCATGATGGGGCGGGTTGGTCATGTCATCCGTGAACAATTAGGACTCGCATATTATGCCTATAGTCGCCTTGATGGTGGCGAAGGACAAGGCGCATGGACAATCACGGCAGGGGTCGCACCTGAAAATGTTGATCTTGCTGTTGAAAAAGCCCGTGAAGAAATTCGTAAATTAAGCGCAGAATTAGTCACACTGGACGATCTTGAAGATAACCAATCGTATTTTACAGGGCGCTTACCCTTACGTCTTGAAAGTAATTTTGGTTTAGCATCGACCATCCATGCGATGATGCAATATGATCTCGGACTAGATTATCTGGTAGGCTATCATGACAAAATTTTCGGCATTACGTGCGATGATATTCGTCATGCCACCCAAAATTATCTCCATGCCGATCAATTGGTTATCTCAGTAGCAGGTTAGTCTTTATATTGGCGTGTTTCCGTGCGTCCCGTAAACATATTACGTAACCAAGGAAATACGCCAGTTGTATGCTCATAAGGTTGTTGGCAAAAATTAAGAATATCATCAACCATATCAATCAATTTATCGCTTTTTGCTGTCCCCATATTGACCACCCCTGTTGGAAAAGGCCATCCTGATGTGACGACTTTCCAGATGTCAATTTTGCTATAGGTTGATTTTTGACTGTGCATCAGATGAACACGAATATAGTATGTGGTCTCATCATCACGGCGAATCCCTGAAACAATACTCACGGGCAAATTTTGCTCATCGCTATATTTATCCACAAATAATAAGCCATATTGCCATTTGAGATGTAAATTCTCGGATAAATTCTGTGTAGCATCTTCAATATCACCATTGATCTGTGCTTCATAATGTAAATCAGGTTCGCGCATGTGATTTCTCTCCTAAATGATCTATCACTCTTTACGCATAAATAAGCCAATAAGTAGCAAACTGACTACAATCCAAGTGAGTCCACCAAAAATCATCGCGTTATACCATAAACGTGGTACAAAATTAAATGTGACAACACTATCACCCGCAGGAACACGCACCGCACGGAACATCACATTCGCCCGATAAACAGCCGTTTCTTCGCCATTAACCGTTGCGACCCATCCCGGATAATAAGCATCCGCGAGATATAAATAAGTTTCTGCCTCGCTACTAACCTCAATCGTCAAATGTGTATCGGCATAATCCGTGATAATGGCTTGACCTGTTGTTGTGCCGTCTAATAGGGGCGCATCATGGACAACCAATGTCTCAGGATTTTGTTGCAATAACGCGAGTGCTTCTTCATGTCCTGCCCAATCATCACTTGTACTCACGATATTATTTGCAAGCTGTACCCGTGATGATCGATCCGTTTGATAAACTTTGATATCACTCGATAAAATCCGAGTGAAGCCAGCAGGTGTCAGTTGTGAAAATGTATTCGTGCGTGAATTAACAACACTGACGCCCAAAATATTGGCGCTATTACGACTGAGCAAGTCCGTGAATGTATCCCAATCCGTTGCTAATAGGTAATAGGTCGATCCTAGAAAGTCAAATGTATCAATTTCCATATTTTCTATAGGATTGCTAAGTAAGACTTGCACACTATCAAAATCAAAATTAGGTTGAGGCGGTATAGCTGACCAATATTCAGCAAGCGATGTATCAAAGAAAATACCATTATGTGGTACATCAAAGTTTTTATCAGTGATGATATAGTCTGTATGCGTCAAAGATAGCCATGCTAAATCAGGGATACATGCGCCACGACAATCAGGTGATGCCATCATTTCGCCAATGCGTCCATCACTTGTGCGTCCGCTAGCATCCGGTAAAAGTAAAGATGTGAATTGTGAATAATAGATTGTTGGTAAAACACCGCCACCATAGCCATCAATTGTTGGGATTTGCCATGTCATCCCTAAATTTGGAAACAGGATTTCTTGGCTTTTAGTGGCTGTGAATGCAATCTGTTGGGCATTCGTATCTAAACCTAAACGATCATAGCGTGCTTGCAATGTGCTGCTATCGCCTGTGTCAAATAATCGCGCACTGATGGCAAGCAGTCGTGCAGGGGGTGTTTCATCTTCACCTAATGCCAACATCTGGCTAATGCTGAATCGTTGTCCGAGATAGGTATCACGCGGTACGAGATCATTATGTGGCATAATCTGTGACGCAAGAAATAATTCAACTGTAATAGCAATCAATGCGAGTGTAGGCACTATTTTTCGCTGCGGAATGCTCAGAATAGTAAGCAACCCAATCAACGACATACCCCAAATGATAATTGTTATCAGTGTGGGTTGCGCTGAACCAACAATATCAACAGGTAAGATGGGTAAAATGCGTGCAAGCGCCATCAGTATCACCAATCCAATACCCATAATCATGATATGCCACCGTGTATAGCGCCTGTCTTCTAAAGTAAGCATCCCTTGCCCTGCCAGCATCGCCATCCCAAAAGTATATAAGGCTAACCAACGCGCAGGTACACGAAATAAATTAAATCCTGAACTATCCGCAATCGTTAGATAAATCGGGGTATAGCGTCCCAATGCAAAAATCAATCCGATACCTGCAAAAATAATCCATACGATGCGCTTTTGACCGCTATAGCGTGGGCTAATAATCGCTATTGCTGCTAATCCTAAGCCAACAATGCCGATATAAGCGATATATTCTGTGAACAATTGTCCGTCATAACTAGGGAGCAGGGTGCGTGCAAGATAATTGGGCGGTAATGAAAACGCCGTTGCTTGATTTGCATCGAATCCTGCGCCACGATTCGACATGCCTGTTAATTCTAATGTGGGTAATAATTGCGGACTTGCAAGGCAAATCGCAATGATGACAGCAATGCTGAGTAGAAATAATCGTTTAAGATAAGGTTTGATAGACACTTGTGATTCTGTCGGATAAAAAAGCAGATATAATCCCAGTGCAATCCCACTAATAAAGACGGTTTGCGTATGACCACTCAAAATTTGCAATGCCCAAATGATACTGAGTAAGATAAGATAGCGTCCATAATGTCGATCAACCACAAGATAGTGCAAGCAGAGCATTAACCAAGGTAGCCATGCCATCCCTTGTAACTGATTGATTTGCTCAATATGTGCGCTGAGATAACCACTCAAGGCAAATACGAAAGATGCAATGAGTGCAGGAATAATAGTAGGTGATACCGCTCGATAGAAAAAGCAATATGTGCCAATAGCAGCTAAAATCACATGGCATATGATGCTGATTCGGATCGCATCAGGCGCAGAAAAAGGGATAGTCAACCAATTAAGAGGGTAAAATGTGCCGATTTGTGGATTGGCTAGTAAGGGGATTCCCATAAAAATATCAGGATTCCATAAGGGCAAACGACCACTTTGCATGGCAACATTACGAACACCCCAATAAGGATAAAAATAAGTATAGGTATCGCCACGCGCAAGAATTAAATCAGTGAAAACTAAGTTATATAGAAATAACAAGCCGATCATTATAAGTGTAAATAGCGGAATCCAGCGTTTAAGTGTTCGCATATAGTAGACTCATTTGCATAAGCGGATAAGTTGGACTTTGATAACCAAGTAAGCGATTCATTAGTCTCATTATGACTTGTATGGAACTAACAATCGAGATAATAACGTCATTGTAATTATCTATAGAATGACAATGGCGTTATAATAATCGTTATGTTTAAAATCAATCACACTCATTTATTAATCGAAAAACAATCATGACTTTAGTAAACGACACTGTCCAACAAATTATTGATTCAATCGATGCACATACCATTATATGTAATAAAACAGATATTATTCTAGCGAATGCTGTTACCTTAAAATGGTTGTCGATGTCATCGGAGATGCTGATTGGCTCGAAGGTACAAGCATTTATTCATCCATCCTCGAATGCTATTGTCAGGCAAACGTATGATACGTTGCGCCAAGGCAGTTCATCAACATCATTACGTGTATTGATTAAGCATCCACAAAAAGGCAATGTTTGGATTGATGCGACCATTAAACCCGCCTCATTTTTGGACAGTTATGATGCGTGGATGGTCACATTTATACCCTTACGCAGCTTGCCCACAATGGATATGACACAAAATGAAGATTTTTCTCAATTAGAAAATAATACCGCACTAGCAACCATGATTGAAGAAAATTATTTTGTTGATACTGCCTTGAGTAATTTCCTCGATACCTTACATGATTTCATTCCCTACGATAGTACAAGTATCACTTTGTTACATGGTAATGATCTACAATTTATTATTACACGCGGTTTTCCGCCTGATATTGATCTAAGTGATGTGAAAATTGAAGGCAAAAAAGTAATTGTTGGTCGCGCCAGCATCCTCTATCAGAATGCGCTTGGCACAGTGTATTACATCCCAGATACACAGCAAAGTGAGCATTGGATTGATATTGACGGCACGAGCCAGATTCGCGCATGGATGGGGCTTGAACTATTCTATAATCAGCAATTATTAGGTGTTTTAAATATCGATTCTAACACAGCAAATTCTTTTACCGTTGAACATGCCCAATATGCTTTAGCATTATCACAACAAGCCACCTTGGCGCTTGTATATACACGCTTATATCATCGTTTTTATCAAGAAAGTGAAGATCATAAACGCTTACAACGTGTGCTTGTCAAAAATCTGATTAGCACAGAAACCATGTTTGCTACTCAAGATTTACTGTATTCATCAGCCAATTTTGCTACGACCTTACCCGTATTAGTCAATATGATTAGCGCTTCAATGACCGATACAGAAATTATCGTTATTGTATTCAATGCAGCCACCAATAAGTTAATTCATAAGGTTCACTCGCAGATACTTGATCTTGATCCTTGGACGATTTTTTCTGAGCTGATACAAGCGCCTGATTTGCCAGAAAATACAATGCCAGCAAAACCGATTATCTTAGTTGCAAACAACACACCCGTAGCGGCGAATAAGTATCAAGCAATCGCTTCTTCAATTGATACACACGGCGCAATTATCGCTGTACGCCGTTCATCAGATGATGTATTTGATAATACAGACTACGAATTAATGACAACGATTTCACATCAGATCAGCATTACACTTAGAAACGAGCAACTTGATAATCAATTACGGCAACATACCCAACAACTTGAACGTAAAGTTGAACGGCGTACTGAACAATTATCTATTGAACGTAAGCGTCTACAAGCTATTTTGGATGCCACTGCGGAAGGGATTTTTTATATGGAAAATTTCCAGATTCAATATTCCAATCCCGCATTTTGTAAAATGGTTGGCTACGAGAGTGATGAACTCTATGGTGAACCTTTATCCTTTGTGCGCGTGACACCGCCATCAAATGATGCTCAGAATTTTAACGCATTACTAAATAACCCACTCAATATCGAACCAAGACATAGTGAAACACGCCTACGTCATCAAGATGGTACGGAATTTTATGCCAATATTCGTTTTTCATTGATGGGCGAACCCGGTGAAGACCCTGTACGCATGGTTGCGATTGCGCGTGATATTAGCCAAGAACGTAAATTATATATTCAACGCGCAAGGTTTATTGCCAATGCAGCGCACGAATTAAGAACACCATTGAGTAGCTTGATCTTGCGATTACATATGCTGCATCGTCAACCTGAACGCTTAGATGTGCATCTTGAAAGTCTTGATAAAGTCGCCATTTATCTTAAAGATTTAGTAGAAGAATTATTAACGATTTCTCGCTATGAACGTGGCAGTATCTCCTTAGAAACAGGTACACTCATCTTACAACCACTGGTTCAGCAAGCAATTGATGAACAAGCCTCTTTTGCAGAAGAATTACAAGTTAGCGTTGATCTTACAATGCCTGAAAAACCAATTGAGATGGTGGCTGATGCAACCCGTCTTCATCAATTGGCGAGTACCTTGCTCATTAATGGGATTAACTACTCGCCCCCTCAAAGCATCGTGACCATCACCTTATCGGTTGAGGTTGATTCATTGGGGAATGAAAATGTGATTTTACAGGTTGTTGATGATGGTGAAGGTATTGACCCTGATTTATTACCTGCTGATATTTTTGAGCCATTTGCTCGCCCAAGTGGTGGTAAACGCAAAGAAACAGGGATGGGGCTTGCACTCGCCAAGGAAATCGTTAATTTGCATGGCGGTAGTATCCACGCCAAAAGCAAACTGGGCAAAGGATCATCCTTCCGCGTGACATTACCCCTCAATTAGTGACTATACTTAAAGTAAAACGGTATAAGTTTTTGGAAATTGTAGGGGATGGACTTTATGCCCTCCCGTTTAGCGGGCGCAGACAGACCAACACATAATTTATTTTCACGACATGCTCTGTATTTCCAGTTTCTTTCATCGGTTTACTTTAAGAACCTGTTTAAATACACTATTTAAGATACTTCAAGACGCACCGTTGTGCGTCCCTACGACCTGTCATAACAGTCAATTGTATTGTAGGGACATCCAACAGGATGTCGAATAGAGTCTGACATCATGATTGAATTTCAAAACAGATTCTAATACATTAAAATTGCAACAATAGCGTTTTAATATCATTCCCTTGAAGGTCTATTTGAATATGCCCATCTCTAATGCCAACATCTGATAGTGGCTTTTCAGCGAGGCTAAGTAGGGTTGCTTGTCTGAGTTTGCGATGGGGTATCAGGGTGATTGCATCTGATTGATTGCTTGTATTTTGTAAACGTACAATTAAGCCTGTTTGTGATTGCGGTGGCTTGATCGCTGTTATAACACAATGTTGACTTATGTAGCTCAAATAACTATGGCGCATTGCATCAGGTTTTTCTGCATATTGGTAGGCTTGTAAAGGGGCTTTGTAAGACATACTTGTCCGAGTGAGTTGCGCTTTATCTAACTGTGCATCTAATGGGAGTACCATAAATTCCGTTACAAAATCCCCAGACATTTGTGCCCCAATTGCAGGTATTCGCTTTGTCTGATTCAACATGCCAACCGAGCGCAATAACGTGAGCGCCATCGTGACTTGTTTATCTTCTTGAAGCGGTTCAACTGCAAGCAAACCTCGTGTGAAAATACCCAAGGCACGCTTATCATCACCGATGATAGCCATACTTTGTAAGGGTAAATCACCATTATTTTTAGCGCTAATTATGTGAGACTGAATCGAAAATGCTGAATCGGTATAGACTTTGTTACTCTGAATGCCACTTCTTAAATGAACACGCAAACGATGATCTTCAGCCGTGTTAGTAAATTCTGTACGAAAATGAATTCCTGATAAGCCATTATGATAGGTAGCTGTCGTTGTAAGCTCTAAAACGCGTAAGCCTCTTACACGTTCTTTACCCTCTTTGAGATTGGGGGCAATCCGCATCCGATTACGGAAAATCAATCGTTCATAAGTGGGTGTTGCCTCCACTTGGATCACATCTACAATGCTACCTTTCATGACCACATCAGGTTGCGGTTCTTGATATTGCCAAACATCGCCAGCATCACCACCATCATGATAGGTCAATAAATCAATGATGTTGCCATTCGCAAATGTCCAATCTAAGCGTCCACCCACCAAGCCAAGAGATTCACCTGATGCTGTCCCAATTGAGCGTCCTGCAACGGCGCGTCGTTGGTTATAATCAGCCGTCTGATCTCTACTAATTTTAAGTGTATATACTGCATAGCCAACGGCGGGTACATCGGCTCGGAAATCAATAACATGGCGGTCTTTATCCCATGTGAAGGCTTGTTCTTCGCCTGATGGGGCAATTAAAATATTAGGATGTAATCCTTGCGGAAGATCAATTCCCAATTCCACAATTTGTTCAACATCATGCCCATGTGGATTCCAAACCGTGATATACGTTTCACTCGCAATAAAATCAGTTTGTGGATTATAGCGTTTGCCTGCTAAGTGTTGTAATGCTTTATCAATAACGTGCTGGCTATTATCTTCTACTTGACGATTGCGAAGCAGCATTTCATCATGCGTGGCATCATTAACTGCGCCTGCAAATGTCGTCGGCGACATATTTTGTAAGAGTAAGCGCCAACTGTGATCGAGCAAGGATTTTTGTATTTTGAGGGATGACTGATCGCCAAAAACAGATGCTAAAGCGAGTAGCGGTTCAGTTTGATACAGCAGTCTAGCGATGAGGCGTAGAATAGCTTGCTTGAGTGATATACGCGCAGCAAAACGCCCTGAATTTTGAGAGATAGGTTGAATATATAATGTGTTCGATAAAATAGGGCGATATTGATCGGGTAAGCGCTCACGGATTAAGGTTACAAGTGCATCAAATGTGCTTGCTACGGGTGTATAAGCTGATAAGTCATCAGGGATTGCTGCTATACCATCATCTGTGTGATTGACCCAAATAAAAGGTCCATCTGGTTGAAATTTACCTTGTTTTTGTAAAGCATCTTCCACATTATCCAAAATTTGATAAGGAATGACTAAAACATGATTCCCATTTGGGGCAACCCAATTAAAAGGCAACGCCATAATCGCTTGTTCGGTCTGGACGATAATCGCATCAATGCCGAAATTTTGTAAAATCTGAGGGTGTTGCGGATTACCTTGATAGTTATCAGGCATAATCGCAATCTTACTCAGTGGAATATTATACGTGAGGCTATCGGCTTGCCCTAAAAGCAAACTGCGAATGAAGGCTTCTCCATGGGCTAAAATACCATCAATCTGGATATACCAAGGTCCAATGACAAGCGTCTCTTGCTGTAAAGCCTTGGTCATTGCTGATAGCAGCGTTGGGTTAATCTGTGCAATATCTGATAATAAAATTGTTTCGCTACCCAATACCACCGCATGGCTATCATCATCCGACGATTGTAAAGTATCTAATATATGGACGAGTTTATCGAGCAATTGGGCGCGTTGTGCATCAAATGTAGCCTGTCCTTCGCGTTGCCATGCGATATGATGGATGATATAGAGAATTGTTTGTGAATTTGTCGGAGCCTCAACCATTGATTTCGCTTTCTTTCGCGCATTGTTGCATACATTACTATAATTATAACGCATTCTAACCCATATCAAACCTAATGGTTTTAATTAACCATATGAAATAACATCATATCCTCATAAATGCTACAAATTATCATTGGATACACGCTATAAAAACAGTGAAATTAGTACTAAAGTCTTGTATATCAAAAATGATAGATCACGCACGCACATGATGATAATAATTAGGAGATATTGATATGCTACGTTGTGGCATTGATACGATAGAACATAAGCGGATTTCTGCTGGCATAGACCGCCTTGGCGAACGATTTTTGAATCGCTTTTTTACAGCAGGTGAACGTACCGATTGTGAAGATCAACCGCATCGCCTTGCAGCCCGTCTTGCAGGCAAGGAAGCTGTTGGTAAAGCACTCGGTACAGGCATCGGTGATGTCAGTTGGAAAGAGATCGAAATTCGCGTGAATAATCCGCGTAAACGCCCTGTATTGCATCTACATGGGGCAGCAGCAATTCTCGCTAAAGAACTTGGTCTAACACAATGGGATATATCGCTCACCCATAGCGAAGAACTCGCATCTGCGATGGTTGTCGCAATGAGTGGTTGATGCGAGACAACAACCAGCGTATGCCACTTCACAAAACATAGATAACAAAAAACACCTCATCGGGTAGACGAGGTGTTTGATAATCTCTGATAACTTGGAGATTAGGTAAGGCGGTTGTAATATTCAACCACAAGCTGAACATTCACAGGCACTTGAACTTCACCGGGTTCTGGAATCCGTGTGAAAGTTGCCTTGAATGCTGTTTTATCAACACTAAAGTATGGAGGGTAAGCGCCTACTTGCTCAATCCATTCTTCAACGTGAACATTTTTACGCATACGTGCATGCAATTCAATCACATCATTTGGTGCAACTTGATATGATGGAAGATCAACACGTTTACCGTTAACCAAGATATGACCATGTACAACAATCTGACGGGCTGCCCAAATGGTCGCGCCGAAGCCAGCTTTGTATACAAGGTTATCCAGACGACGCTCCAATAAAACAAGCAAGTTATTACCTGTTGTACCGGGCATAGTATCCGCTTTTTTGTAGTAATTACGCATTTGGCGTTCACGGATATTGTAGATGAATGAAAGTTTTTGCTTTTCATCCAACTGCAAGCCGAAGTTACTACGACGACCACTGCGGAACGATTTTTCACGACCATGTTGTCCCGGAGGGAACGCACGGTTTTCTAAGATGCGGGAATATTTCGGACGAGCTACGAGCATTTCGCCGAAACGACGTTGCACCCTAGCTTTTGGACCATGATACGATGCCATATAATCAACCTTTTGTAACTTATAAGAGCAAGTCAGCCGCTTAACTTGCTTTTTCTTTCAGATATTAAACTATCACAATGGATAGGAGTGAACATTTAGACGAGATATTGTACTATCTGACCTCATAATTACTAGGGTGTTTTTGCTAATGATCCCCCCAACCGATGATTTGAATATGCGTCGCTTGACCCTGTTGCACTATTTAATGTTTATGCTAAATTGAAGCCAACTAATGTTATATTAAAAATATTTGCTGTCTGTATGATCTGATTATCAATCATCATAAAATCTTTTATAAAAAATCGGAGGAAGAACGCTTACTTGAGCGAAACAATCATGAAAAATATTTTAATTATTGGTGGCACACGCAATATGGGGTTTCATCTCACACTAAAATTGATCGAGACAGGGCATCACGTCACTGTTCTTAATCGTGGGATGAGCGAAGATAATCTGCCTGATACAGTCCACCGATTACGTGCTGATCGCACCAATCCTCAACAATTAAAACGCGCCTTATTGGGCAAATCATTTGATACAGTCATTGATTTTGTCATGTTCCGTGAACATGAAGCCGATGTGATTATTGATTTACTAGATGGCGCTATTGAACACTATATTATGATTAGCACGGGGCAAGTGTATCTCGTGCGTGAGGGTATTTCACGTCCATTTACAGAAGATGAATTTGAAGGGCGCATCCAACCACCACCGAAAGCCAATACCTTTGCCTATGAAGAATGGTCATATGGGGTCAATAAACGGCAAGCTGAAGACCGTTTTTTCGCTGCACACCAACGCTCAGGATTTCCAATGACGATTTTGCGTTTACCAATGGTCAATAGCGAGCGCGATACCTTCCGCCGTTTATATAGTTATATCATTCGTTTAAAAGATGGCGGTCCTTTACTCATCCCCGAAACACCCAGTTATCCCTTACGGCATATCTATGGGCAAGATGTTGTGCGTGCTATTTTAAACTTGATTGATACACATCAAGGGATAGGGCATGCCTTTAATATCTCGCAGGAAGAAACCGTCACAATTGATGAGTTTATCGGTATCTTAGGGGAGCATATGGGCGTTACACCTCAACTTGTGCGTGCTAAACGGAGCTTACTTGAAGCCAATGGTTTCTTACCAGATTGCTCACCGTTTAGCGAACGTTGGATGAGTGAATTGGATAATACACTTAGCAAGCAAGAACTCAATATGACTTATACACCACTTTACGATTATCTCGGTACATTGGTGCAACACTATACAAGCACTAAAATTCCACCGCCTGTTGGCTATAAACGCCGCCATGCTGAACGACAATTGGCAGAATCCATTTTATCAGGTGCTGTGGAGTAAAGAAGGCATTACGACATCTGATGGGGGGCAACTAATGCGTCCCATCAGATGCGTCACATTTATGATGTGATACCTTGTCGCCCTTTTTCCCATGCTATCATCTTACGAAATTCCCCATGGGTACGTGGTGCGCCATGTCCATCAATATAAATATCGTAATCATCAGCCAATAAGCGATCTAACAAATCCAATGATAAATCCTCATCGCCCTCTTCGCGCATATGATACGGTTCAGGATAATAACAATCCCCGAGAAACATCACACCTTGCTTGGGTAATTTAACAATGATTGAATCATCCGCATGTCGTCCCCCAACATGCTCTAACTCAATGACTGTATCTTCCAGATAGAGTGATAATGTTTTAGAGAAGGTTACGGTTGATTGCTGAATGCGAAAATCGCGCCAATCTGAAATCGCATCAATCATGGCATTATTGCTGATCTCACGTTTTGGGTTCTCAGCGATTTGCTCTCTTAATATATTGGCATTCCAATCTTGAGACGCATAGGCTGCGAGATAGCTTGCACATTGTTGATGAGCAATCACTTGCGTAGCATTGAACGATGCTGCACCAAATGTATGATCCCAATGATGATGGGTTAAAATAATGGTTCGCACAGGTGGCAACAAATGGCTGTTAATTGCACCGATAATCTGACGCGCATGGCGTGGACTATTACCTGTATCAATTAATATAGTTTGTTGTTTGAGCGCAATCACACCGATGTTCGGTTGAATGGTGTTCGGTGTTTCATCACGCGGAAAAATATAAGCTGATGGTGCAATTTGCTCTAAATCTCTGAACATCGTGCAACCTTTAATGAATTAATTGTCAAATGTGAGGATAATCCTACAATCTTTTGTTCACAAAGTGAAGCAATATCCGATATGATGAAGATTATAGGCATTATTAACCATCATTTGCTAGGTAAAACGCTATGAGCCTGAATCCAAATCAGCAGGCAGTACAACTCAAACGCGCACTCGCAGAAGTCCGCGCTAACCGTGACCATTTTACAGCCGAATCTTTTTCACAAATTGTTATAGTGATGCTCGATAAACTGCGTCATGTACAAACGGTTGCCCCAGAAGATCATCCTTTGATTGATGAAATTCGGCTTGTGACGGTCATGTTTATTGATGTCAAAGATTCCACAGAAATTGTCCAGCGCATTGATGCCAGTGATTGGAAACGTATTATTGATACTGCCCATGAAAAAATTGCTGAAGTGGTCTCGCAATGGGAAGGGCAAATCGGGCAATATTTAGGCGATGGTGTCTTATGCTTTTTTGGCGCACAACGCAGTCGTGGTGATGATGCCCCCCATGCCGTCTCGTGTGCATTACAAATCCAAACGCTGATTGAGCGTTACGCAACCCAAGTCTTAGCCGAATATCACATTGAATTTGGTGTGCGTATTGGCATTAGTACAGGGCGTGTCGTCGTGGGGATGATTGGCAGTCAGACCATCAAACAAGAATTACTAGCACTAGGTCCTGCGACCAATCTTGCGGCTCGCCTACAAGGTGAAGCGCCTGTTGGGGGTGTTTTAGTGGATGGTACAACCTATAACCGCATCCGCCGTGATTATATTACACAAGCTCAAGCCCCTGTTAACTTACGTGGTTTTGATGCCCCTGTTAAAAATTATCGAGTGTTAGGGCGACGTACACAACCAGCCAGTCAATTTACAGATACCCAAATTGCAGGCATTGAATTACCGCTCGTTGGACGTGATGAAGACCTTGCGCTCATCAGTTATCGGTGTGATCGTGCCTTACAAAATCAAACCTGTGAGGTACTGACAATTACAGGGGATATTGGCATGGGTAAAAGTCGCTTACTTCAAGAAACGATTCATCTGACTGAGGGACATTTCAATCATGTTATCATGACATCCCAATACGAAGCGCGGACACAATCTCAAAATTTATTATGGGATATGTTAATGGCACAATGCCATCTCACGGATGATATGGCGCGTGCAGACATCTTACAGCAGGTGGAAGCCTATGTAAGCCATTTGTGGGATCATCCTGATGCGTTGAAGGCAGCACATGCGCTGGCTTATTTAGCTGGCTTCATCACTGAAAAACCAGACGGTGATTTAAGAGAATTAGTATTATGCTGGTTTGAAGCGCTGGCACTGCAAATGCCAATCATGATCGTTGTTGATAATTTACAATGGGCAGATGCAGAATCAATTCAGCTATTAGAACACATTGCACAACGCTTGCATCAAACGCCTACGGTCATTATCACAGCCGCGCGTCCTGAATATACAGCGATTTATCCCACATTTATGAAAGGCTATACGCATCACCAAATTGTGGAACTTGAGGCGCTGCATCCTGATGCAACTTTAGGGATCATACAATCTGTCTTTTCAAAGATTGATCGCATACCTTCAACGCTGGCTTATAGCATCAATGAACGGGTAGAAGGCAATCCCTTATTCGTATATGAATATATTGGCATGCTATTCGATAATGATGTCTTTCGATTACAATCCGATGGCGGTTGGCGTTTTAATATCATCATGCTTGATGTTGCCCTGAATACGTTACCGAATGGTTTATTAGGCATTTTACAAGCCCGTTTAGATGATCTCCCTGACCAAGCGCGACAGGTCATGCAGATAGCTGCTATTAGTGGGCAGCAATTTTGGGAATCAAACCTCGTCACACTCACTGATATGGATAATATTTCCTCATGGATACAACACCTCATCACACGCGGGATGGTTGTTGAAGATGATCGTAGTATCTTCGATGGTGAGCATCAATATCACTTTAAGCATAATTTATATCGTGATGTTGCCTATAAGATGATTCCGCGTGTAAAGCGCCAAGATTATCATCGGCAGACGGCATTGTGGTTATTGGAACGTATCGCAGGTGCAACAAATTCCTACCCTTTGCTGGCAGAACAATTTGCGGATAGTGGCAATTATCTTGCAGCGCTCTATACCTATTTAGAAGCAATTGAAGTCCAAATACTAAAAAAGCAAGAACTCAAAGCACTCAAATTTATTGATAAAGCACTCAGCCTCGCCAACCAAGTTGATCGTAATGAGGCACTCGCTGTTGTTGCTAAATTGTGGGCATATCGTGGTGAAGCCTTAATTACACTAGAGCGTTACGAAGAAGCCAGTGCTGCAAGCCAATCATCACTGATGTTACTCGATGAATTATCAGATGACCAACTGGTCGCAAGCCGTATCACAGCCGAGCGTATTCTCGGATTAGCGTATTTCAGTCTTGGGCGCTATACCGATTCCTACGATGCCTTAACACGCGCTCATAACCTCTTACCTCTGAATGCAACCGCCCAGATTGCCTCCGTATTACAAGCCTTTGGACAATTGTATTATCGTCAAGGACGCTTACAGGATAGCATTGCTTATTTAAGACGCGCCTTGACGATGGCTAATAAAACACAAGACCTAACACTGATTGCATCCTCATTAGTTTTGCTGAGTCAAGTGGATATAGAAACAGGCAATTTAGCCGAAGCACTCGCCTACTTAAATGATGCCTTGCAAATATATCGCTCGGTTGGGCTTGCACCTGAACAAGCGCACACCTTATCTCAAATTGGGGTTATTCATTTGACATCACTGGATTATGCGAAAGCCTATGAATATTTTTCGGATGCAGATTATCTCAATACAACCTTTGGGCAAGTCAATGCCTTAGTACAAGCCTATCGTGCTTATTCTCTTATCTTATTAGGGCGTACAACACAAGGTAAAGGCATATTACTTGATGCGATGAATAATAGCCCGCGTGATGTCGATATGCAGCATCGCTTGCAAGTTATCAGCATATCGATTGCTGCATTTTTACAAGATTATGCCCAAGTGCGAGACCAAGCCTTTGCATTTGTACAACAAGAGGCTGTCAATCCAATCCTCAAAGCTCGCACGTATCTATGGCTGGGATTAGCCTCGCACGATTTAGGGACAACTGATGCCATATCACATTTATATAAAGCGCTCGAAGATGAACAAGCCTACGCAGGGCGTGATGGTTGGTTGTGCTATGCCATCTTAGCACAATGCTTAACAGATACTGCTGAAAAGATGTACCATTATCAGCTAGCATCACAACTGATTCAGGAACGTGCAATAACTTTAGAAGCATCACCTGAGATACGGGATGCCTTTATCAACAGCAAATTCGTTAAGCGTGTCCTGAAATATGCTGGTAGCAATAACGATTTAGTCGTCGAGGAATGATGTTGCTTCGGGTGTGATGAGACTATTAGCAGGTGGGGGCGGTGTATATCCAAACCAACGGGTAACCCCTGCAAGCACTGTAAATGTAATTAGCACAGTAATGATGATAATTGCACCATAACGCACTGCTTGCATTAAATTATCATATTCGGCTGGTGTTAATCCGAAAGGTTTCTTGTTCTCACGCATAAAACATCCGATCAATAGCGATAATCTGATGGGCGCATTTCTCGATAAACATCAACTGTGGCAGCAGCAATGCGCTCATGGGTAAAGTGATCGAGTACCCGTTTCCGACCTGCTTTGCCCAATATTTGGCGTAAATCTGCCTTGGTTTGCAAATCTTGTAAATGCTTGGCAAGTGCGCCTACATCTGCTTCAGGAAAAATCAAACCACCATTGCCGATCACACCCGGAATTGCACCACTATCACTCCCCACAACGGGTAAGCCACATGCCATTGCTTCAATCAGCACGCGCCCAAATTGTTCTTTCCAGTTTGGACGTGTGAGAGAGGGTAGTGCGAGTATATCCAGTTGAGCATATTGATCGGGCATTTCTGTCGAGGCAACCCAGTCTATCCATGTCACACGATCGGCAATACCTAATTCATATGCTAGGGCTTCTAAATCATCACGAAGAGGACCACTGCCAACGAGTCGTAATTGCCAATCCCCTGTGAGCATAGCACATGCTTCTAGGAGATGGTGAATCCCTTTTTCCTCAACTAAGCGCCCAATATAGCCAATCGTAAACGGCGTATCTGCATTGCGTGGTCTTGGATGAAATAATGTCTCATCAGTGCCAAACTGAGGAATCGTTCGCATCGCACCTTGATAACCTTTTTCACGCCAAACATCGCCTGCACTATCTGTTCCGACTAGCGCATAATCAATACTATTTAAGACCCAACGTTCACCCCAGCTAAAGGGTGGCGGATAATTGCGTTTGATATTTTGCCAGCTAAAAAATAAAGTTTTTGTGCGGGCTAATCGCGCTACAATTAAGGCTTGCCATGTTGCGACATTATACGGTTCTTCATCAATATGAACAATATCAGGGTCAAACTCAGCGACATAATCATGTAAACGAGGATAAAAGTGGGTGTGAAAATTACCATTGAGGGCAATCGGTGTTTCTTGTAAACGATACCCTTGGGTATGTACACGCTCCAAAACCTGCTCACCGCGTTCATCTTTCCAAGAAGGTGGCACAAGCGTCAACAATTCAACCCCTTGCTGGGCAATATATTCTAATTTACGTTGATAAATGCCTACAATGCAAGCCTTCGACAACATCAGAACGCGCATAATCACTCCACTCCATAGAAACGGCGCATAGTGTACCATTTTTTGAGGTTGGTTTTTAGTGATTATATACTCAAGGCTAAATCAGTAACTTAACCTACTTCAAGAAAAAATCATAGCTCTTCAGATGGTACGATGCAACTCGCATCATAACTTTTAATAGCATCGATTGCAGCTTCAACTGATATAGCTGATTTAGAGTTTTTGTTAAGAGTAACCTTTGTTGCTACGGTAGAAAAGAAGTTAGCGATGCCATTATTCCCCACAGTAACAATCAGGTCTATTTGGCTATTTTGTCGTAATGGTTTTACGGCGTTAATGATCGCATTTAAATTTGTAGGATAGTCGCTAATATCTTGGCTATCACTAATCAAATGAACACGATCATGCGGAGATTGGTTGATAATATCGAACATTTTCTGTGTAATTTGTTCAACATCTTCGCTGCTTACAGCACCAAAAGCTCTAACATATAAAACCTTATCAGGTATTTTCCAACTCACTTCATACGGCATACGATAATCCTTTGCTAAACTTTTATCCCATTTAAGACATCACCAAGATTTTGTGCAAAAGAGATTGTATATTGATCTATCAGCATCGATAAATTCATTCTATTTGCATCATCTATAATTATACTGATATTTTCTATATGATTACTTAAGATTTTGAAATTTAGTTTTGGTAAGTGACTTGTACCACGAACATCAATGACTAAATTTCTACTTGGATAGTCTATAACCTCATGGAGTGCAGTCTGTAATTGCTTATCACCCACATCACCTAGTAAATCCAAAATGACAAATTCTTGATTGTTAACCACTTTATAAGACATGATATCCTCGACTTAATCTATATACGAAGTTCTTTGAATGGGCTGGTTGGCGATTTATAACGGTTAGTTCCTGAAAATTGCCAATGCCAAGTACCATTAATTTGATCTCTTAATCCTTGATAATACAAGCAAACATTTTCATTCAATGTCTCATCCTCGAAGACAGGTAAGCTATCTTCCAGCGATAAAAATGTATTCGTATAACTGTTAATCAATTGAGATGCGTAATCAACGGCTTCTACAATATCTAAACTTTGCTTTGATATGACAGCCAACAAATTATATCCAGAGTTGAGCTTGATGACTTCCTTCTCATAAGAAAACATATCATTCATCAAACCACCTATACGCATCGTCATCTTACGAGCTTCCTTCAGTACAGCATGATCTCGAACATAATCGGGTAAGGTGAAATCATAAGCAAATTCGATTAAGTCAATTTCAGCTTCCATTCCAGAATCCATATCACGATGCTCAATATAATCCTGAACGCTGTAATTTTGCGTTACATTCATAATATCATCAATATCATAAGTAGAAGCATTAAGATGTCGATAGGTATGATTAATAAATCGCTTAAGCCATTCTTGAGAAGCCATTTTGTTAAATCGCTCTGATAATAGTTCACAAGTCATCAATACGGGATGTGAGTGTGACGCTGGATGCTTGCCTTTCAAAACATTAATAGCTGCCTCAAACATCATTATCTTTTCGGTAAAGTCGGGTGTGTTGCTCTTATTTCTATCTAATGTGTCATCAATCCAAAATAAGAGGTTATTCAAGAGTCCGATTGTGAGAAGACGCTCAAAACTTACTTCATGATATGTAAAAATATACGAGGACATATTGGTATATTCATGAAAACTGGGGAGTGCTATGCCTAATCTATCGGCTTCTTGGAACATCTGTAAATGGGCTTTATCCGCCATAGGATGTAATCGTTCAACATCAATTCGATTTATATTGGCTAGTGAATATAAATTTTGCATTGATTAGTTCCTTGATATATTCAGAGTAAGGTATTAGGGAAACATACATCAAAAAGTGAAAACTTGCTTTTCGTTTCATATATAATTACGAAAGCAATACTGTTGAAAGTAGTATAGTGGAATTATTGGGTACAGTCGATTAGTGATGATGTACAATTTTGTAATACAATGATTTGGGGGTATTTAACGTAACTTTTGGCTAATACACCAGCGCGTAAATTGATATTTTCCCTTAATCAGTGACTAATTCTAAAGGCTCTTTTTATTTTTGGGATGTTGGAGATAGAAGGGGGTTATCTAAAACAGCATAAAGGATTATCCTCCATGCTGTTTTTATATGCTATAAGGATTGAGCGACAGAAAAACCATCGTAGGCATGTGAACATACCCACTGATGATTCGTCTGTTGATAATTAATTACGCTTAGTGAACTTGCCGAATAACAGATAAAACCTTGCCGCG
>JBAUIA010000220.1:0-19823 GCA_049680565.1 Phototrophicaceae bacterium
CGCTGTTTGTACCATAGAGATTCATCTCCACAACTAACTTATTACTACTATACCACTGAACGGCTTTTCGGTGTCTAACGATATGATTTTAATCACTACTTTTGTGTTTGATCGGCATAGATTTAGCACCAAATCTACAAAGTCTTGTAGTGCGGAATAGACACATACGCATTTCACAAATAACCTGAAAATTTTACAATGTGAAACGTGAAACTTATTTACTACGCTTCCATACCTTTCTTGACCTATTATGCTTCATAAGCAGTCAATTTGTACGTTTACCCGATAATTTGGGAATGCTTGACGTAGCCAGATTAAGAGTCGTACACTAAGATTAATGCTAAATTAAATTTCTTATTTCGTTCAAGTGTAGGAGGTCGTTATGTATAATAGTCCGCGCCGCCCTTATTACAATCGCACGCAAAATATGCCCCAATCTTCCCAGAATGATGATTCTGTTTGCATGGATAATAAACGTTTCTGGCAATTGCTCAAGAGCCTCCGTAATCGCCAATCCGATGCTAAAAAACAGGATGACCGTAAGCCTGTACAATCGGGCAAGTAGATTATTCTTTTTTTCATAAGCTAAACAAAAAAACAGGATGCTCAAGCGAAGCACCCTGCTGATTAATACGGCATGTACATACAGATGTGATTGGTAGTTATTCCAATGGCAAACCTGCTTTTTGCCACGCACTAATCCCACCTGTCATATTGATAAGATTCTCATAACCCGCTTTTTGCAAAATACTAATCACAATCTGCGAGCGTAATCCACCACCACAATGGACTGCGAGAGGTTCATCACGGCTAATATCTGCTAGATGATCGGGAACATACCCCATGTGCATCTGCTGTACATTTGGGATGTGTTCACTGTGGTATTCTGTTGTTGCGCGTACATCTAAGATTTTGATACCTGCATCATAAATCTCTTGTGGAGTCATTGACCGTACCGTACCATCATAGGCTTTTACAAGTGATGGTGTGGCGTATCCTGCAACCTTATCAACACCCACTGCGCGTAAGCTACTGAGAACAGCATCCAATTGATCTGTGGCGACAATTAATTGAATCGGTTCATCGAAATTGACATACCATCCTGCATACGTTGAAAAATTGCTACTATTTGCAGGAATGTTAATCGTGTTAGGAATATGTTGTTTCGCAAAAGCATCAGTTGAGCGTGTATCAATAACCATCATATCAGGCGATACATGATCGAGTTGTTGGGGTTGATGCAATGTACTAAGTAGAGCAGCCCCTGCTTTATTGACCTTTTTCATCTGCGCGAAATATTTTGGCGCTTCAGGTTGACCCTCTAATAGCCAAGCGACGAAGGCATTGTCATTATTAAATTGGAAGGCAGGGTTAAATAACTTCTCATAACCAAGTGTTGTTGATGGAATTGCCCCTAGCGCTTTACCGCAGGAACTCCCAGCACCGTGCCCGGGCCAGATTTGAAGATAATCAGGCATTTGCTTGAGGCGTTCAATATTGGCAAATTGTTGCTGTGCGCCAACTTCGCGTGTGCCGATTTGTCCAGCAGCTTCTTCTAGCAAATCAGGTCGCCCAACATCCCCAACAAATACAAAGTCACCTGTAAATAAGCCCATCGGATGATCTGCGCCATTATCAGTCACCATAAATGTGATATGTTCAGGCGTGTGACCGGGTGTGTGCAGCACATCAAATGTGATATTGCCCACCATGAATTGATCGCCATCACGTAACAATTGAATAGTGTCTCCAGCAGGGAATTGATAACGCCAACCCTCACCGCCTTCATCACTGAGGAGCATCGTTGCCCCTGTTGCATGGGCGAGTTCGCGTGTACCACTCACGAAATCAGCATGAATGTGGGTTTCAGTCACTTTATCAATACTCAGACCATGTTTTGCTGCGAGTTCAAGATACGGTTGAATATTACGGGCAGGGTCTATGACTAAAGCTGTTCCTGATGCCGTACATCCGACCAAATAAGAGGCTTGCGCCAACTCATCATCATAGAAATACTTGATTAACATAATTGCAATCCTGAATTACTTTTTTGATTTTATGCAATCAGTATAATGCAGATTGTGAGACTTATAGGTCGTTGCTTTTTTATGGGGTGCTATTAGTAAAAGGCTATACGTAAAATGAGGCTGATTTTTGAAGGGTATGATCCTGCGACCATACCCTGAAATATCTAATTAACCTTGTTCAGTCGGTAAATCACGCCGAACCCAACCGAGTGTGCCTTCAAGCAAATTATAGAGATTATCATAACCATTTGCTAAGAGGATGTCGCCTGCCATTAAGCTACGTCCACCTGAACGGCAAACGAGGACAACAGGCTTATCGGTAGCAATCTCTGCTAAACGCGCTTGAACCTCGCCTAATGGAATATTGATTGTATTGGGTAGGCGCACATCTTCAAATTCTTCAACTTCGCGCACATCAACTAATTGGAAATCTTGTTGCCCATCAAATGTTTCTTTGTACTCTTCAATCGTAATGTCTTGAATTGGCATTGTTTCGCTCTCTTTTATTTTGCTTAATTGTGACCCTATCTTACATTATCTATAGAGACTGTTACTAGGTTATGACACCAAGCATGAGATTAGAATTGTATTATGCGAGCCATAATGCCTCAGCTTGGTTTCCATTTTAAGTTGCATCCAATCAGAATGACCCGATGAATGCTTGCCAAGTTCCTGATTGTGAGCCGATCAAAATGAGAACATCAGGACGACCTGCCACAAAAATCATGCGTCCATTACCGAAGGCTTGCACACTAGCAGTCGTGCCATTTTCTGGTGTGATTGCCCAACCTAATCCATTTCTTACGGCTGAATTGCCATCCCACACTTTGAGGAATCCACGTATCGGCGCTAATAAGCCTACAGGTGGCGTTTCTGTTGTTGTTTCGGGATCAGAGCCTTCAATGAACGTATCAGGCACACTTTGATAGGTATCACTCACGGCATAAAATATGATAATTTCACCATTGAGCCACACCATGATACCGCGTTCAAAATTTTGCCATGCTGCGGGTATTGTCTGTACCACGCCTGATGCACAGCCTAATTGATTGGCTATATCAGGATTACCCTGATATAAGGTCAAGAAGCCCCGTGTTGGTGATGTTGAGCAAGCACTCGCAATCGGTAAACCGCCTGTCGTAGGTAAGGGTGGAATCGGTGATGGGACACCGGGCGCAAGTGTCGGTGTGCTTGCAGGGATAAGTGTGACATCTGCGCCACCAAAATTAGGCACTTGATAATCGGGCGGTAGCACAGTTGATGCGGCTGCGGTTAATGCAAATGCTAAAATTGGGCGGTCTTCTGGGCGCAAAGTCGGTGGCTCAGTTGGTGTTGATGTCGGCGTATTCGTGATCGTTGGACTCGGTGTCACGGTCACAGTTGGGCTTAGAGTTGTCGTCATACTGGGGTCGAGAGTGGGGGATGCACTGGGTGTAAATGTCGGTGTGAAAGTCGCGGGTAAAGTCATCCCCGATTGTACAACAGCTACTTCCGCTACTGTTGGGGCTTCTGTCGGAAAGCGCACCAATGTGGGTAAGGTTTCATTAGGCGCTGGTGTACATGCGCCTAATAGCACTAAGCCAAGGATGATAAACCATCGTTTGATACTTGATTGTCTCACGCGAACGTCACACCTTTTTACTAACGTTAAATTATAATAGAGCCTGTTTAAGGTACTTCAAGACGCACCGTTGTGCGTCCCTACGACCTATAATAATAGTCAATTGTAGGGACATCCAACGGGATGTCTAATAGATTATGACATCATGATCGAATTTCAAAACAGGTTCACAAACATTATGACACTGATTTAAGGAAAGCGTCAACCTCAGCCCGTGTTGGTAAGGATGGGATTGCACCGCGTCCTGTCGTTGCCATTGCACCACTAGCATTGGCTAATTTAAGGACACTGTCAAAATCAATTTTTCCAAAATCGCGCGATCCTTCTAAGCCTTCAAGCACCCCAACGATAATCCCTGCCATGAAAGAATCTCCTGCGCCTGTTGTATCAACTGAGGTAACTTTATAGCCATCATGAGAATATGATTGACCATCACGCAGATACACCGTACACCCATTTTCACCGCGTGTGAGCATAATCAATTCAATTTGATTAAATTTAGCAAATAAATCAGTGACTTCTTCGCCTGCTTCTAACACCAGATAGGCTTCTTCATCACTGATTTTAACAATATGAGCATAGTCCAAGCCTAAGCGCATACCAGCCCGTGCCGACTCATCATCATCCCATAGCGCACGACGTAAATTGGGATCATAGGCAATCAATTTACCATTTTCTTGGGCATAGTGTGCTGCTGCTAAGGTGGCATCACGCGCGGGATTACTAATTAGGGTGATACTGCCAAAATGGAATAAATCCGCGTCATCAATGACATCATAAGCAATATCATCTTTTGTAAGTAACATATCCGCACTCGGATGCCGATAAAAATTGAAACTGCGTTCACCATCTGCTCGTAAGGATACAAATGCTAGCATCGTCCTTGCAGCTTGTGAAAAACGAATCCCTGCGGTGTTGATGTCCTCGTCTTTGAGAACACCTTCTAAGTAATGTCCGAAAGGGTCGTCACCCACTTGTGTGATGAAGGCACTATCCAACCCTAAGCGTTTGATAGCAACTGCCACATTAGCAGGTGCGCCACCGGGTGCTTTTTGAAAACCAGATGCTTCGCCCACCGTTACACCACTTTCGAGTGCAACAAAATCAATCAATAATTCTCCCATGCAAACAACACGCATTAAGCTATTCTCCTGATGAGTCGTTAATCATATGCTACGATACTAGGCGATGGACTGCATATCTGCAACTATTCATCTTGTGAGAGAACATCATTATTGTATTCGAGTTGCGTAGCGATCTGCTCAATCAGTTGTATATCGGCATCGCTAAACCCTTGCGTGCGTATTGCTGTTAGCACAATAAAGACATCCTCACCAAATTGTAAGGTATAAACAAGGCTAGGATTATCATCTAATATAGGGCTTGCAAACGCAGCATCTTGCCCATTGATAGTGACGACTGCCACATCCACAATTTGCCCCGTTGCATCTAGCATCGCTTGTGACAAAATCCCATCAGGTGTTCGGTCACTAAAATTATCGAGCATATCCCCTTCAACAGGTAAGATATTAATCACAATCACATCACTTTCAGGGGTAATTTCATCAGGATCGATACTCGCTAATAGCAATTGCTCACCCGATTGATTAGCAAACCAACCCGCAGGATAATCTACTGTCAGGCGCGATGCAATCATGGCATTATCCACGATGACGGTTTGTGAAAGCCCATTGGCATCATCGGCGGAATTGTCGATAGATGTCACAACACTTGTTGCGATACGGGTTGGTAAATTAATCGCTGTCGCAACAGCATTATCATCAATAGCTGTGTTATTGCCACAAGCTGCCAAAATAACACTAAAAATTATCAATAAGGGCAAGGTTTTTACGGAATACTGCATGATGAATCCTATTCAAATGGATAGATAAGTCTGCCGTATTATACACAGCAGACCCAATACATTGGTCTTATATTTGCCTGATCGTTGATGTGTCCCAATAAAACCTATTCAGATGCTTCGGTGGCTTCGGCAGCTTCCGTCATTTCTGCTTCGAGTGTGACTTCCATTGTTGCTTCAGCATCAGGCGCATCAAGGATATATTCAACCGAGCTTGCAATCGCTTCAACGGTTGCTTGATAGGTGTTGATGTCACCATCAGGAACAGCCGCAACAACCGTTGTGTACGCATCACCCGAATCAATCACAAGTTGAATCCCATCGGCGCTATCTGTAGCATCTAACAACACAAATGCTGCGACTTTACCATTGAGTGTGCGTGCTTCTATATCGCCGATTGTACCTTCTGGATTTTCGACACGATCAATAATTTCTTGTAATACCGCAGCAGGTGACTCTTGAGTGAGTAAATCTTCACGGACAAACAAGATTTGCAAATAAACTTGTCCTTCACTGAGATTGCCATCAAATGTTTGAATATTCGCAAGGTCTTCTGATGTTGCCATCGTAATACCTAATTCAGGAAATTCAGCACTGATTGCCCATGCTGATGGATAATCAATACTAATACTGCCATTGGCGAGTTGAACGGTATAATTTTGGTCGAGTACCACAGCGACAGTTTCTTCGATAGGTTCTGGCGCGGATGTGCATCCTGCAAGCATGAATAAACTGATTAAAATACTACTGATGATATAGCGCATTGTCGATTGTCCTCCGTATTATTAAAAATGAGATAAGTTCATTGTAATCGGTTTTGTAACTTCTTGCGTAGCTTATTATGATCCACCAATGACCAAACTGCTGATTAAGTCATCTAAGAATAGCGATAAAGGCAAGTCACCATCATTTAACGCAAACAATGCGGAAACAAAATAATTTCCGTCATCGCTTAATCCTTGGTAACTATAATAGATGGTCTCTTCATCACTAAAGATCGCACGATAGCGGATACCCGTCCCACTGCCGAATGCTAAATAATCTAAATCATCGCGTGATACAGGCGCATCTATCTGTGATGGAATCGGAATACGTGGCGGATTGGCGGATTGCCTCTGTAGCACTTGTTGTAATGTGATGAGATTGTTACCCACAATATCCTCCGTGCTATAAATGCGGATGTCACCTTGTCCTGCTGGATAATCTGCAAAATTTAGCACAATATGGCGCGGAATCGCATCAGTTTCAGCGATGAGCGTTTCAGTGATTTGGGTCGTAAGGATTGGATGGTAATCTAATTGAATGCCGTTATTGGCATAGGTGAGCAAATCACTCATAGCGAGTGGGGCATCATATTGTAAAGACAGGATGATACCATCGAGGGCGTTTAATGATGGCGTGAAGGCTTCCGCGTCAAGTGCATTGACTTGGGCAAGATTATCTTCAATATATTGTTGCGTATACAGTTGCTGATTCTCATCAGGTAAGGCATAGGTACGCGGTAAATCAGGTACACGAATCGGCAAATAAGCATCGACATAACGATTATCTGCTAAGGTCGCAGTATAACGATAAATAAGCGCAATATCTTCGCTATTTGTAGCATTATCTGCAAAACGAATCTCGATAAATCGTGTTCCATCTGCAATCGCTTGAATTTGTGTGCGGTTGGTAGTTGTAGCGGTGGTGTTGATGGGTGCAGGGCGCTCATCAAAAATTACAATAAACGGTATAATTTGCGTCGATGATACAGGGTAGCCAGTTAATACAAATTGATTGCGTGCAGGGTCAGCTAGGCGTTGAATTTCAATTGCCGTAACCAATCTGGGCTGAATTTCAATGCGACTATCACCAATTTGGGCGCGTTGAACAATATAGGGAGTCAGCCAATAAAAATCGTTAATCCCTTCCGCGACCCAACCGCGTTCTCCAGCATAATCGACTTGCCACCATGCGTAACCATCTCCACAAAAAGGACCTTCAACAATGGGAATAATCTCATTGAAAGGAATAATGGCTAATAAAGTTGCATCAGCACTCGGACGCACACGCAAATTACTACCACCATCAGCAATAATTTGTGCTTGCTCCCCTGTGACCAATTGTGAATCAGGCGCACCGATACAACTAACTGATTGCGCGCTTGTGTTGAGTATCAGATTCAGACATGTAAAAACGATCCAGATCAAGTAGGCTTTTTTCATATCAGACTCCCTCGTATGACATCAAGATGATCGATCAATGATCTGCCAATCTGGTGGTTGATGTTCATTACGCCATACTAATCCCACAGGATAGCCAATCATCTTGGCAATATCACCCACAACGCGAATAACAGGGATGAGCATAATCGCTTGCAACCATGCGAAAGGTGATTTTTGCGGATTATCACGCATGACTGTTGGTAAACGTCGATAGGGCTGATACAGATAAACTGCACCCCCGATAAAGAATAATCCTAAAAATAGCGGATTCACTAAAGCGCTCAATAGCAGCACGATGGGCGTAATCACCAAATAAGTGATATAGCGAATGATATGCCGTTTACGCCATAAATTCGCTTTGCCATCGCCACGCGCATAACGATAATATTGCTTAAAATAGGATGCTAATGTTCCGCGTGGACGAAAATAGACTAAGGCATCGGGCTGAAAGTAAAATGGTGCTTGTGTTTTCTGTAAGCGCATATCAAAAACGAGGTCTTCGCAATAATCAAGCCACTCGGGATAACCATCAATAGCTTGTGCTGCTGCTTTGTGTAACGCCACGCTGCGACTACTCGGTAAGAATGTTACAGGGTCAATTTCGTTTTCGAGTGGGAGAACCGTTGCGCCCATAGCGGTTTCAAATGTGTTTTGTGGGTCTGCTTTGAAGAAACCTGCCACAACACTTAATGCTGCATCATCTAATAGCGGTTGTGTAATATGTTCGAGCCATGTTGCATGAAGGCGTGTTCCTGCATCCGTAATGACAATAATATCACCCTGAGCAGCATCAATGGCTGTATTGCGCCCTTCACTGATATTGCAGCCCTCACGGATAAGTACTTTTAAAGGCAGTTGCTTATCATATGTGCGAATAGTCGCAACGGTATTATCGCTACTGCCCCCATCCACAATGATAATTTCATCGGCTTGTCGCGTTTGTTGCAGCAAGCCATTCATCATATGATGGATATTATCGCCTTCATTGAGGACAGTTGAAATCAGTGTAATGCTCATAATGCCTACAATTCATTATTATCATCTGCCAAAAAGGTAGTAGCAATTGGCACAAAGATAAAGGGGCAACTACAAAAATGAGATGTTACATTGAGGCATTATGCTTGTCATAATATTCATGACGCAGGCGGTCAATCGGTTGATGCTTACCAGTATCATCAACGTAGTACCAGTGTTTCCAACCATTGGTGGATGGCACTTCTTTGAGCGTACAAGCTAAACTATGAATTGAGCCGATTGTTTTACCCGCTTTTAATTTGGCATTTTTGGTGATGATAGCTTCAGTTGATGGCTCGTCTAAATAGAGCGTTTGCCCTTCGGTGACATAACCAGCAGCGAGTAACTTCTTGAAAGCGACACGTGGTGGTTTTTCAATATAAACAGCACGGATAAGCTCATCATCTTCGGGCAGCACCTTAATGGCATTGATGCGCGTTATCGCTGCTTGGAAATAATCCTCTTCTTGTTCAATTGCGATGAATTTACGGCGGAGTTGCTTCGCCATTGTCGGTGTTGTACCTGTGCCAGCGAATGGATCAAGAATAATATCATCAGGCATACTGGATGCTAAAATCACACGCCTGAGCAGTTCTTCGGGCTTTTGGGTGGGATGCAAGCGTTCACCATCGGCTCGGCGGATGCGTTCAGGTGCAACACAGCGATTAATTTGCCATACACTGCCGAGTTGTTTACCTTCGCCAAAGTCATTGAAGCGCTTCATCAGATGATGATTGAAAGTATAGCGACTCTTTTCATCATATTTTGCCCAAATAATATACTCAACATCATTTTTGAGCCGTGCGCCCCGAAAATTAGGCATCGCGTTGTATTTCATCCATGCAACGGTATTCAATAACCAGAATCCTAGATTTTGCATGATTGTGCCAACGCGAAAAATATTATGATACGTGCCTGATACCCAAATCGCTGAATCAGGTTTCATCGCACGTTTGACTAAGCGTAACCAGTCACGGGTGAAATCATCATAGGCTTTGAAATTATCAAATTGATCCCATTCATCATTAACCGCATCAACTTGCGAATTATCAGGTCGTCTTAAATCTTGCTTGAGTTGTAAATTATAAGGTGGATCAGCAAAGACCAGATCAATGCTGTTGGGGGGTAACTGTGGCAAAATTTCCAGCGAGTCACCGTGTATCATTTGATTGAGGTAGGGATTTAATGTACTTGGTATAGTTGACATAGACTTTAATAAGATCACTTTTTAATGATTCTAACTAGAATCAAAACACCCTGCCAGTCTGACAGGGTATTTTAGTGTTAGAAAAAACGGTAAATTACATATCGAGTGCGTCGTAACCGGGTCCTGCACTGAAGAAATCATAGTTCGGTTGAATATCTGGGGTGAGATCAACAACTTCGCCACCCGCAGCGGTTTCTTTGACTTTGGTATCAAATGGAATCCGTTCTTGACCTTCCATCATTTCGTAGTCATCAGGGGTTTCTTCTTCAATGAAGATCGCTTCAAATGGGCATTCAGGGATACACGCACCGCAATCAATGCAGGTATCGGGATCAATGTAGTACCAAGGCCATTCATTTTCTGGTTGTCCAGGGATAATACATTCCACTGGGCAAACTTCGACACAAGCACCATCACGGAGGCAAAGACTGGTAATAATATGGGTCATTGGAATAGCTCCTTTTTAAAAACGCATTTCAGCAGACAATAACTTGTCTCTTTAGTGTGCATCTTAACAAAGCATACCCTATGTTTCTGTAACTTTTGTTGGATTTTAAAATTAAAGTTGCATTTGTTTCATTATGATTTCATACAATGATGATTTTATTTTCACATAGGTTAAATTTTAATGCTGGATTATGAATCAAAAACACCCCACAAATGATGTAAGGTGTTTAAAGTAATTGATGCAAATCTTAGAGGTTTAGGGCGTTGTAGCCAGGACCTTTGCTGAAAAAATCGTAATTGTGTTGAATATCCCCTGTGAGGTCAATCACATCGCCTTCATTATGGATTTTAATTTTTGGATTTTTGAATGGTAAAATTTCTTGACCATCCATCATCACATAATTGCTAGGGACTTCTTCTTCGGTGAAAATTGCTTCAAATGGGCATTCAGGGATGCACGCACCGCAATCAATGCAGGTATCAGGATCGATAAAGTACCAAGGCCATTCGGCTTCTGGTTTACCGGGCACGATACATTCTACTGGGCAAACTTCCATACAAGCACCATCACGCAGGCACAAGCTTGTGATAATATGAGTCATCGTTATTGGCTCCTCTAAAGCATCTGTAGTTGGCAGATTGTCTACCATTTTATGAATATCTTAGCAAATGATGGATTATATTTCTATGACTTTTGTTGGATTTAGCGTTTTGATCGTGTTCTTAGGATTTCAAGGCTTAAATTTTGAGTTTTCGCCAGCATTCGATACAGTATTAGAGCAAGAACCATTGAGTAAGGATTTATGAGAGTATGCCACGTTTTGGAGTATTTGTTGTCCCACCTGCTCGCAATCCCTTTTATCGCCTAGGAACA
Organism: Phototrophicaceae bacterium; assembly: GCA_049680565.1. GTDB lineage: Bacteria > Chloroflexota > Anaerolineae > Aggregatilineales > Phototrophicaceae > JAUZRW01. The sequence goes on from JBAUIA010000220.1 coordinate 11,256, forward strand.
AGTATCCTCGGCTATGATGTGCGCCGTGAACAAGCGGCTCATGCGGATAATTTTATACGGGCGCAGTTGCCTGATTTTGATGAGGAATTTGTCAAACGCCCTCAAAAACATGGCATTCATTGCACAGTGGTTGCGCCTCAAGAGTGTCGTATCGGTGATTTGCCTGCGATTCAATATGAGATGGAACGCATCTTAAATTGCTTTGCAGCGTCAACCCAATTTAAATTATCGGCTGCTGATGACTTTGTGACCTATTGGGGTAAAAAACAACAAATTGCTGTTTTACAATATGCTGCTAATCCTGCTATGTTGATGCTCCATACGCTGCTCGTCGCCCAACTGGCACAATATGTTGTTCCTGATATTGATCTTCCAACCCAAGATGTAGCACATGAATATCATCGGATTCATCATTTCAATTACCCATTTGTATTTGATGGTTACACCCCCCATTTCACGCTGCTTTTTCCCTACAAGGGTAATCAACACGAAGCGATGCAAGACGCACTCTATTCATTATTTGGACAATTCAAGCAAATGATTGTCGAGGGCTTATGCTTGATGATGCAAGCTGACAAAGACACACAGTGGACAATCGTGCATGAATTTCATCGCCATGAGTATCCAAAAGAAGTTGATACACAGTAAAAAAAAGAGACCTGCGTGTGCAAGTCTCTCTGAGAAGTGTTTAAGCTGTTTCTTCCGCGAAGTAACGTACATGACGATTATTTGCTTTGCCGAAACTTTTACTGAAAATCTTGGCACGGCGCGCAATGTCATGTTGTTGTGCGCGAATGGTTTGTGCTTGTGGATCGAGGGCAACCATTTCCTCGCCAGAACGAATCCGCATTAGGGCTTGTTCTGCCTCAAGCACCGCTAACTCAAAAGGGGCGGTATCATCGCCCTCCTCAAGGCGATACACATCCGTGAGGAAGTTTTCCATCTGTGATACGGTATTTGCGCGTAACACATAGATAGGCATACCACGCCGTTCTGCATCCGTTATAACTTTCGGACGACGGCGATAGTAATTTTTGAGCGTGACGACTGCATCGGCTTGTTCAAAATCATCAATGACTTCCATTGGCACATTGAGCCGTTTGGCTGCCTGATGCAAGCGATTACGTGCTACGCCATACGCATAGACTTTCATCTGTGGTAAGTTCGAGCGTACCGCAGCACTTGTTTGTTGCACAACTGTACTAATCGCGCCATTATTTGAATACTTGTTACCACGCACCATCCGTACTTGGTTTTGAGGACGGTCTGGTTGATTTGCCATGCGTGGATCAAGTTCAACCTTCTGTGTTTCCTTGTTGATATTGCCATCTTCATCACGATAGCGTACTTCAACAGTCGGTGATTTTGTCCGTAACATCGAATCAACCGCAGCAGCAATATCTTCATGGACTGCCATTTTGTCACGGGTTTGTAATTCCACCAAAATATCGAATGTGGGTGGGCTACGACGTTCTAGCACTGTTTTTTGTGTGCCACGCCGACGCGCTTCATCATCGGATAAGGTGACGGAACTAATACCACCGACAAGATCGGATAATGTTGGGTTCAACATCAGATTTTCAAGTGTATTACCATGTGCGGTAGCCACAAGCTGAACACCACGCTCTGCAATTGTGCGTGCTGCCATCGCTTCGAGTTCACGCCCGATTTCATCAATGATGATGACTTCAGGATTATGATTTTCAACGGCTTCAATCATCACTTCATGCTGCCGTTCGGGATGGTCAACTTGCATACGACGTGCGCGCCCGACAGCAGGGTGGGGGACATCACCATCGCCACCAATTTCATTGCTGGTATCTACAATAACAACCCGTTTATCTTCTGCAAGAACACGCGCAGCTTCGCGTAACATGGTTGTTTTACCGACACCGGGTGGTCCCAACATCAACAGACTTTGCCCACTAGTGACAAGGTCTTCGATAATGTCGATTGTGCCATAAACAGCACGCCCAACACGGCAGGTTAAGCCGACCACATCGCGCCGACGGTTACGGATGCCCGAAATACGGTGCAATGTCCGTTCAATACCAGCACGATTATCTGCGTCGAAATCACCAATTTGGAGTAAAACCCATTCAAGGTCATCGCGTGTTACTTCTGCGTCGGAAAGGATTACTTCACCACTTACATAACGTGCGGTTGGCACACGACCCAAATCCATTACAACTTCTAATAAATTTTGAGTGTCGCCATAGTCTTCAAGCGCCTGAATAATATATGCTGGCAGAACACGCTTGAGTTGTTCTATATCATCTGTGATGCGTCGTTCCATATATGTATTTAAATTTCCTTGCTAGTGCTTATACGTTCGTCGGTTGCGACTGACCAATAATGCGGTACAGTAGATATTATTTTTAGCTTGTCCTGCAATGCTACTTTTGCAAATCCGGGATGGCGAATACCAACCGCAATTTGCTTAACCATCACAGCTTGCTCAATCCATTCTTCAAAGTTGAGCGCTTCAAATACGCTATTTAACCAACTTTGATAACTTCTAACACAGACATAAATTGGCACTTTCGCGCAATGGTCAATCTGTGCAATGGCAGCTTTGATAATATCTTCTGCTTGGCTCAAAACATCAGGATGGATAAAGGGTAGTAAATACACCCCATTAACCCCTTCTGATATACCAATATATGCCTCAATGCGATCATTACGCCGATATACCAAGCCTTCCATATCACTAGGAGGCGCGGCAACTTGCTTCAACATCGGCGGAACGGTTGTATAAATCAGAGACATAATACCGATTTGGTCACTACTGATTTCTTCATCTAAGCGGATAACACTGTCTTTTGGATCAATATCTACGGCATCATGTCGCCAGATAATCTGACGGGAATAGGTCGAAAAGCGTGCCGTGCGTAGTGTCTCGAATAAGTGGCTACTAGTTTCAACTTCTGCCACTAATGAATGTGCGCCATGTTTACCTGCTTCGCGCGTCATTGCATCGAGGATATTTAACCAAACAGTATCTTCAATATCTTCATCGAGGGCGGGTGCAATATACACAATATGTGCATTGAGATCACCCGGGCGGTAGCGAAATTGCCCAACGACTTGTTGTGTTTCCGAACGAGACACCAAGGTATAAACGCCACGAGGGAATACCAAACTACTTAGTAGTAAACTGTTCGGACCTCGCGCATCTCGCGTTAAGCCGATTTCACTATCTAAGATTGTGCCATTTGCTGTTAATCGCCGAATAAGTGGCAGATCAACAATTTTCATCGTCCGTGTATCGGTTGTCGTTGACATTGCAACCTCCCCAACAGCGTGACTATGCTATGTTGGTTTAACCCACCATCAATACATTGATTGTATCGGGTATGCACGCTGATTTCAATTATTTATCATTTCATTATAATAACCCTACTTTAACAACTAGGACGCGATATTGCTCATCTGACCCATATAATACGCTATAAAAACGAAAAATAAAGGGTTAATATGGGTCAAAAGAGTTCATATATGAGTTTTGGTAAAATACCAAATTTTTTTGAAATCGCCTGTATTAAGACGATCTCTATCAAAGAAATGATGAGTTTCTTACATAGGACATTAAAATATCATCCGTCTTGATGGTCGTCGTCGGACACTATACCCTGCACGTCGTGTTAGACTAATTTGCAAGACGATACCAATTAGCGTAAGTGTGACCAACCAAAATAATGTTGGTGTTAAGACGAGCGCTAACACAATTAATTGTGCGCCGAGCAATGATGCTAAAACGACCAGTAATTCAAATGACAAAGCAACCATAATGATGCCACCAATCACTGCGATAATGATTAATACCAGTGGCGCTAATGGTAGTAAACCGAAGGATTGAGCAATTAATGTTGTAAAGACAATCCCGATATATGCCCCAACCATGAATACCGCAAAATAGTACAAAAAGTAACCAAGCGCACCACCAATAACAGCCCCGATGATAAACGCTGCGACTTCAATAATAATACCTGCATCATTGCCAACAGCCGCTAATGCAAATGTGCCACCGATTAATGCACTGGCTAGCACAATAATCCAATTATAGATTCGCCATCCTGCAAATAATAAAATAACCCCTGCAATCACCATCACAACTTGCACATATTGATTTTGTGAAATGCTGAATAGACGATTCAAAAATTGAGCGATGAGTTGCGAGATGCCCTCAGCCGTTGATTCTGTTACAGCAATAATGGTATTGGCAGCTTGTTCTGTATCAATAACAATTGTATCGCCATCGGTATCCACAGGCGGATCATTGTCTTGTGCTGCACTGCTGACCGTCAACAAAAACCCAAAAACAAGGATGAGTGTCAACTTCAAGATAGAAAATTTCATATGCTTAACCTCCTTCATGATTACAATGTTGCTTACACTATATAATGTCAGTGGTGGAATTATATAAACAAAATGCAAATTGATTGCGATGAAATGTGCGCGTAGTGCAAGCGTCATCAAAGCGATGGGTATTCATCCCTATAACCCATACTAGCGATTACGCTAAAGTGATACAATGAGAGATATATGATGGCTGGGAGATAACGATCAATGCCCAATAATTTTGATTTACCTGAAATTGACCCTGAAAATAATGATGATGAAATCACTGAACCGCGTCCACGCGCTCAGAATATGACTGAGAGTATGAATCTGGATGCAGTTCGGGCGACAGATGATCCTAACTATGAAGATCAGGTTTATGATCCTGATGAAGATGTACCATTTAAATTGCCAAAATTGAGCAATGATGAAGCCGTACAACCGACGGTCAATCCGCGACATAATCCAAATGCAATGCCGACGATGCCTCACTTTCGTGAACCGGGGATGGTAGACCCTAAAATTACATTAGCGGGTACAGGCGGTTTAGACCCTAATCCTGATATGATGTCACCTGTGCCTGATCCATCACATGGACAGCAAACGGTCATGAATATGCCAAAAGCACCCCAACAAGCGCCTGCACAGATGACACAGGCAAATCCTAATACGTCTGATGCACGTTACCAACGTCCAAATAATCCAACCGTGCAATCTGCACAAGGGCAATATGTCCCACCACCACCGCAACGGCAACAACGTGCCAACGATCAAAAACAGTTACCACCGCGTCGCCCAAGATCAAAGAAAATAATGGGCTTGCCAGCAGGTTGTGTCTATATGTTTTTGGGATTAATGGTCACATTCTGTGGCGGATTGACCTTATTAACCGCAGGTGCAGCCGCCATCTTCATCCCACGTATTGAAGCGCAATGGGGATCAGAAGTTGAACGTGTTGATGGATATCGGGCGTTCGAGAGTACCTTCTATTTTGATCGTTACGGCAACTCATTATATGAATCATTCATCGAAGGACGACGCGATGTCGTACGTTACGATCAATTCCCAGTAGATTTGATTAATGCGTCTGTGTCTATTGAAGATGATACTTTCTGGAGCAATATCGGTATTGATATTGCTGCAACAGGTGTTGCGACGCTGAATTTTCTAGGGGCAGGGGGTGAGCGTGTTCCGGGTGGTAGTACGATTACGCAACAAGTCGTGCGTAATATTCTATTCACGAATGAATATCGCAATGAGGTCAGTGTCACTCGCAAAGTAGAGGAAATTATCCTCGCGCTATTTTTGACACAACGTCGTAGCAAGCAAGACATCATGACTTTATATCTCAATGAAATTTACTATGGTAATTTAGCGTACGGCGCACAAGCTGCTGCTCAAACCTTGTTTGGTAAAGATGTTGCGGATCTAACACTCGGTGAATCTGCATTATTAGCAGGATTACCACAAGCACCCTCAACCCTCGATCCACTTAACCCGGACCCTGAAGTGCAATCGCGCTTGTTTGGGCGTTGGCGTTTGGTGCTGGACGAAATGGTCGAAGAAGGCTATATCACATCCGCCGAGCGTTCTGCAACCTTAGCACAAGGTCTAACATTCGTTGAGCGTGATGCCAATAATCTCGAAGCGCCTCATTTTACGATTTACGCACAAAATGAGTTTGAAGACCTGATGACCGATATTGGATTCTCACCGCAAGATCTAACGACAGGTGGTTTCCGTATCTATACGACACTTGACCAAAATGTGAATAACATTGCGCTAGGTGCAGCACGCACACAAATTGCCAATATTGCGAATCGTAATGCTAGTAATGCAGCCGTGGTTGTCATTCAACCACTGACAGGTCAAATTATTGGGATGGTCGGTAGTATTGACTATAACAATGATGCGATTGACGGTAACGTTAATGTGACGATTTCACTGCGTCAACCGGGCAGTACCATGAAACCTTTTACCTATGCTGCTGCAATGGAGCTTGGTATGACAGCAGGTGATGTCTTATGGGATACACCTGTTGAAGTTCCACAAGCAGGGCAAGCCCCTTACGTGCCTGTCAATTATGACCGCTCCTTCCATGGACCGATGACAATTCGCCGTGCTTTAGCCAATAGTTACAATATTCCTGCTGTACAAGCCTTACGCCTGACAGGCGTTGATTATCTACTGAATATGATGGATCGCGTCGGTGTGAGTACCTTAACCGATCCATCGCGCTATGGTATTTCCTTAACATTGGGCGGTGGTGAAGTTAGCTTGCTGGAATTAACCAATGCTTATGGTGTCTTTGCCAATGTGGGTACATATGTACCACCCACATCCATCTTATGTGTGATTGATAGTAACGATAACATCGTCTATCAATACGAAGGCGGTTGCCCACAAGGGGCTGGTACCTTCACTAGTAACACCATTGATCGGCGTGGCTTCGGCGAGCAAGTGCTTGATCCACGAATTGCCTTCACCATCACGGATATTTTGAGCGATAATGCTGCCCGTAGCCCAGCAATGGGTGGCAATAGCCCACTAAATACACCGAGCATCGGGACGGCTGCCAAAACAGGGACAACCAATGACATCAAAGATAATTGGACAATTGGTTATACCCGTAATGTGGTCATTGGTGTCTGGGTCGGTAACAATAATGGTGATCCGATGGTCAATTCATCGGGTTTAACCTCAGCAGCGCCGATCTGGAATAGCATCATGACGAGTATTTATAACAATGCTAGCGCGTTGGATGTGTTCCGTAGTGATGGTCAACTCTTGCCTGATATTCCGAATCCACCGCAAGGTGTGTCACTCGTACAAATTTGTGATGTGCGTTCGATCAGTGATGGTGCAACTGGCTGTCCGCGTGCGACCAATGAATGGTTACTTGATAGCCCTGCTTATGTGCCTGATGGCAACGGCAATTTGGTCACACCACAACAACCCTTAGCTCGTTCCTCACAATCCGATAATGTTACGGAAATTAGCCCTGATATTTATCGCACACTTGCCTATCGCTTGAATCCGGGTATCGCTGCTGGTTTACAATTTAATTTGCAACCGGGGGATTTACCACCACCTGCGCCCTTATATTGTCGTGTACCACAAAGTTTACAAGGGCAAGCCTTAGGGGCAGGGGCAAGCGATCAAGTATTTATTGCGCCACCCAACACCTCTCATAATGACCGTGTGCGTGCTGAAACATGGGCGCAACAAAATGGTTTTGCGATGCTACCGACGATTGATTGCTGGGATGGTGCATTTGATGCAGGGGTGAACTTTGGTTCAGGTATCGTGACTGCTGCTATCACATCTCCGACCAGTGGACAAACGGTTGGTAATCCACTTTCGATTATTGGGACGGTGCAATTCGATAATAGCCAAGCTGATTTCTGGCATTTGGATATTATCGGGGGTAACTTTGCTGATTGGACACCGATGGGTAATGCAGGGTACAACAATGTCAATAATGGCGAACTTTTTACGGGCTTCCTTGATTCGGGATCGTATCGTGTGCGCTTGCGCCTGAGCAAAGATGGCAATATGGTGCAACAACCCTATGAAGTGAGTTTTGTTGTTCCCTAAGTGAAATGATGAAATGATGCGTGTAAAAACGGAGTAATCAGATGATTGCTCCGTTTTGTTTTACTGACCAAATAGTGCCTGATAAACAGGAGACAACAGAGGTTTTTGTTTAAGTTTCGTTTCATTGGAGGCGCTAGCATCACTATCAAATTGGTAAGGTGCTATAGCAAGCGTAGCACACAATGGATGATGACTGTTGATATGCTTTTTACTTTTTGCCTGTTTCGTATTTCTTAGTGAACTCACGGAAAGCAATTGCTGGTAGCGAGTCGCTATTATTTTGGACATAGTCCCCAACCCGTTGCCGATGACGCTTAATGGACTCGCGCAAAATCCATGAGATCGCTTTGGTGATGAGTTTATCACTTTCGTGCTTGAGTGTATCGACATTGTATAGCGCAGTTGTGATGAGGCGCTCATCGGTGCTTTCGCGGACAGGCTTCACTAAAAGTACCAAACTCGCACGCCGATGCTGAATCGTATCGCGTCTTGCTAAATCTAGCAAAAATGGCTGCCAATTATCCCATTGTGCGAGGATGTCTTTGGCAGTGTAATTCGATTGACAAGTGGTATCAATTTCGCGCCAGCCACTGAGGCAATCAATCCACGCATCAAGCACAGTTAAAGGCA
>JBAUIA010000221.1:0-7624 GCA_049680565.1 Phototrophicaceae bacterium
CCATCGTCATCAATGAGTGACGATGATGACGCAATTAAGGGTGATGATTTCGAGGACGACATTATCTATGAAGATATTGAAGATGAATATTTAGATGATGACGACGACTATGAGGATTACGAAGATGATGATGAGTATTATGTTGACGATGATGATTGACTTGGAATCCGAATAATCACCATTAATCCAACGATGATTAGTAATATCATGACCCCAAATGCAATGAACTTAAAGAGTTGACTATCAAGCAACAATGTTAGTACCCCAAAGAACGAACAAAACAAATAATAGAATAAAACAATTTGACGATGACTCAGAATGCCTGTATCAAGCAAGCGAAAATGTAGATGTCCACGATCACCACGCATGGGATTTTGACCCCGTAGTAAGCGACTCACTGCTTGCCAAGTAGAATCTATGAGAGGTAATCCCATGACGAGCAAGATAGTTGCCATTTTAGCACCGCCGATAATACTGAGTGTAGCGAGCCAGAAGCCAAGGAGTGGCGCACCTCCGCCTAAGTAAATCCGTGCTGGATAAAAGTTATACATTAGAAAGCCTAAACATGCCCCTGTCATGGCGAGTGGTAATAATGCAACACTAGATTGAGCAGGCTCGACACGGAAGGCACTATTTGCGAAGAGCATCAAGCCTGCGATGACGGCAACGCCTGCTGCAAGACCATCTAAACCATCCAGAAAATTGACGGTATTCATCATCAAACCGACCCAAAAGAGCGTTAACACAATCGTGACCCAAAATGACCAAGGATCTGTTTGTTGACCTGTGATGGGGTTATTAAAAAATTCGATAAATATCAGAAATGAAATTGCTATGCCAGCAGCAATCACTTGAGCAATCGCTTGTGATAACCATTTGAATTCAAAAATATCATCTAAAAACCAAAATGAAAATACAAATATTGAGCCTAGAATTAATCCCGTTAAGCGTGTTAGTTCTTCAGGGTCTTGGCGCGGAACAGGCAAAAATTGGGATGCAATCACTGCGACGATAAAGCCTGTAAAGACAGCCAAACCACCTAAGCGTGGCATCGGTTCGGCTTCATGTCGTCTGCCACCGGGTTCTGAGACCGCATTGAAGCGATAACTGAGCCAACGTGCCACAGGAATCATAGCAAGTGACACGCTGAAACTCAGGATAAAAACGAGGATAAATGCTAGGAGTATCATCAATTAAGCAGTCCCGTACATGCGATCACCTGCATCACCTAAACCGGGGACAATATAGCCGATTTCGTTCAGTTTTTCATCAACATGAGCCACATGAATTGCAATATCAGGATGTGCGCTCGATAGTGCATCTACACCTTCGGGAGCAGCCAGTAAACCGATATATTTAATACGTTTTGCACCCCAACGTTTGAGAATATCAATGGTGGCAATGGCCGACCCCCCTGTTGCGAGCATTGGGTCGAGAACGAGGCAGATTTGAACAGTTGGTTCGTCTGGTAATTTATTATAATACTCAACAGGGCGTAGGGTTTCTTCATCACGAAATAAGCCGATATGCCATACTTGGACACTCGGCAATAATTCCATAATGCCATCGACCATACCCATACCTGCACGCATCACTGGCACGAGTCCAATTGTTTCGCTGGCTTGTAAGCCTTGTGCTGTGCCCATAGGTGTTTGAACGGTGTGCGATTGGGTGGCAATATCGCGTGTGGCTTCGTATGTTAGTAATAAAGTTAATTCGCGCACAAGTTCGCGGAAGGTGCGATGATCGGTATTTACATCGCGGAGTAAGGTGAGTTTGTGTTTAACAAGTGGGTGGTCTGAAATGTGTACTTGAGTCATGGATTATCCTATCTGGTTGAAAGCAGATATAGTGTACGGGGCAGCGCTGTACTTGTCAAAGTCAAACTTGGGCTTAGGATTGCTTGTAGCACTTGCACACTCTATACTATGGATAGAACAATTGACCGACTGTTGGAGAAAACTATGTCAGAAAATGCCCGTATGATAAGCGGACGTGATAACAATGATGATCGTGATAACATTGCTTTACGTCCACAGCGAATTGATGACATGGTTGGGCAAGATGGTGTCCGTGAAAATCTAAAAATCATCCTTGAAGCTGCTAAATTACGTGAAGAGCCTGTTGACCACATTTTGTTTTATGGTCCTCCGGGCTTAGGTAAAACATCATTAGCCCATGTGATCGCTAATGAGATGAAAGCTAAAATCAGGGTTACAGCAGGTCCTTCTATCGAACGTGCTGGTGATCTTGCAGCTATTTTAACGCATATGAAACAAGGTGACATCTTATTTATTGATGAGGTGCATCGGTTGGGTAAAGCTGTTGAAGAAATATTATATCCTGCGATGGAAGATTTCAAACTCGATATTGTGATTGGTAAAGGGCCTGCTGCTAAGACTGTACGTTTGAATTTGCCGCGTTTTACGGTTGTTGGTGCAACCACTCGCTTGGCGCTTTTAGCAGGTCCTTTGAGAGACCGTTTTGGGGCGCGTTTTCGTCTCAATTTTTATGAGCAAGACGCAATGGAACAAATTATCACGCATGCGGCAGGCATGCTAAATATTGAGATTGAAGCAACAGGCGCAGAGGCGATTGCACGACGGTCACGGGGGACACCTCGGATTGGATTGCGTTTGCTACGCCGTGTGCGCGATTATGCACAAATACGGGCGGATGGCATTATCACAGAAGATGTCACTGCCGATGCACTCGCGCTCATGAATATTGACCATTTGGGCTTAGACGAAATCGATCATCGGATTTTGCGAACGATTATTGAAAAATTTAATGGTGGACCTGTCGGTTTAGATACCATCGGCGCAGCGATTAGTGAAGATAGCTCAACGATTATGGATGTTTATGAGCCGTATTTAATTCAGCTAGGGTTTATTGACCGTACCCCACGCGGACGGATTGCAACGCCCAATGCCTATGCTCATTTGAAAATCCCATATGATAATGCTGATGATGCTAATCAGCGCAAACTATTCTAAATTTTAGGAATGACTATCAAGGAAATTGCAGTGAACGTTACCGATTTTGATTACGATTTACCTCAATCATTCATCGCGCAAGAACCGATGTATCCGCGTGATGCGTCTAAATTGATGGTGTTGGATAAAGTAAGTGGTGCGATTGAGCATCATATTTTTCATGACATTTTGGATTTACTCAATACAGGTGATGTGTTGGTGATGAACAATACCCGTGTGATTCCTGCACGCCTTCCTGCTTATAAGATTGAGACACAAGGCAAAGCGGAAATTTTGCTATTGCGCCAATATACTGACACGGATTGGAAAGTCATTGTAGGCGGACGGGGTATCACTGAAGGCACAGAACTCGGTTTTGAAGGTAGCAATGTTATAGCAACTGTGATTGAGATGTTGCATGAAAGCCAACGGGTTGTACGCTTTAGTCAATCTGTGAACGATCTACTAGAAGATTTAGGCGAAATGCCCCTCCCCCCTTATATCCATCATCGGCTAGAAGATGATGAGCGCTATCAGACTGTATATAGTCGTAATAAGGGGTCGGCAGCAGCACCGACAGCAGGTTTGCATTTTACGCCCGATCTATTGATTGCATTGCGTGATAAGGGTGTGAAATTAGCCTATGTGACCTTGCATATCGGCTTGGATACATTTCAGCCTGTAAAAGTTGATAAAGTGCAAGAACATAAAATTCATAGTGAGTGGGCAACACTGGGTGCAGATGATGCGAAGATCATCAATGAGGCAAAGTTAGCTGGTAAGCGCATCATTGCTGTGGGTACGACCTCGGCACGTACACTTGAAACTGCTGGGATTCTAAGTGCTGGTGGCGACCCTGCCGCCCCTACTGCAACGGCTGGGATGTGTGCGTGGCGACCTGTGATTGCTTTTGAACGAGATACTAATTTATTCATATATCCGGGGTATGAGTGGCATGTTGTGGATGCCATGATTACAAATTTTCATCTACCAAAGTCTACTTTATTGATGATGATTAGTTCATTTTGTGGACGTGAGCATATTTTGAATGCGTATGAAGTTGCGAAACAGGAAGACTATCGCTTTTTCTCGTTTGGTGATGGGATGTTCATTCGATAAAGGATTTTTGATGACATCTTCAAAGCGGGATGCTGAAACGAAACAACTCTGGAAACAGTATCGAGATTTTTATGCGATTGGTAGTGGTTTAACACTGGTTGCAATTGGTATTTGGATTGGGTCGCTCTTATTCAATGAAGGATATGGGACAAATCTATATACTGAGGCGATGGGTGTATTGGTCACGATTTTGGTATTAGATCGGATTAATCAATGGCGTGATCGGCAATCTACCAAAAAACGGCTGATTCGTGAAGCAGGTAGTCGCTCTAATGAGTTAGCTATTGCAGCGATTGAATGGTTACGTGCCGAAGGCTGGCTGACTGGTAACAATAGTTTGCTCAAAAATGCCCATTTGTGGCGTGCCAACCTTGATAATGTTGGATTAGATTATGCCAATCTCGAAAATGCGTATTTGAGGTATGCGAGCCTTATTGATGCGGATTTACGCAATATCAATCTCAGAAATACGGATATGCGTCAAGCTGATTTAACAGGCGCTCAATTAGGCGATGCCAATTTGCAAGGTGCGAACTTACATAATAGCTCGCTCAAAGATTCGGTATTACTGCGTGCTAATCTACAAAATGCGCGTTTGACCTATGTTAATTTCTGTGGCGCGAACCTCAAAGAGGCGATTTTATTAGGCGCAGATTTAGCAGGGGCGATTTTTGATGAAGCAACCGTTTTACCTGATGCCAAGCGAACGGGGCGTGATGCGAATGGTCAGTTGGTTTTTACAGACTATTGGACAAGCGATACCGATATGACGCGCTATACGAATCCTGAGCATCCTAATTTTTGGCAAGCGGTTCATAAGCAAACTGTGAATACTTAAATTATCTTAGAAAGTGCAAGATATGATGATAAAGCAATTCACTACAAAACAATCGCTAATTGTCTCAGAATTAGTCAATGATCTATCAAAAATTGATGGTGTGGTTGCAATTGCTCTAGGTGGGTCGTTCGCACGAGAAAAAGCTACCCCATCATCGGATATTGATATAGGTATTTACTATCAAGATGCTTCCCCTTTTGCTACAAATGATATTCGTACGCTGGCAGAACAACACAATGATGATTCTAATCCGACAGTCACTGACTTTGGAGGTTGGGGTCAGTGGGTTGATGGTGGCGCATGGTTAAGGGTTTCTGATCAGCGCGTTGATTTTCTTTATCGAAGTGTTGATACATTACAGAACTGGATAAATCAAAGCAAAGCAGGTGTGATTAAACTCGATTATTATCAACAACCTGTGACAGGTTTTTATAGTTATATGTATCTCGCAGAGTTAAATATCTGTATTCCGCTCTTGGATGAAAAAGGGCATCTAGCACATCTCAAAAATCAAGTTATGGAATACCCTAGCCAATTAAAAGAAGCAATCATCAAAGATTTTTCATGGATGGCAAATTTTGCAAATTATCACGCAAAAGTTGCAGCAGAACGCAATGATCTTTATTCACTTGTGGGATGTACGCATCGCATTTTAGCGTGTGTGGTACAGATCATTTATGCACAAAATGAGCAATATTTCATTAGCGACAAAGGTGCTATCGCAGAGTGTGCGTCATTTGAGTATGTGCCTGACGATTTTGAAGCACGTATTGGTAGGATTCTAGCTCACCCATCACAAGCTAGTTTTGATGAATTGCAAGAGATTCTGTTAGAAGTAGGGCTTACAAACTTGCGGGGAAAATTGTAGGGTAGGATTGTTATATTTCTCCGAAAATACATATCAACTGCACATCCTCTAAAAACATCATGAGGTAAGAACTGAGTATATATTTGCATCTGTAGTAATGTGCCAGATATTACACGTTGACTATAGAAGATAGCAGACGATATAATGTGTAACGCTCCGCATCTCTAGCGGGGTATTTTGTTGTCTGTTAGCCAATTTTCCCCGCTTGTTGACCCGAAATATGGTTTTCGGCAGTGGAAATTAAGAGAAGGTTGGAGTCCAATCTATGTATGCAATAATTAAAGTTGGTGGTCGTCAATACCGCGCAGTTGCGGGTCAGTATATTGACGTTGATAAGTTACCTTACGAAGCTGGTGAGGACATCACGATTGATGATGTACTGATGGTATCTGATGGGGATACAGTCACAGTGGGTTCACCTGTTGTTGAAGGTGCATCTGTGAGTGCAACTATCGAAGAGCAATTTCGTGGTGAAAAGCTGATTGTTTACAAATATCGTCAGCGTACAACTTACCGCCGCAAACAAGGTCATCGCCAATATCATACACGTCTACGCATTAATAGCATAAACGCATAACAGTAAAGGGGTAACCTGATGGCACATAAAAAAGGTGCTGGTTCGACTAAGAATGGTCGCGATAGTAATAGTAAACGCCTTGGTGTGAAGAAGTTCGGTGGCGAGCTTGTGATCCCCGGTAATATCGTTGTGCGCCAACGTGGAACAAAGTTCCATCCTGGTGAAGGCGTAATGATGGGTAAAGATCATACCATCTTTGCAACAGTCGAAGGCTACGTTGAATTTAAACGTTTGCGTGGTCGTAACGGGCAAAAGGAAATTAACATTGTTCCTGAACGCGTCGGCTAAACCATTTGTAACACCAATCAAAACCCAATATACACTGGCATAACGCTACTCGGATATGGTATCTGAGCCGTTTTGCAGAGGAGATTGAAACACTATGAAAACTGATATTCATCCAAGTTGGTTTCCACAAGCTACTGTTACTTGCCAATGTGGCAATACATGGCAAACTGGGGCAACTATCGAAGAAATTCGTACTGAAATTTGCTCGAACTGCCATCCGTTCTTCACTGGCGAACAACGTATTGTCGATACTGAAGGTCGCGTTGATAAATTCATGAAACGTCTTGAACGTCGTGATTCATTACGTGAACAAGCGGAACAAGCAGAAGCAGTAGCAAATAGTGCGCCAACTGATTTGCCAATTACAGAACTTGAACTCAACACACGTTTCGAGAATATCTTGGACGAAGCGGGTATCAAGACTGTAGGTGATATTTTGGCTGTATTGGACGCACAAGGTGACGAAGGTATCTTAAACCTTTCTGGTATTGGGCAACAAGCGTTGCTGGAAATCAAAAAGGGATTGCGCCGTCAAGGACATGATGTTCCGATGACTGAAGCGTAAGTTTTAGACTTGCTATTTAAAGGGTCACTCAGTAATTGAGTGACCCTTTTTTGTTTCTTAGGTCATATGCGAAATGAATCACTATCAGTTAAGCACAAAAGAGCATTTTTGCCACGAAGGCACGAAGAACACAAAGAAAAACAGGTCATAGAACGCTATTTTCACATTTAGCTGACTAGCTGATGACTAGAAGCTCAGATGGAAACCTATTATTTTGTTTCGTTTATTGATTTTTGGACACTCTAATTCACATACAGTGTTTCTTATATTTTGGTTATTAAAAGATTAAGTTATAACGAAATTCACACCTTTTGGATGTGGCGCTAGACTGTGACTCCTTATACAATACCTACAATTCAAGATTCAGAATCATTTCAATCATAACAAGATATTT
>JBAUIA010000222.1:0-1934 GCA_049680565.1 Phototrophicaceae bacterium
TTCAAGTCAGCATGAGCAATAAAGCCGACCCTTATGATAATGCCATGATGGAAAGCTTCTATTCTACCTTACGAGCAGAATTGACCGATTTGCAGGGTTTTATGACCCATGATGCAGCACGGGTTGCTATTTTCGACTTTATTGAGGTATTCTACAATCGGCAGCGTATTCATAGTTCCATTGGCTACCTCAGCCCGACTGAATATGAAGCCTATTTTTCACCCTAACTTTCTCACATTCAATCCTCCACCACAACGGGTACAGCTCACTCCGTTTACAAAGAATGGGTGGGTGGAACAGTCCACGTATGTTGCAACGTTATGTGGCTGAGAAAAGTCGCGTCAATGAAGGGCTTGAAAATCCTTATGTTACAGATGAGCACGATGATATCAGTTAGCGCGACGCTCACAAAATAAGGATATAAATTATGCCCGTTCGATTTCTCTCCCCTGCTCATTACCAATCTTATGGTCAATATAACGGAAGCCTAAATCAGGATCAATTGAGCCGTTATTTCTACCTGAATGATTTTGATCTTGCTCAAATCGAAAATCGTCGCAGGAAAAGTAATCGCATTGGATTTGCTCTCCAACTCGTGACTGTGCGCTTCTTAGGAACTTACCTTGATGATATGACAGCTATCCCTGCTGAAGTGCATCCGTTACCTGAGTGAGCAATTACAAATTGAGTGGATGGATGCGGAAATAGAAGAGTACAACCAGTCGCGAACATTCTGGCATCATCAAACCAGTATCAATGAAATTTATGGGTATCGCTCATTTCATGATGCCCTGCCCTCTTACCAATTTCTACCCCATTGGCGTAGTTACCCCAGAAACGTCTGAATTATTGTTTCTTCACCAAGCGTTAACGAAACGTCTGCTGCTGTTGATTTACCTGAATTGATGTTGGAAGTTCATCAAATGACAGGCTTCGCTGATGCATTCACTCATATCAGTGAACAGCAAGCACGTATGGCTGATCTGCCTGTCACGATCTATGCCATCCAATTAGCTGAAGGATGCAATATCGGACTTGAGGCTGTTGTAGATGAGGATGTTACAGCTTTGACTTTTGATCGTTTACGCGCCATCCAGCAAAATTACGTTCGCCCTGATACCATCGCTGAAGCCAGTCGATGGCTCATCGATGCTCAAGGTCAACTTCATATCGCACAATTATGGGGCGGAGGGGAACTGGCATCTGCAGATGGGTTACGGTTTGTCGTACCACCACGAGCGCTTCATGGGGGATTTAATCGGAAATATTTTGGTAGTGGACGTGGTGTCACTTTCTTCAATTTCATGAATGATCAATTCACAGGCTTTCATCATATTGTGATCCCTGGCACATTACGAGAAGCACTCTTCATTCTTGACGGCTTGCTTGACCAATCTAACCCGCTCCAACCCACTGAAATCATGACGGATACCAACAGCTATACGGATGTTGTTTTTGGTTTATTCTGGTTGCTCGGATTTCAATTTAGCCCACGGCTAGCTGATATTAAAGACCAGCGTTTTTGGCGAATGGATCGTCATGCTGATTATGGTGATTTCAATGATATTTCGCGCCACAAAATCAGTATTAAACGAGTTGCTTCTGATTGGGATGATATGTTACGCACTGCGGGCTCACTGAAAACAGGTACAGTCCGAGCATCACAGTTGATGCGAATATTCTCAACATCTTCAGGCTCTTCTTCACTTACCAAGTCTATTCAAGATGTCGGGCGAATTGCTAAAACGCTTTACATGTTACGTTACCTACGAGATGAATCTTATCGACGCAGGATTCTCACGCAAACCAACCATACCGAGTTTCGACATAAGCTGGCACGCCGTTTATGTTATGGTAATCGTGGTGTTTTAAGGCAGTCTTACAAAAAAGGACAGGAAGAACAATTAGGTGCTTTAGGTTTACTGCTCAATCTC
>JBAUIA010000223.1:0-2910 GCA_049680565.1 Phototrophicaceae bacterium
TTTGTGGTGTTTGAACCACAATGGCACTTCCTGAACAGTTTTTTGTTGAAACAAGCAAACGTATGAACGCTGTCAAAAGTGAGTTTTTCTGCCAGATTAAAATACCTTCAAATATAACAAGATATACGAAGGCAAATATGAAAAAAACGATTAATTTGCAATAGAATTTGGTATAGATTACCTCGCTGGAACAATTGATACCGCTGGCGAATTAATATTAGGAAGCCAATGATTGGCACAATTTTTGAAACGGTGTAATCCGTTTTCGTCGAATAGGTTTGTCATTGAACCAGTCATCAACTCGAATTAAATTCAGCGCACTCGCCGATAAGATGTTATGTAAATGCGTTTTGTTCAAGCCAATATAGCGTGTTTGACGCAAGCCAGTTACCCGCATCACCTGAGAGAAGGTTGCTTCAATACCTGCACGATCAGCATATTGTTCATACCAGACATCTGATTGTTGCTCCTGCCGCATTTGCTGAAGCTGTTGATGATGAATTCCTATGTGAATATTACGCGGCTCAGACTTCGCTTTGGTACACAAAGATCGTGTTTGGCAAGCAAGACAATCAGCTTTACGAAACCGAATGTGAACCATTCGATGTCCATCTTCAGACATTTCACTCCATGATGATGTGGTTTTCCCTTGTGGACAAGTTGTAACCTTCTTCTCCCAATCAATCTGAAAATCTGTGTTGCTGTACCCCTGTTTCGCCTTAGCTTGCCAAGAAGCACCCGGTTGAACAGGACCAAGCAACTGAGTTTGGTATTTTTCTTGGAGATAAACCACATCATCCATTTGCATATAGCCTGTATCAACGATTTGCTGCTCGGGCAATAGCTCGCGTTTATCCAAGGCATCATGAATGAAGCGTAAGACTTGACGATCATTGGTGGTGGCTGGTGTTGTTTCAACATGCACAACCAAATGCGGATAATTGCTCTCGCAGGTTTCTGTGAAATGAACCCGATAACCTAACCAGCCATAGCCATGTCTCGTCATATAGGTTGCTTCTGGATCATAGGGTGTATGAATGCGCTTGCTGGACGGCGGAAGGTCATTGTGAACTCGCCAACGGAACTTGCCTTTGCGCCACTCATATTGCTCGTCCCAAGTCCGTTGTAATATCTGTACTGATGGTAGTTCAAGTAATTTTGATTGGTCACCCATAGCCGTTAACAATTTCAATCCATCTCGCCCAATTTGTTCGGCTAATTCTGTTCGGGCTTTTTTGCCTTTGGGTAAACGAAAATCCTCTACCCGTTTGCCATAGCGTTCAAGCCACTCGGGTTCAATCAATGACTCTAACCAGTCAGGAGCTTCGCGCGACAAATCATTTAAGGCATAGCGCATGGTTTCACCGACGTGTTCTAGCCAATTCAGGTTTCTCACAGATGCCCAGATTGCCGTTGAGTCCGTACGCTGTTTCCCACGCGATTTGAGCAATCCATGCTCATTGAATCGTTCTAACAAGTGGTCAAAAAGCTTATCTTCAGCATGATGAGCAATCAATCTTTTACGGAATTCACTCAAAATGGAGGCATCAAAACCAGTATCTGTCAGCTCCAAGCTTAGAGCATATTTCCAATCTATTCGCGCTCGAACCGCATCTGCAGCTTGACGATCTGTTAGGTTCTCCATGTATTGCATCACACTAATCAGAGCCAGTCGCCATGGACTGTAGCCAGGTTGACCTTGAGTTGGATAATACGCTTGAAATTCATCATCCTTAAACACACCGTCGAAAACTTGCCGTAATCGAAGATATCGATTCCCTTTGGGAAATGCGGATTCTGCTACAATTTTTGTTAATTCAGGAACAGGAGAGACAGGCTTCGCTTTCAGACACATCGAGATACTCCTTCACATCACTTTGATCGAGTATAACTCAGAATGATTTATCTGAACCCATTAATTCGCCAGCGGTATCACAATTTACCCCGATTGTTGTCACCCTCAATTTGAGGTAGATATCAAGTGCGTAACTCCCTCAGATTAGTCAAACTTGTTGAGATATTTGGATTCCAGATGTAGTCGCCCGTGAGCGAAATATGCTCCCAGCCGAGTGGGGTGAGATGTTCAAGGTGCTTGTCCGTAATCTCCCAGCCTTTGTTACGAAGATGTGCCACAGCTTTTTCAATATAGATTGTATTCCAGACGGTAATCGCTGAAACAACGAGGTTGAGAGCACTCGCGCGATACTGCTGATCACGCAAGCTACGGTCGTGGATGCGTCCCAGTCGATGAATACAAACCGCTCGGGAGAGAGAATTGCGTGCTTCTCCTTTGAGAAGTGCTTTGTGAACCTGCTGGCGCAATAATTTATCTTGAATCCAATGCAAGGAAAATAAAGTTCGCTCCAGATGTCCAATTTCTTTGAGGGTTTTTGCCCAGCGATTTTGTCGCGGATATTGAGCCAGTCGTTGTAAGAAAACAGGTGGTGTGACTGTTCCCAATCGGAGTGAACTGCTAATGTGAAGCATATCCAACCAATCCTCAAAGACAAGACGTGTATTGATACGTGCCCCTAGCATCGGTTTGAGGGTTGGATAATGTTTTTTGTGCTTGATGGGATAGAGCTTGAGTTTGCTGAAGCCTCGGATGCGTGGCGCAAAGCGGAAGCCCAGCAGATTGCAGAGCGCAAAAATGTGATCAGTAAAGCCTTTGGTATCGGTAGCATGTTGATGAATATCGAGCTGGGTGTCATGGTGCAACAAGCCGTTGAGCATGTAGGGTGCTTCACGAACCTTCGTCGAAATTATCTGTGTGAAAAAGGGCGAATGCTGGTCCGAGACATGGGTGTAAAAGGCAATACCAGCTTCTTTACCATAGTAGGGATTGTGTGATGTCATTGCCGATTGAAAGCCTCCGGTGGGGAAGTATTGTGCATCGGATGAGGAATGTGT
>JBAUIA010000224.1:0-3660 GCA_049680565.1 Phototrophicaceae bacterium
GATACCGTCTGTAAACAATTTGCAGTTGCGTCAATGGAATATCAGCAACGCAAATTAAAGTGGTCAGGTTTGAAATGGCGTATTTTGCCAGTGGATGAGGACATGGCATGGGTTAATCAACAACAAATTGACCATAGTGGACGCTACGATGCTTGCGTCTTTGATATTTGGGACTAATAACTATGCAACACACCCTAAAATATCCGCTTGAAGTAATGAATAACGTAACCGTCTGCAAGAGTTGAAAGGTTAATCTTATGTCTAAACTAAAATGGCATTCCGTTGTCATTATCTCTAATCCACTAATACCTGCTCCTCTGCAACTACCAAAACCATTCACTGTGACCCGTTCTCATTTAGCACAAGGAGCGGATGGCATCTTAATGGCAGGATGGAGTGTTGCCGAAGATCAAAGGGACTATCCTAGAGCGCAGCTGGTGGGTTGGAAGCCTGAACTAGATGTACCGTTTGAGTTGCCTGTTAAATTTTATCGAAAGGGTGATCCACGGGTGAGTACGCTGATTCCGCGTGGAGCGTGGGTGTTACCTTACAACGCTCAACGCTACTGGCAATATAAGAAGCTCGCCCACAAGCTGACAAAGCTCTATCGTAAGATCGATCAAAATGTATTTGACCTAAGGCCTGATGCTAAGGGGCGTTTTTATTTATAAGGGTGTTTGGATGCGGTGTCGCATTTATAACTTAGCAAAAAATAAATCTGAGTTGAAGGAGATTCAAATTGTCCGAAACACTTAAAACCATGATATTTGACGCATTTCTCGAAGAATTTGATGGGTTCGAGGAAGATGAAAACGGTTCGCCAGTTGAGATTGATTTTGCAGATCATCAAGCCATTGTAGCAGCGCATGATGCAAGACGCCTATGGACCGAATTTGATGATGGTCATCTCGAAAATCGGATGGGCTTTGTCAATCGCTGTCGTTATGTCATGAGTGTCAAAGCCTATATTGAACCGATGCTGATCATCGTTGATGCGCCCCTTTAAAGTCAATAAAATTGTGAAATAAACAAATATCGAAGAAAGAGAAATAGAGATGAAAATCGCAAAATCGCAACAAAGTATTCTCGGTTTCGTGTTGCAACTAATGGACTTATTGATTGGGAACAATCAAGCGAGTTTCTTAGAAAAAGGCATCGCGGTTGCTAGGCTCATTCATTTTGGTATGTTGCTCAGTGAAGCTCTGATCCATGAAGCAGGTGACTGGTGTTCACTGGATAGTGGCAAGAAAGATTGGTGGGTTCTCAAAGACCATGCGCGTATCTATGCTGTGCGTTTAGATGATAAAGTGTGGCAAGTAAAGGAAGGCGACACAACCTTTACCTATATGCAAAGTGCAGGTCGGTATGAAGTACTAAATTTGCAGATTGAACACGATGATACGGATGATGCAGGGATGAGAGCGCACCGCAAACATATCGTGCATTTGAAGCTATCTTATCCTGATGAAGGAAATTCTGAATATCATTGGGATTTACATCAATTCACTCAGCGTCAAGTCGAAGGGACAAGCACACAACAAGTGTTAGCTGAAAGCAAAGAAGACTGTGTAATTCCTGACCACCATGCGCCATTCTTTATCTTCAATCCTGACAATCTGTTACTCAACCCCATCCTAGAAAACTAAAAATCACATCCTTTTAAACCTCAAAATCCCATATCGAGAAAGATATGGGATTTTTGTATTTAAGAAAGGACAGATATGCGTCAAAGAACAATTCACCCCAAATGGGTTGCTGCTGTAAAGAATCAGCCAATGAACTGGTTTTTGTATTGCACAGGCAAATATACGGATGAAGGACAGCAAGATATTTTATACCAACTCGCCATCGAACGCCGTCATTTGGCTTGGTGGGCAACTTTAGCAGGCTATGTCGAGATCGCTGATCCCGTGCATAATGTCGCGATTATCTATCCGCAATTAAATCCCTACGCGCACTATAGCTATCCTGAAAAAGATATCCTCAAATATACCTTTCAGTTGCGCTACGGCAATGGGGTCAATATTGTTGGAGCTGCCTTGTATTTTCTGCAACTGGCAATGAACAAAGAGTGTCAGCAAGATAAGCGTAATGCAGACATTTGGACAATCGGTAAAGACGCTCTAATTGCCAAAGATGTCACCATCACATCCTAATAATTCTTAAAAACATCCATAAAATCAAATAGAAAGAGGCAATTCACATGACACAGATTACAGATAATCGTCGCTATCATGAAATTTATGATAATGGGAAATATCTGGCGATTCGCGCCCAGGTTGAACATGACATCAATCACGATCAAGACATCAGTTATGTCATTATGAACCTGCTGATTGATGTGTGTATTGAAACCAGCCGTGGTATGGTCACAGACAAAATTCATGAACTCGCGCGTGTGTGCGTTGGTCTAAGCTTAGACTGCATTCATCGCATGACAGAATACATCACCTTGTTTGAAATGGTGGGCAGTGGGGGAGTTGGTGCAGATATTTACCTGATGGTGCAAGTGCATCACAAAGTGCAAGCCATTCAAGAACAATTGCAAGTCGTAGTTGCAATTAGTGGCAATATTCACGGGGTGCGCGGACAAATGTTACATCACTTATTGCACGCCAGTAGTAACTTGGTAGATGCCAGTATCGCCTTACAAACTTCTAGCCATGCAGATTATGTAGGAGAAAAAGTCAGGTTGGGTCTCAAACAAGTAACCTACGCACTTGAAGCAGGCTTGCAAGATAGCCATCAAGACAGTGCCTATGATTTTTCCACGCATGACTTTCCACAAGCAAAAACAAGCCAAGACGACTAAACACTACAAACGCTTCTCTTCTAAGCAGGTCTCAAGTGAATCCTAGCCTCAACATCTAACCGCGAAACGCTACCGCGTTTTTGTGAGTTGAGTGTTAATTTGAGTCTCTAGGAGAAATCATATGTCAAGTTTACCACAAGTACGAATCGCTACTGATGGCGGTTGCTCGCCTAATCCAGGTCTTGGCGCATATGGGGCTATCATCCAATTCTATGATGGAGATAGCCTCAAAGCTGAGAAAGAAGTCGCGGAAGCCTTTGCAGAAACGACCAACAATCGGATGGAAGTCGCCGCAGCAGTTGCAGGCTTAGCGTGTTTGAAATGTGCCTGTGCTGTAACCATTCTGTCCGATTCGGAATATTTAGTGGTCAATGCCCGTGAGCGTTTAGCGAACTGGATTGCGACAGGCAAACTTCATAAGAAGAAGAATGTCGATCTGTGGCAAGGCTTATGGGAGCAACTTGAGCGTCACGATGTGACCTTTGAGCATGTAGCAGGGCATAGCGGACATGAGCTTAACGAACGTGCACATCAACTGGTGACTAAAACCCGTTTGGCGTTCAGCAAAGATCCGTATTGGTGCGATTGGTGTGAAGAGCGTCCTGCTGCACCCGGTATACCCTGTCAGGTCTGCTTCGATTTAGGAGCAAACGAAGCAGTTGGTCCCCCCAATGATAATCAGACAATTGTAGTGTCTGCACCGACTACAAATGAAGCCATTGCTATTGATGCACCAGAAACAGATTATCGGGTACTGATTGCAGGCAGTCGCAATGCCACCGATAAGCAATTGGTATATGCCAGATGTTTGGTCGAACGGTGTCAAGAAGTCGGTTATCAGATAGTGG
>JBAUIA010000225.1:0-2770 GCA_049680565.1 Phototrophicaceae bacterium
CCACTCCTATATAAAAACGTTTATGATTTTATTGCTCCCATCTCAAATATTACAGTTAATATTAATTTTGACCAGCCCTTTGTCTCATTTAGGACATTTGTACTTCTCGAATCATGCTAGAGTCAGAGTAAGTTGAATTGAGAAGTATAGATTATACATGAGGATATTTTATGAATAAAAAGCAAGATATAACACCTGAAAAAATGTATGATCGAATCATGAAGGTTGCAGAACTTCTAGCAAATTCAGTTGATAAAGAATCTTCAGCAGATAAACAAATATCTGTCAAAAAACCTAAGAGATCGAAAGTATAGTACAGTCGAGTAAAATCTTATGGGAGATTTAGCAAGTGGCACGTCGTCGTAGAAAAAGAAAAATACAATTAAATCCGGGTTGGGCAATTTATCTACGCACAAGTGATAAAGATGCTCAGAATCCAGAAATGTCTCAAGCCCGCCAGCGTCATGCAATCCAAAAAGCTTTATTAGATGGTTCTGGTTTAAGTATTCTTGGAGAATATGTAGATAACCTCAGTGGGCGATATGCGGATCGAGAGGGCTATCAACAAATGCTTTCCGATGCACGCGAAGGACATTTTTCGCATGTTGCAGTTGAAAATGCAGAAAGATTTGGACGCAATGATGCTGAAGCTCTTACAGTTATTGATGAACTCGATGATTTAGGCATTGCAATCCGTTTTGCTGACTATTCTGAACTAGATCCTGTTGATCCAGATGACCGTATTTTGATTAGTTTATCCTTTACACTAGCACGTCGTGAATCTTTAAAACTAGGACAACGTGTGAAGGGAGGACTCCATGCAAAAATGCTTGCGGGTAGATATGTAGGGCGTGTACCTGATGGTTATATAAATGTAGAAGAGAAAATCGAAGCAGGTGATCGCTCACGTAATGGTCATTATACTCGATGGATAGAGGTTGATACGGAACGTGCGAAAATTTGGCGATTAGCTTGGCAATTATTGCTGACAGATAGTTTTACTCTTGCAGAGATATGTGAGCAACTTCATGAAAAAGGCTATACATACCGTACTGGTAGACCATTTATAGAAGTAAAAGAAAATGGCAAACGTAAGGCTAACAAGAATACACTTTCAGCTAGCTTTAGGAACTGGACATACGCTGGCTGGGTGGTGAGTAATGAAAATAATGTTCCACCTAAAACTTTACGTGGTGTTTGGGAGCCAATCGTTTCTACAGAAGATTTCGAGAAGGGTTTAGCAATACTTGCAAAACGATCAAAAACAAAAACTCCTCGTAGAAAACATATTTATCTTTTAAGTGGCGTGATCTATTTGCAGATTAGTA
The DNA here is from genome assembly GCA_049680565.1 of Phototrophicaceae bacterium. Lineage (GTDB taxonomy): Bacteria > Chloroflexota > Anaerolineae > Aggregatilineales > Phototrophicaceae > JAUZRW01. The sequence goes on from JBAUIA010000225.1 coordinate 1,329, forward strand.
ATTCTCAAAAACTCAAGCGTATGACATGCTCAACCACTAATCCTAATAGAAGTGGTGGTGGAACATCCTACTATCGTATTGAGGGAACAGATACACGAATTCTCTGCTGTAAAATTGATGATTTAGTTGGGATGTATCTGAAGTATGTTCAACTTGATGAAGAGAAACTTGAGCTAGTTCGTGATTATTACATGAAGGATGTTCGACAAAAAATTGGTAGTAAACACCCAGATGAAAAATCTGAGATGGAAGCAAATTTATTGAGTATAGACGAAGAAGAAAAACGTGCAGCGCGATTATATGCAATCGGTAAAATTACAGATCATGTTTGGGATAGTCTATGGCGCGATTGGCAAGATCGAAGACATAAATTACAAGCTAACTTAGAAGCCTTACAACATAAATCAGAGTATCATATCTCACATCTTGATGATGCATTGCACATTATCTCCAAAATTAGTGTATTATACGGAAGTATGGAGTTGCGTAATCGAAAACGCTTACTTCGTGAAGTTGTCGACAAAGTTGTGGTTGACGAGCAGGGAAATATCTTGCGATTGGAATTTCTGCCACCATTCGGTTATCTCAGATTAGTTTCCGAACGAATCAGTGGCAATGGCAGTACCCCAGAAAACATAAAAGCCAGCAATGCTGGCTTATGTTCGAGTGAAGTCTCTTTTAGTGGACTGCACAGGACTCGAACCTGTAACCTCCTCGACGTCAACGAGGCGCTCTGCCAGTTGAGCTAGCGGTCCATATCGTTGAAAATAGTATACACTGGCTTTATCAAAAATCAAGGGCATAGCGGAAATTTATCCCTAGCGATTGCTGAAAAATTGCCGTAGCGATTAGTATTCATCATCCCAAATAAATCTTCTGGCAAATCTAATTCTGGATCAACTAATTCTAGTAAATCTGCATGACGATCAAGCATCGTTTCAACTAAGTCAATTAACGCTTGCTGACTTTTGTTCGCTAATAATGTGCTTATTGTTGGACGTTGTACAAATAAATTAGGTTCATGCAGATAGGTGAGCAATAGCGCAACGAGGTGTTTACACAAACCGCCCCAGTCATATGGACACGTACAAGACGCACTGCCAATATGCTCGGCTTCAAGTGTGGCAGAAACTTGATAGATCATAGACCCTTGCGAAAATGCTTCTAAGCGATTTCCACGAATAACTGGGCTTATAATCATACGGGATTCATAGTAGTTTTTGCCCCGTTCAAATATTTTGGGGTCTGTTTGCGAACGGATACCATCAATCGTAATTGTCATCACTATCATCCTCAAATAGTTCTACTCCTATTTATTTTAATAGATACAACATAAATCTGTAAATCAACTAGCGAAAGTTGATGATTTGATAAGTAAATTCATCATTTATTGAACAATCAAAATAATGCTGATATGCTGAATGACTAATCACGTATTTTTA
>JBAUIA010000226.1:0-1895 GCA_049680565.1 Phototrophicaceae bacterium
CCTGAGCCAATGATGAATTGCGTTCTTCCATACCTGTTGAATAGGTAGTAGCGAGTTCATCAGCACTCAAAGTTTGATACCCTGCGGGTTGGTCAAGCGGAGTTGCCGGGTCTTCTTCATCCATTGAGGGGAAAATACCCAACTGTTCAAATAATGGAGCAGGATCACTTACCACCCATACTTCGTCAATTAAGCCATCCGTATTGAAGTGCAAGAAATCTGTTTCTGTCCAGGTGATTACTGCATTAGTTGGTTCAAAAGCATCGGGTCCAAAAGCAATAAAGCTATAAGGTTCAGTAAATGTACCTGTATAGGTCACATGCATCGCAACCCAATCACCTTGAGCAATCAATATATCAGCGTTCATCTGGCGATCTGGCATTGCGGCATCCAGCGCAATATCCCACTCAACATTTTCGGCTTTTGATGTTTCATACAGCACATTGTCACCTGCATTCATCATGACTGGCTCAGTCAACAAATCATAGATTGCATCCCGATTACCAGCATTATAATCTGCAATTGCAATTTGAATTTTGTTTTTATTCGCTTGAGCCATATCATCCTGTGCAACAGACACGATACTACTTAAAACAAATACTATGAATAACATCATTATTAAAACAATAGAACGACGCATGATTTTCTCCTTATAGGTAAGTAATGGTGTTCTATTGTTCAGAATATGCGCTAAAGTATCCCGTTGTCATGGGATTTATTCCCAAATTATTGGGAATATACGGAAATAACTCGGGAAGTATATCAATTTAATTCTGGCAAGAGTAAACTAAGTATAGTGTTCATCTCAAAACTTTTAGGAGAAGGTACATGACTAATTCATTAGCCAATAACAACATTCCACCGATATTGCGCGTTGTCGCTGAACATGATAGAAATGGTCAAACTCGTGGTCTAGGTGTGAGTTCACTGGCTTTTAAGGTAACATCGCAAGATACCAGCGATTTTTTCGTGGTTGAGAATGTTTTCCATGATAAAGGTGGACCAGCACGCCACTTGCACTTCAATCAAGATGAATGGTTCTATTGTATCGAAGGCGAATTTGTCATTGAAATAGGATCGCAAAAGTTCCATCTAAATGCAGGTGATTCTGTTTTTGCGCCACGTAATATTCCTCACGTTTGGGCTTATATTGGTGATGCTACAGGCAAAATGCTGATTACCTTCACACCTCCCGGTCAAATGGAGGCATTCTTCAAAGAAGTAACAAAAGCCAATGCCATGCCACCACTAGATCCAGACCTCTGGCTTACTCATGGTATGGAACTGCTCGGACCACCCCTAACTATCGAATAAAGTCATATAATCATAAACATCAAGAGTACCTTCCAAAATAATGAGTGATTACCATCACACAGCGCACAAAACAAAAAGCCGACGAAAATGTCGGCTCATGTTCAGGAAGTTTGGATAACCTCTTGTCGTGCGGGGAGGACAGGAAAGTATACGAACATTCCTCTAGGTTAAGCACCACTCAATTTCTTCAACAACTAGCATTTCCTCAGCGTGAGCGCGTGTTGCGCTTCTCAAAACATCAATTTTAGAAATTCCATCGCGTCATTTGAACTTTGACTTTGCGGTAGGTTCAGGAGAGCCAAGCACTCTCCCTTGCCCACCTTGGAGTACCGTCGCGGAGGCTAACAATACTCCCACCGTTTAGCATAACACGGGTTGGCAGTTCGTTGGTTTCAAGCACGGTTTTGACCAAATTCATTTCAGTTTGCGGAGGAATACCAAATCATGACTCGTACATACGTACTGACAAATCATAAGGGCGGCGTAGGGAAATCTACGTCTGCAACGAACATTGCGCTGGGACTAGCGGCAGTTTTGCGGCAGGCAAAAGCCAAGAATTCGCGGGTACTACTGATTGACAC
>JBAUIA010000227.1:0-2553 GCA_049680565.1 Phototrophicaceae bacterium
TTTTGTTTGGGCTTCGCCAACTAAAATATCATAAATATCACTGCCACAATTATCACAAATTAAGATACCTGCACGATTTTCATAACCACAATCTTTACACTTCATTGCAACTTATCCTCAAAATAGCATTACCTAATATTACTATAGTCAAATATAGATAATGTGCAACATTAGAGACTTGCAACTCATTATTTCTATATAATTTATCAACTTGTTCAACTAATTTGATACTCATTAGTGTTATTGTTTAATTGATATATATATCATTTTTGTACCAAGTTTATATAGTAAATTCGAAGTGTAGAGTAACTTAGAGGCGTAATAAATGATGAAACACCTACAAACAGTCTATGATCAAAATAATGTTGAAGGCGAATTCGATGACACATTATTGAGTGAAGATATTGTGAGCGTTCAATTTGGTGAAACAAATAAGGTCTATGTACCAAGCTATTTATTCCAACTCAAAGAAGATGGCATATATTACTTACCATTTTCATTCTCTCAAATTGATGAACAAGGACACATTGTTATTCCTGTAATCCAAGAGAGTGCAACTGTTGCAAAACAAGTAGTTGATGGTGCTAAAGTAAAAGTTACTAAGACTGTGCAACACGAAGATCACATCATTGATGAAGTGGTTTATCAAGATCACGTGAATATCGAGCGTATTGCAGCCAATACCTTTGTAGATGAGGCAGAAAGTGTCCAGTATGAAGGGGATACAATCACTATTCCAATCTATGAAGAAGTACTAGTAGTTGAGAAACGATTACGTCTTAAGGAAACGATACATATTACTCGAACACGGGTATCAGAAACTGTCACTGAACAAGTCACATTACGCAAAGAATCTATAGATGTGCAACGTATCGATGACAATGCCAGTTAATCAATAGTTAAATTATATATAGACAAGAGGAGACAAGTATCATGGGAAACAAAGCTACAGTAATCGCATTATATGACTCATTCGAGCAAGCACAACGTGCTATTGAATCATTGGTTAACAATGGTTACAAACGCGATCAAATTAGTGCAATCGCAAATGATTCATCTGGGGAATATGCTCGTTTAGTAGATGCGCTTGATTTAGACGATGACAATAATGTTGTAACAGATGATGTTGACAGCGATAATGGTAGTGGTTTTGGCGCTGTAGCTGGTATGTTAACAGGTTTAGGTGTGGCGTTACTACCAGGGGTTGGTCCTGTTGTAGCATTAGGTGCATGGGGAGCAGCGCTAATTGCAGGCATTGGTGCAGCGAGTGGTGCTATCACAGGTGGTATTGCTGCGGGACTTATTGACCTTGGTGTTGATGAAGAAGCTGCACAAATCTACGGTGAAACAGTTCGTCGTGGTGGTGTATTAGTTACTGCAAAAGCGGATCAAGATAAAGCTGATGATGTGATTAGCATCCTCAATAAATTTAATCCAATTGACATCGAACAACGTGCAGAACATTATCGTTCAGAAGGTTGGACTGGCTTCGATGAAACGTCAGCTGAACCTTATGATGCTGATACAATAAATAGTTACCGTGCCCAATATACTGGTAACACTCTGGACAGCGACACCGTAAATGTAGAAGAAGTTTCAGCAGAAGTTGTTCAAGAAGAAATGAAAGTCGGCAAACGTGAAGTCGCTGGTGGTGGTGTGCGCTTACGTAAATATGTAACCCAAGAAAATGTATCGGAAGATGTTGAATTACGTAATGAAGAAATTCATGTTGATCGTAAATCAGTTGATCGTCCAGCAACTGAAGCAGATTTTGAAACCTTTGAAGAAGGTTCAGTGACCTTGACAGAAAAACATGAAGAAGCTGTCATTGAAAAAAGTGCACGTGTTGTTGAAGAAGTAACAATCTACAAAGATGTGAAATGGAATACAGAAACCGTTGAAGATACTGTCCGTCGCACTAATGTAGAAGTAGAAAATGTGGATGGATTTGCACCTTTTGAAAATTATAACGATGCTTTCCGTACACATTACAACACAGCATATGCTAATACCGATTATACTTATGATCAATATGTTCCAGCATATCGCTATGGCTACTCAATTGCATCAGAACCAAGTTTCCGTGATTCGGACTGGAATACACTCGAACCACAAGTGCGTGATCGTTGGGAACGTGATAACGATAGCACATGGGACGACATCAAAGATGCTGTTCGCCATGCTTGGGAAAATGTAAAAGATGCTGTAAGCTGATTTATTTTCAGCAATAAAGCTAACTGATTACAACACAAATTAATTGCTCCGTATCAATTTGTATACTTGAACGGAGCTTTTCGATTTTGCAAATTAGCTTGGCAGAATAATGATATTGGTATAGATTATTTAAATTAATACAACTTATTGATGGAATGATTTCCTTTGACCATTAGCTATGATACATGGGTCGCGCATGTTTTCGATAATCAAGAACCACCTGCTGTTGATGAAGCAACACGAAAAGCCCATTATGAAAAACTAAGTCGGATTGGGCAGCAACTTACAAATGGTGAGGTGACTTATGAAGACGTACTTACGGATATGCAACCGCCAGAG
>JBAUIA010000228.1:0-34061 GCA_049680565.1 Phototrophicaceae bacterium
CCGTAAGAGCGTCCTGTTTGCTGCAAGCCCCATGCGCCTAGTGGTGCAAGCATTCCCAGTGGTGTATCGAGTGTTTTTTTGTAAATTAAGCGAATCTTTCCATGAGGGATAGCCCCAGAAAAGTTCATCAGCGCCTTCACCCACTTGGCTAACCGTCACGCCGTTTTCGCGTGCTAATTTAGATACATAATAGACTGGCACGCATACAGGGTCTGCAATCGGTTCGTCTTGTAAATACACCATACGCGGTAGAAAATCGAGCAGATCATCTACTGTGAGTAGTAACTCATGTGCTTCAGCACCAACAGACTGCGCCATTTGGCGTGCAAAGTGTAACTCATTGGTATAAGTCTGATAATCGGTATCCCCTTCATAACCGATTGAAAATGTCTTAACAGGGTCAGTTGCATCTTCCGAGAAAAGCGCTGTATTGGTACTGGAATCAATCCCCCCTGATAGAAAAACACCGACAGGCACATCACTCACTTTCCGTAGTTTAACAGCCGTTCGTAATGTATCTAGAATTTCTTCTGCGAGTTCATCTTCATTTTTTTGTGTTTCCTGAACATGATCCCACAATTCATAGTAACGATGGGTTGTGATGTCACCATCACGCTTGCATCGCATCCAAGTTCCGGGTTCTAATTTATAAATCCCCTCGAAAAGTGTTTGTGGGGCAGGGGTTGTCAAAAATGATAAATAAGCATATAGCACATCTTCATTGACGCGTGCTGTTACATCAGGATGTTGTAAAAGTGCTTTGATTTCTGATGCGAAACAAATTTGCCCATTGGTAACGGTATAATATAAGGGTTTAATGCCAATGCGATCACGAATGAGCCATAGCGTCTGTTCACGACCATCCCATAAAGCAATCGAAAACATACCGCGTAGCTTATGTAAGAAGTCAATGCCCCATGTTTCATAAGCATGTAGAATGACCTCCGTATCAGAATGATCGGTTTTCCATTGGTGTCCCCCCATTTTTTCGAGGGTTTGGCGGATCTCATCATGATTATAAATTTCTCCATTGAACAATACCCATATCGAGTCATCTTCATTGCTCATTGGCTGATTTGCGATGTCAGATAAATCAATGATAGATAAGCGCCGATGAGCAAGCCCAACGCGCTCATCTGATGAAATCCAAATGCCAGCACCATCTGGACCGCGATGCGTCATCACATCACGCATATTAATTACAACATCTTTTTCAACGATTTGATCGGTGTTATAGGCAAAAACACCAGCAATACCACACATATGAGTTTACTTTCGTAATTCGTTTTCAACGGTCAGGGCGATTTCCATGGTATGTAGTTGCTCCCAGAGTGAGATAGGCCATGCACCGCCTTTGTTCAAGGCTTGTGCAAACGCTTCAAGCTCTTGCAGATGTCCTTTATCGACTTCTGGTGTTGTAAATTCAGGTTCTTGACTGCCATACATACGCAGGGCTTTATAATCATCCATCACCAAAACCTGACCATCTGCATAGACTTCCATGTATTCTTTGGGTAGATCACGCGCTCCCTTGCTCGTGTAGAGTAAGGTTGCGACTGAGCCATCTTCAAAACGCATCGTAACAGAGAAATTATCACGGTTAGTATAGTAACCATCGTCCATGCGAATTGATAGTGCCTGTATATCAACGGCGCGTTTTTCGGTCAAATAAACAAATAAATCATAAATATGGCAGGCTTCACCCAGATTGCGTCCACCGCCTTCTTCGCCTTGTATCCAGCTATCGAGTGGAATATGCCCTGCATTCATGCGGTATGTAATCATCAATGGACTGGTTCGATGTTCGATGAGTGATTTGATCTTTCGTAGATAAGGTGAAAAGCGCCGATTATACCCTGTGAGTAATACAGGTTGTTTATCACTTTCATCATAAAATTGGCGAATCGCATCTAATTCTTCTTGTGTGAGGACTAAGGGTTTCTCCACAAAAACATGCTTATTGGCTTGCAATGCTTGTAAGACCTGTTCACCATGTAGATTATGCCTTGTACTGATAAGCACCGCATCGATAGCATCATCTTGCAATACTTCGTTGTAGTCTGTTGTGGTGTAATTAATGTCGTAGCGCTTCGCAACACCGATAGCAGTATGTCCACTTCGGTTCACTACAGATTGTAAATGATAATGATCGTTTAGTTTCTTAAGATTTGGCAAATGCACCCCTTGTGCAAATGACCCTGCACCGACTATTGCTAATCTGATGCGATCTTTTACTAAATTGTCGTTATGCTTGATAACGGATTTTTGAGCATCCTCAGTCATTGAATCTGGGTACGATAGCAAGAGCAATAGGATACGGTTATCTTGTGCCTGAATAGCATTGTAGGCATCCGTTGCTTTATCAACGGCGTAAATATGCTTAATCAAGGGTTTGAGGTTTAATTGCTTATTGGCAATGAGTTGTAAGTACGCTTGCATATTGCGGTTCTCAGTCCAGCGTACATAAGCAACAGGATAATCAAGCCCTTTTTCCTCATAATTGGCATCGTAACGCCCAGGTCCATAAGACGTTGAAATGAAGAAATCGAGTTCTTTTCTATAAAAATCTTGACGTTGCAATTGAAGCCCTACATCACCAACAAGGGTGACACGCCCTTTACGACGGCACATCTGGAAGGCGAGGGAAATCACCTCATCAGATTTGCTCGAGGCTGTTACGATAACGCCATCAGCACCCAAACCATGCGTTAACTGTAGACATTTTTTGACCGAATCTTCGTTGACATAGAGGGCTTCATCCATCCCTAAATCAAGTGCCATTTGAACACGTTCTTCATCTAAATCTGTGCCGATAACATGACACCCATTTGCTTTTAACATTTGCACTGTTAATTGACCGATGAATCCTAAACCGATAACAACAAAGGTTTCTCCTAAGGTGGGATTGGTACGCCGAACACCTTGCAATGCAATTGATCCAAGAGCCACCGTGCTGGCTTCATCAAAATTAACAGGATCAGGTATTTTGACTGTAAGATTAGGATAAGCGCGTATAATTTCTGCGTGATGGGCTGTTTGTGCGCCAGCACAAGCGACACGATCTCCAACTTGGAAATTATTGACTTCTTCCCCAACTTGTATGACTGTGCCCGCTAAGGAATAGCCAACGGCAGTGCCAAGAACGCTCTTCTGTGCAACCACATCAGCCGTATATGCAAAACCGCGATCTATCAGCATTTTGAAGGCTTTTGGAACTTTCATGGGGTTTTTTATGGCACGCATCCACAAAGGTTCAGCACTGGTTTCTAAACCAGCAGATTCTGTACCAATAGAAACACACGAATGGTCAACAGCGACTAAGATTGTATCAGCCGTGACGGTTGGCGCAGGTACGATATCGACAACAGCTTGTCCTTGTTTGATAAATACTTGTTTCATAAGCGGTTCACAATAACGTCAGCAATCCGATCAGATGCTTTGCCGTCCCAAAGATCAGGATTTTTGCCGACTTTGTAACGTCCGTTGATAATATCTTGAACAGATTGCTTTAATTTTTGCATATCCTTCCCAATTAATGTATTTGTACCGACAGTGATTGTAATAGGGCGTTCTGTGTTTTCACGTACTGTCAAACATGGAATACCCATATAGGTTGTTTCTTCTTGGATACCGCCTGAATCTGTGATGACGACGGTTGCTTCTGATTGTAGGGCAACAAAATCGAGGTAGCCTTGTGGATCAATGAATTGGATATTGGGCGTTTTAAAGTCCATATCTTGCAAGCGTTTACGGGTACGTGGATGAATCGGGAATACCAGTGCTAAATCTTCACCGATTTCATTGAGTGTGGTCATGATTTCAACTAAACTGTCGGGTTCATCAACATTGGATGGGCGATGTAAAGTGATAAGCCCATATTGTTCAGGTAATTCGAGCGTTTTTCGCACATTGCGTTGCTTCGCTTTTGGTAATAAGCGCACCAAGGTATCAATCATGACATTACCGACTAAGAAAATCTTATCGCTTGCGACCCCTTCTCGCAGTAAATGTTCATCCCCGTCAGGTGAGGGGGTAAATAGATAATTTGCGATCTGGTCAGTTACCAGACGATTGATCTCTTCAGGCATATTGCGATCAAAAGACCGAAGTCCAGCTTCCACATGAGCAACTGGAATGCCAATCTTTGTACACGTTAGGGTTGCTGCGACGGTGGAATTAATATCCCCATAGACAATGACAAGATCAGGTTTTTGCTCAGATAAATATTGTTCAATGCGGATCATGATTTCTGCTGTTTGTACAGCATGACTCGCCGAGCCAACTTCTAAATTCGCGTCAGGAGCAGGTAATCCTAGTTCATCAAAGAAAATTCGGGACATATTCTCATCATAGTGCTGCCCTGTGTGGAGTAGTATTTGTGTGCCAGCATCTGCACGTTTTAAGGCATCAATAACGGGGGCGGCTTTCATAAAGTTTGGACGTGCGCCAACGACGTGGAGTAATTTCATAGTGATTTATATTCCTCAAAATAGATCTGATATTTACGGAGCATTGCTTCTTTTGAAAATTGATAGGCTGTTTTGAGTCCTTCTTGCCGCAATCGCTTGCGCTCTGATGGTGTGTTGTAAAGTGTCATGATGGCTTCAGCAATGGCATCATTATCATCGACTGCCACAATGATAGCATTTTGCGCGTTAGCATATTCAAGCACGCCCCCTGAGTCGGTTAGAATAACAGGTGTACCACATGCCATCGCTTCTAGCGGGGGCAAACCAAATCCATCCATACGGGATGGATAGATAAAGACATCACATGATTGATAAAAGCCACGAATATCATCATCAGATTGCGCTTGAACCAATGTCATTCCTTGTGGTGCGATGTTTAATTCATCTGATAAGATCATGATTTCTATATTAGGATCGGTCAAAAAAGAGCCGACTGCTTTACAAAAGATATCGAACCCTTTAATCGATGCAGTGCGTCCGATTGCACCAATTGTGAACGTAGTGTTCTGAGATTTAATTGCTTCTGTTGCATAAAAAAGGGTTGTATCAATTCCATTTGGAATAATGCTCATCTCTCGATTGATCTTGGATTGTATCCATGATGAAACCGCTATTCTATCAAAGGGTAGACGGTAGCTAGTATTTGCTATTGTAGCCATGAAACGGTTTATCCATTGATTGCGATTCGGCTTCATCATAATAAGAGGTTCATAGCCTTGTATCAAGTATACAAGTTGTGCGTTCCGTCCCCATAAAAGCCACGATAAAAAAATAGCAAAACTAGTCGGATAATAATTGGCAAGGCAAACTGTCGTTTTGTTACAACTGCTGATACAGATTTGTAGCAATGCAGAGATAATCCGTATCCATGAGTGTCCCCAGATGGGATATGTTTTGATTTTTACAGTATCTGATAAAGGAAACAAGGGTTCAGCAGCATCTTCAGGGCATAAAATTTCGACGACCCATCCTTGGCTTGTCATATGGTTCGCAAGCTCAGAAATAATCCGTATTCCGCCAGATTGATTGAAGCCTAAAATCGGAATAGTGAGTTTGGGATCGTTCAAGAGGACTCCTCAAAATGAGTGGTTTGCTAGTATAAAGCATCCAACAAAAACATTGTACATGATATATAGTAATACTGAACGTGAAGAATAGCGTGTGATTATCTTGCAAATGCTATGCAATCATCAAGATTTCTAATAAAATAGACCTGTATCTGCTTTATTATCATAAGACAGTCATTCTCTACTCATGAATATAAGACAAAATTAATTTACTGTAACATTACTTGTCATAATTTCGAGGAGGCTACTATGACAAAACTTCAAATTCTAGAAACAACATTACCCGGTGTTGGGGTACGCCACGAATTTTCTACAGATAATAGTGATCGTATTGGGGTGATTACACATCATTCAGGTCAACGTGATGTCTTGGTTTATGATAAAGATGATCCTGATATTTGTCGTTTATCATTGCGCCTGACCGAACAAGAATCAAACCAATTGGGGCAATTTCTAGGCTCATCAAAGGTCACTCAGACGTTTACTAATCTTGCACAAGAGATTAGCGGACTGAGCATTGACTGGATTCCTATTCGTAATGATTGGGATTGTGCAGGGCATACGATTGATGAACTTGGCTTGCATAAAACAGGGGTCAATATTGTGGCAGTTATTCGCAATGGTCAAACAATTGCTGCGCCTAATTCTGACTTTCAACTGTGGTCGGGGGATATGGCTGTTGTCATTGGTTCACCACAAGGCATTCAACAAACCTATGACGTAATGCACGGCTAATTATCGAGGGTGTATATCTATTATGATTTTACTTGGCGCAAATGTGAATATTGCACCATTCTTCATGGAATTGGGACTCATCATTATTTTGGTTGCGTTGGTGGGGCGCTTGGCACATCGCTTTGGCTTATCTCCAATTCCATTGTATTTAATTGTTGGCTTATTTTTCAGCAGTGAAGGCTTTTTACCGCATGAATTCTCAGAAGATTTTGTTGCATTAGGCGCTGAAATCGGCGTTATTCTGTTGCTATTTATGCTGGGCTTAGAATACACCAGTGGCGAGTTGAAAACTGTTCTGCGGACAGGTGTTCCTGCTGGGATGGTTGATCTTGTGTTGAATATGACCCCCGGTGTTATATTTGGTCTCATCTTAGGATGGCATTGGGTACCTGCTTTATTGTTAGGAGGGGTCACTTATATTTCGTCATCAGGGATTATCTCTAAATTGCTGGGCGATTTAGGCTGGCTAGGTAACCGTGAAACACCTGTCATTTTATCGTTGCTGGTCATTGAAGACCTTGTCATGGCGGTGTATCTACCATTGATGGCAGTCCTATTGATCGGGAGTGATTGGATAACAGGGGCATTATCGCTTGGCACAGCAATTATCACCGTGATGATCGTGCTGACAATTGCGCTTACACAAGGCGAACGCATGAGTCGCTGGATGAATAGTAGTAGCAATGAAATTATGTTGCTGACAATCCTAGGGGTTATTTTACTGACAGCAGGGGTGACGCAACACTTGCAAGTATCGGCAGCCGTTGGGGCATTCTTAGTCGGCATCGCATTATCTGACCCAATTACCGAGCAAACCCATAAATTGATTGAACCGCTCAAAGATTTGTTCGCTACCATCTTCTTTGTCTTTTTTGGATTGCAGATTACGCCCTCAACAATTCCCCCTGTTTTATTGGTTGCTTTTTTGCTTGTACTTGTGACGGGCATCACCAAATACATCACAGGCTTGTGGGCTGCAAAACGGGCTGGCATTGGTATCAATGGGCGAAACCGCGCGGCTGCTATGTTGACTATACGTGGTGAGTTTTCTATTGTGATTGCGGGTCTAGCAGCAGGATCAGCATTAGAAGAACCGATGCTTGCGCCATTGGCAGCAGCTTATGTGCTTATTATGGCACTGATAGGACCTATTCTGGTGCGCTTCATCGCCCCCATCCAAAATAGGGTACTCAATCTGCTACCCACACGTAAAAGTAAGGTATCACAAGATACGGTAGCTTGACATCGTACCGCCTTCAACACGATCCAGCGCATCATAAATCGTTCACCATAAAATCATTTGACAGTGATTATAGGGTGAGCGATTTTTTATATTGATACTTTCTTGATGACATCTATCCATATCTTGAACCCTTTTTGATACAAAATTGATTAATCTATAATTATTAGTAAGATGTACTAAATAAAGGGCAGTTGAAAATGAATGATAAAACCGAAGCTACAACGATTGGTAAGATTACATGGCGCACACTATTATGCTTGACAATAGCAATCACCGTCTTTGCGTTAGTATCTATTCCTAATGTATGGATTCAAATTGTCGCTGTTTCAGTGTTATTGCTCTCTTTTATTGGTCTGAGTTTTTATGCACTCAAACATTTAAAAAATGATGTTGTTTAACTATCTAAGCCGAAGACTAAATTAACGCAATCATATGACTAAAACCAACATACAGCCATATCAATCAGTAAGTGATCTCACTGACTCGCACGATACGACAGATCGCTTATTGGTTGCAATTAGCCCCAGCCCACTCAGTGTGCGTTTACTGCGTGCAGGGTATCGTATGGCGCAACAATTGGATGCTGAGCTATTAGCCGTTTATATCGAACATTCGATGGAAGATCAGGCTGATGAGAGCGTGCAATCCCAATTGAATGAAACGATGCAACTTGCTAAAAGTCTTGGTGCAACAACTTTTACAGTAACAGGCGATTCTATTTCAGATATGTTGATTAAAGTAGCGCGTGAACATCAGGTTACTAAATTAATTGTGGGTCAAACATTACGGTCTCGTTGGGAAGAACTGATCCGAGGCTCTATCGTCAATAACCTCATTCGTGCCAGTGGTGATATTGATGTCTATGTGATTAGCACTTCCAGAGATGACCTTATAGCATCTGTTATGATTAAGTCTTCTAAAGCATTTGCATGGCGACAGTATGCAAAGGGGATTGTCATTGTTGCTCTGGCAACTTTGTTTGGGATGCTGATTGATTTTTTGTTTGCGCTGAATCCAACGAATCTTGTGATGATTTATTTATTGGCAATTGTCATTGCGTCGTTTCGCTATGGGTATGGTGTTGCCGCGTTGGCATCATTTTTGAGTGTGGTTGTTTTTAATGTGGCATTTGTTCCGCCACGCTACACGTTTCGGGTTGAAGATGCTGAATATATTGTTACTTTCATTGGATTGGGAAGTGTTGGCTTAGTCACAGCGTATTTAGCAGCACAGGTACGCCATCTAGCAGTTTCAGCACAAAACCGTGAACAACAAACCGCTCGCCTCTATGCCTTTAGTCAAGACCTTGCAATTGCTACCGACATGGATGATATTTGTAAAACGCTTGTTTCCCATACCCTTCAAACAATTCAATCCGATATTGCTATTTTTTTGCCACACAATCAAGCAATCACATTATCACAATCGACATTAGGCTATCAGCTTAACGAGACTGAACACGCTGCTGCACGCGAATCCTATCAAAAGGGTTTGCAATCAGGCAAAGATACGAAAAGTTATCCTGAGGCTATCGGATTTTACCGTCCGATTCGCGTTGCTAAACAACTGCTTGGGGTCATTGGTATCCAGACCAACATTAATCTCTCCATCGACCAAGAACGCTTGTTGGATGCGTTCATATCTCAATTTGCGCTAGCGCTCGAAGCCTTACAATTTGCCGAAAAAGCACAAGAAGCAGAGTTGTTAAGCGCCAAAGAAACCTTGCAAACTACCATTCTCAATTCTGTATCGCATGATTTGCGGACACCATTGGTATCTGTCAAAGGGGCTTTGAGTAGTTTGCTGAGCGATCATGATACGCTTACCCATGAAATGCAGCGCGAGTTACTACTCGGTGCTTATGAAGAAGCGGATCGGCTCAACCGTTTGGTGGGCAATTTGCTGGAAATGTCTCGTTTACAATCAGGTACATTGTATCTCAAACGTGAACCCTATGCGGTTCAAGAAGTGATTAGTGTGGCGCGGACACAATTACAATCGCGCTTAAAAGAACGCGATGTGCAAGTGAATATCCAAGAAGGCTTACCACTCATTACGGTTGATTTGGTCTTATTTGCTCAGGTGATGGTCAATTTACTGGATAATGCTGCCAAGTATTCTCCCGAAGATATGCCAATTCTAATTGATGCCTTTGCTGATGATCTCGGCGTGCATCTCACTGTGGCTGATTCAGGGGTAGGTATTCCAGAGAACGAAATCTCCAAAATTTTTGGTAAATTTTATCGTGCCTCGACATCAAAACGGGCAGGGGGGAGTGGTTTAGGCTTATCGATTGTGCAAGGTATTGTTGATTTACATCATGCAACAATTACTGTGCATAATCGTCTTGAAGGCGGTACAATTTTTTCACTGACCATCCCATTAAGCGCGACACTCACCATTTAAACATCTGATAGGGGATTCTATGCCAGAAAAATTTGTTGAACAATTAAAAATTTTAGTCGTTGATGATGAAATTGCTATTCGGCGCTATTTACGCACTGCTTTATCGCCTTATGCTCATGAAATTATTGAAGTGGATAATGGCGAAGATGCCCTGATTGAAGCGGTTAATCATCAGCCTGATTTAGTGATTCTTGATTTGAATTTGCCCGGTATTAATGGCATCACGGTCACGCAACGGTTGCGTGAATGGTCAACTGTGCCGATTATTATTTTATCGGTGCAAGATCAAGACACGGATAAGATTGAAGCCTTGGATGCTGGTGCGGATGATTACTTGACTAAGCCTTTTAGTGTTGGCGAACTGATGGCACGCATGCGTGTTGCGCTACGGCATCGTAAAGATGAAATTACTGAGCCTATTTTTAAAACAGGTGCGCTGATTGTTGATTTAGGTAAACGCCTTGTCACGCTCCAAGATGAAGAAATTCAATTAACCCCTACCGAGTATGACTTGCTGAAAGTCTTCGTAAAATATGCGGGACGGGTTATTACACATCAGCAAATGTTAAAAGAAGTGCGCGGGGCAGGGTATCAAACCGAAATTCATTTACTGCGTGTGCATGTTAGTAATTTACGCCAAAAGATTGAAGCTGACCCCACAAATCCGCAATATATCCGTACAGAACCCGGTGTAGGCTACCGTCTTATCACGGACTGAGTCAATTTTCACATCATCTTTATGTTTTCTTGATAGATTGTAGGTAATCTTTGAACCTATTTTGATATGATTTTTTTTATACTTAAATCATATTGAAAACAGATTACTTGCAGGAAAAATATGACTAGTAAAAAGGTAGTTATTGTTGGGTGTGGTCGATTAGGTAGCACAATCGCTAATGATCTCAGTGCCGATGGACATCAGGTGATTGTGATTGATAATCATGAACATTCATTTGATAAATTAACAACAGCATTCAGTGGTTATAAAATTGCAGGTGATGCTGTTGAATTACAAACATTGGCAGATGCCGATATTGCCGATGCTGATTATTTGTTTGCAGCCACAACAGAAGACAACACAAACTTGATGGTGGCGCAAGTTGCCAAGCAAATCTTTGATATTCCACTGGTTGTTGCCCGTGTGTATGATCCATACCGCGAAGCTATTTATGCTGATTTTGGTGTCGAAACCATCAGTCCAACACGTTTATCCTCGAATGCATTTCATAATTTAGTCAATTAATCGCTACTGGAGTTTTTATCTATGCGAATTATTATGGTTGGCGGTGATAAAACCGTCTATTTTTTAGCGCGTGAATTTATGCGTCAGAACTTCGACGTTGTGATTATTAACCGTGACGAAAAATCCGCGAGAATGCTGGCAGAAAAGACAGGCGCAACGGTTGTATTGGGCGATGGCACGAACCCTAAATTGTTGGAAGAAGCCCAAGCCCGTGAATGTGATGTGTTTATTGCCTTAACGTCACACGATCAAGATAATCTAATCGCATGCCAAATTGCGCGTAAGAACTTCCAAATTCCACGCACGATTGCAAGTGTTAATGACCCTGATAACGAACGTGTGTTTGAGAAATTAGGCATTGATATTGCATTTTCAGCGACACGTATTATTGGCTCAATCATTGCCCAAGAGACAACCTTCGATACCATCAAATCTATGATTCCTGTGGCACAAGGTAATGTTAACTTGACTGAAATTGCGCTAGAAATGGATTCACCTGCTGTTGGCAAAACATTGGCAGAACTTGATTTGAGTGAAGATGTTTTAATTGCTTGTGTTATCCGTGATGGGCATGTGGTGATCCCGCGTGGCTCGACACAATTACAACAAGATGATCATTTATTGTTGATTTCTGAAAGTAACGATACGGTCCCGAAACTTGATTGTTTGATACGCCAGAAAAAGGTGTTTACATTCAAATGAGACAACGTTCCTATCTGAAAAGTCGCTATCAAGCCCTAGCTGCCTACATGAGTGCTATCGTCGCTGTAATTGGTGGTTTGCATCTTGTTCCATTGTTATTGCTACCATTTTATCCGTCTGAGATAAGCCACGCGCCTGCATTTTTGGTAGTTGGTTTACCTTTATTGCTGATTGGTTTTTTGGGCTGGCGTAGTCTAAAACCGAATGAAGACATCAGCGTAACCATTCAAGAAGGCTTTGTAGTGGTTGTGCTAGTCTGGGTGATTGCAATTATCACTGGTGCATTGCCTATTATGATGATTGATGGCTTAAATTTTACACAAGCTATATTTGAATCAACAAGTGGCTGGACAACAACAGGTTTATCGGTTGTGGATGTGACGACTGCTCCGAAATTGCTTTTATTTTTTCGCAGTCTTATTCAACTTGCAGGTGGGGCAGGGCTAGCGATTCTTGCACTCAGTGCCATTACAGGACCCGTTGGCTCTAGTTTATCCGCAGCCGAAGGGCGCGGCGACCAACTTGCGCCTCATGTACGTGAATCAACGCTCATTGTAATTCGACTTTACTTTGCTTATATCGTGCTTGGCATTATTGGTCTATCCCTTGCTGGTATGTCCATATTTGATGCTGTCAATCACACCTTTGCTGCTGTTTCTACAGGGGGATTTTCTACCCGTCCAGAATCAATCGGCTATTGGGATAGTACTCTAATTGAAGCTATTACGATTGTCTTGATGTTTGCAGGGACGATCAACTTCTTAGTGGCGTACACTGCAATTAAAGGTAAGTGGCAAGCGATCCAACGACATGGCGAAATTCGCTTAATGGCATTGCTTATTCCTATTATTAGTGTTCTTCTATTTGCGATTGTTACAATTGGCTTGTATCCAACGATGATGAAAGCTGCGCGTGTTGCGATTTTTGAAACAATTTCAGCGCTGACCACCACTGGCTTTTCTACGGTAGGTTATGGGGATTGGTCAGATTTTGGCTGGTTTCTATTAATCGTTTTAATGCTCATCGGTGGTGGCACAGGCTCAACCGCAGGGGGGATTAAGCAATTTCGTATTTATATACTGTATAAAGCCGTTCTATGGGAAGTTAAAAAGGCATTTATGCCAGCATCGAGTGTGAATCAGCCTAAAATTTGGTACGGCGATACGTATAAAAATATCTCAGATACCTCTATTCGGCACGTTTCCGTTTTTGTGGGTATCTACTTTTTTGCGCTGATGTTAGGTGCTAGTTTGATGATGGCATATGGCTATGATATGAAATCTAGTTTGTTTGAATTTGCAAGTTCTCTCAGTACTGTCGGCTTATCAGTTGGTATTACGAGTGCGGATGCGCCTAATGTTGTTTTATGGGCGCAAATTGTAGGAATGTTACTCGGACGGCTTGAATTTTTTGCGGTTATTATTGGGATTATCAAATTGTTGCAAGATACAGGTAAAGCGATTCGTGCTTGATATAAATCGTCGCTTTGCCTATTGCTTGGCAAAATGGTGTGTTTTCGGTGTATACTATTTCTAATGAGTAGCTTTTTGAGGACTATATGATGTATGACGACGAAAAACGCTTTACAAAACGCCATTGGTACGCCATTTTATTCCTGATGGTTGTTCTCGGCGTTATTGCTATTTGGCAAGGCTTCGGTCAAACTGCTGATGTATCCCAACCTGATGGGACACCGAGTGAAATCCATCCTGAATTTGCCTTTGCTTTTGAAGGCGATCAAGCGGGTGTTGTTGAAAGTACATTCTATACAGGCATGCTAGATGGTGCTTATGTCAATCTTCATCCTGTAACGTACACAGAAGCCAATGGCTATGCTGTTTATCAAGGCGATATTATCTTGCGGAGTGATGTGGCTCAATTAGGCTTAGGCATTGCCCCACGTAATGACTATTTATGGACAAATAACCTTGTTCCTTACGCCATTGATTCCAATATGGTTGAGCAAAGCCGTATTACGGATGCAATTGCCTATTGGGAAGAACATTCTGAGATGCGTTTTGTTGAACGTACCAATGCCAACGCGTCTGAATATCCTAATTATATCCGTTTTGTGACCTCAACAGGTTGTGCTTCGTATGTTGGGATGCAAGGTGGAGCGCAACGCTTATTTTTATCACCACGTTGTAGCACAGGCAATACCATTCATGAGATTGGTCATGCGCTAGGTTTATGGCACGAACAAAGCCGTAATGATCGTGATGACTATGTGGATGTGCGCTTTGAAAATATTTATCGTGGTTATGAACACAACTTCCAAATTCAAGCTGATAATGGCGAAGACCTCGGAGTGTATGATTATGGCTCAATTATGCATTATCCAAGCTGGGCATTTTCCAAAAATGGCAATGATACCATTATTCCACTACAAGATGGGGTCGAGATTGGTCAACGCACCCACCTGAGTGATGGTGATCTTGCTGCGATTGCACAAATGTATGGGTATGCTGCTGAGCATGTTTCTGATTTTGAAGCTTATACAGACTATAGCTTTGAAGGTGAATTTGGCGGATATGGCTGTGAAGATCACTAAATAGCTACGGTCAAAAATAGAATGATTGTCAAAGGACGTAGTCAGTTGTGCTACGTCTTTATTATTTATACGTATAGATGAATAGGGTCACTATAATGATGCCTATCATCAAATAAAAGAGGATGAAGCCATATGCCAACACTTGTTACAGGTCATATTCATTTACCAGCAGCAACTGAATCGTTCACTGGCGCAACTGTTTTTATCTCATTGGATTCTGTTGGGATGATGGATATGCCAGCCACGACATTTACAGAAACGATCCAACATAATGTGACGTATGAGGGTGAACCGTTAGCATTTTCAGTAGAAGGACAAATGGGAGATAGTGTTGGACCTTTTAATTTGCGAGTGCATATTAGCACGCATAATAGTGATGATGTTCAGAAGGGTGATTATCTCACAAAACGGACTTATTATGTGCTGAAAGATAATCACTCCGAGCATGTTGATGTAAATGTAGAATTGGTTTAATCAGTTGGCTGCTGCTACCGATACTGCAAATAATCGTTCGCCTGTTGGTGCATTTTCGAGTGGGCTACCCCCAAAGGGTTCAATTGTCATGCCGACGGCTGCTAAACTCGAAATGGTTTCAGGGTTGATGACAATATAATAAGGACCATGTCCTGTTGCCCAATCAAAGACACCGCCACTTTGCACGGTATTATCATTGCTGATGATCCAAAGCTGATAACTTTCGTCGCTTGTGGTATCAGGCAAGGATGTCACACGCAGTACCGCTTCGGTATTATTCGCAGAAATTAATAGATCGCCTGTTGCTTGGTCGGCAGCTTCTGCTATTACTGCAAAGCGATTAGAGTCGTCTTGTTGTAATAATTGATTATAAAGTGTTTCAGCAGGTGAGTTTGTTCTTGCATTATTATCTATCAAGAGAAGCGCGATTAAACCGATTGCAACAATGATGAGTGCAGCAGCAGCCCCCCACATTAAACTTGGAAATGTTATAGGACGTGAGCTTTTTGTATTACTAATCGGCGCAGTGGCTTGCGGTTGATCTAGTTGTTTAGGACGCTGTGCCAGTTGCGCTTTTAAATTGGCTCGTAAGTGCGCTGGGGCAGGGCGTGTGGGAACGCCAAGGGCTAATACGGATGCAACAGCCTCGTAGTCACTTAATAGGGTTTGTGCGTCACGATCATGGGATAATAATGCCTCGACCTGTTTTTTTTCATCAGGATCAAGCGCATCAAGGGCATAGGCTGGTATGAGATCAAGTAATTCGTCACGAGTCATTATATTTAGATCATTCACTATCCGTAAGCGTTGCGGGTTGATTTTGCATCCAGATTATTCGTAACTTTTGCATTCCCATCCGAATATGGGATTTTATAGTCCCTAATGGTTTATTGACATGAGCAGCAATATCGCTATGCGACATCCCATGAAAGTAAGCTAAATAGATCGCATCGCGCTGATCTGTTGGTAATTCATTCATCACACTCAGTAAGGAATGTTGTAAATCTGTTATATCTTCTTCGCCACCGATTATTTCCGATAGGTAGGGCGCTGAATCTATTGACACTGAATTATCAGGCGGTTCACGTCGTTGCCGTTTGCGTAAACGGTCAATGGCTGTGCGCCGTGCAATAGTCAAAAGCCATGACGTAAATTTCCCACGATCAGGATCAAATGATTGTGATTTATCCCAAAGTTTGAGGAAAACATCTTGTGTGACTTCTTCAGCATCTTGCGAATTGCCTAATACATGGTACGCGACAGAGTAGACAGGTGTTGCAAATTCATCATGTAATTGTAAAAGGGCTTCTTCACTGCCACTTTGTATCTGATGGATTAAATCTGGTATAGGTGTTTCGCTCATGATTCCCACTCGTTTTTTTATCCCTACTCAGTATAACTGTTTGCTGATAAATACGCACTTTCGATCATTAAGAGTTAATAATTCTTATATGATTCAATGAAATGCTTAATCAAGCAAGTAATATGAGCGACAACATTATAACATTTATGCATGAGCATCATACTTGATATACGCGAATTATCACATATTTGGATTAATGCACCCTGTAAAAAAATATGGCTGACGATAGTCGTCAGCCATATTAACAAGGAGGGAAGAAATGTTAAAGACTTATTCCATCATGGATGGGGTTAAAGGACCAACCACGACATTGCCACCAACGAAGACTGGAGCATCTGCACCATCGACTGTGCCAAATTCGTATTGACCTGCTTCACCTGTATCAAAATGCAACATCGGGAAGACTGTTTCGGTTACGTCACCTTCGAGGGTGATAACGAGATTTTGGTTCAGACCGGGGTACACTTGTACTTGACCGAGTACAGCACCGGGAGCGCCAGCGTTATCGGCATGGATGACAAGCCAACCTGTTGCATCGGCTAATGCACCATCAATGCTGAGGACGTTACCATCAATTGAACCATTGTAGTAGATGCTTGGTGCAGCATTGATTGGGAATACAACAACTTGTTCGTTAACGAAGACTGGACCATCAGCACCTTCAACTGTACCAAATTCGTAAACACCCGCTTCGCCAGTATCAACATGGAGCATTGGGAACAATACTGGGGTGATATCGCCTTCGAGTTCAACGACAACATCGGTATTCAAACCAGCTTCTACAAGGGTTTGACCGAGTACAGGACCGGGAGCGCCGTCGTTATCCGCATGGATCACAAGCCAGCCAGCACCTTCACTGAGAACAGAACTTGCGGTTACGCTTGGAACCATATCCATCATATCCATACCATCGCTATGAACAACGATTTGGTCAGCAACGCGCATATGTGGGACTGTCCAGATTGGCATGGTTGCAACTGAGCCATTTACAACGACAGGACCATCAGCACCTTCAACTGTGCCAAATTCGTAAACGCCAGCTTCGCCCGTATCGACATGGAGCATGGGCCATACAACATCGGTCATATCGCCTTCAAGTTCAACGACAACATTGGTTGATGTACCTGCTGGAACAGCAGCAAAACCGAGAACTGCGCCGAATGATTCTGCATCACCAGCGTGAACAACGACGAAACCATCGACTGAAAGAGTTACGCTATCAATGGTAACGGTGTTCATATCAACCATTTGATCGCTTGCCGTGACGATTTCTGCGGTGAATGATGGTGTAACGACTGCGCCATCTACAGCGACAGGACCATCTGCACCTTCGACTGTGCCAAATTCATAGACACCGATTTCGCCAGTATCTTGATGTAACATGGCGTAGAGTGTGCTGGTTGCTGCGGAGGTATCAATATCAACGACGACATTATAATTTGCGCCGGGATAAACAGGTGCGTAACCGATAACCGCGCCAAATGAGCCGTCATTATCAGCATGAATAACGAGGAAACCTTCTGCGGCACTGTTAACTTGTGCAATTGTGACTGTACCGTCAGTTGATACTTGATCGTTGACAGTGACTGCTGGATCAAAATGATCGGCAAAAACATTGATTGCGCCGAATGCCATCATTGAGATGACGAGTAACCCTACGATAGAACGTTTTAACATATGAACTCCTATATATCTATATCTGAATATAAAATGTTATCAAATACACTTTTTATACTAAACACCCAATATGAGTGTTAAGGGTATGATTTATGAATTGTTACTCAGACCCTAGTAAGTGCTTCTGTTATGTTATTCGTGTTAGATGACTAGATTGGATGACTCATAGACCGCCTACTCATGCAATGTTAATCTTAATATTGATCCAGATTGCACGATTTGGTCTATAGAGGGTCTAGGCAGACAAGCTAGAGCGGATACACTATAGATCATTATTCAGACTAGTGTTAGCTCATCAGTTATGACAAAGTTTACAACGCCACGCGCTGCATTTTGGGCAGGTGTGCGCGAGTTCTTGCCGATTGTATTGGGTGTGATTCCATTTGGGATTGTGTTTGGTGTAGCAGCAACAGATATTGGTATTACGCCCTTAGAAGGCATTTGGATGTCGATGATTATGGTAGCAGGGGCTGCCCAATTGGTGACGATTGAATTGCTCAAGAATGATGCTGCTTTGTGGGTGATCTTGTTATCGGCAACCATCGTTAATTTGCGCTTTGTCATCTACAGTGCGTCGTTGACCCCTTATTTTAGACCGTATTCACTTTGGTGGCGTTTGGGATTAGGGTACTTATTGACCGATCAACCCTATGCACTATCCATTGCTTATTTTGCTGAAAACCCTGATGCACCGCACAAACAATGGTATCACCTTGGGCATAGTATGATGCTGTGGACATCGTGGGTGATTAGTAGCGCCTTGGGAGTATTTTTGGGTGAATTTATTCCATTGTCATGGGGTTTTAGCTTTGCAATTCCATTGATGTTTCTCGGTATTGCGATCCCTGCTATCAAAGATTGGACATTCGTTGCAGCAGCATCAGTTGCATCCCTAGTGGCATTATTGGCTGCCCCTTTACCTAATAATACTGGCTTATTGGTTGCAGTTGCTTGTGGGATTGCTGTAGGCGTATTGCTAGGAGATGACGAGACATCATGACTCTATTTTTGCTATTTTTGCTCATCGGATTTTTGACATTTTTAGAGCGTATCTCCTTTTTGGTCATTTTCCGCAATATGGAAATGTCACCCTTAATGCTCAAAGCCTTGCGCTATGTGCCTGTTACGGTTCTGTTTGCGATTGCAACACCGAATGTCTTACGCACCGATGGCATGATTGATTTTTCGCTCAATCCCAAGACGATTGCAAGTATCTGTGCAATGTTAATTGCATGGCGCACGCGCAACATCCTCTATACAATCATCTTTGGGATGGGAACTTTTTGGCTCAGTCGTTACCTATTTAGCTTACTTACGCTTTAATTTTTGCAGCCATGCTCGAACACGATCTAACAAGCTATCGTCAGGTGGGGTAGGGCGATAGGCAGCAATATCAACTGCATCCGCGATTTCTTTGAGTTCAGGATGTTGCTTGGCATGTTCTTGTACGGTTTGGCTATCCCCACGTTTTTGCTTGATTTTACGCTGTGTCTGGCGATAAAGTTTAAAAATTGCGCGTCGGTTGGGATGCGTATGATATTTGCGTCCTTGTTTGCTGCGCCAGCGTTGCCATAACATCCAAAGTCCATATATTGCACCGCCGATGCCGCCCATACCTAATATCCAAATAATAGGCGTGATAGCAACACCGACAACGGCTGCGCCAACTTCGGCAATACCGCCGAGTTGAATCTGTGGGAGTTGCACATTCTCGAATAAGCTACTAAAGACCCAACGTTGTACGGGTCCTGTTTCTGGATTGCCTTCCCAACCGGGGGTGGGGTCAAAAGGCACCCAACCATGATCGGCAAAATAGACCTCTACCCATGAATGGGCATGATTAGCACGGACTTCATAATACCCTGTGAAGGCATTGTAATTACCACTGCCATAACCGACAACAAAGCGCGCAGGAATCCCAATTTCTCGTAAGAGGACAATCATAGCGCTGACGTACATTTCACAGAATCCGCGTTGATCGACAAATAAGAATTGATCGACGGAATCGGTATCAGGTTGTTGCGGTGGCGGGAAAAAATCATACGGATAGGATGTGAGTAGATGGTCACGAATGGCAATGATTTTGTCGTAAGTGGTTGGTGCATTGATTGTTAAATCATGCGCGAGTTGCCGTGTGCGTTCAGTGATGGTATCAGGCAATTGTAAGTAAGTTTCCGTAATCGCATCAGGATAATTACTCGAATCTGTTCGTAAGGCATCAGGGTCAAATTCGATGCGATTCGCCAGCACATTATAGATCATTCCGCGTTCTAGTGATGAACCGAGTCGTAAACCATTGGTCTGGTCAACACCAATGCTACTCGCAGGTGCAACGACCATTTCAGGATTGCCACCAGCCCATAATACATTAGGCATCGGTTGCTGAATATAAAAAGTTTGCACGAAAAGATCATCGCCCCAATCTTCGGCATCACGCAATAAGAAAAAGTTATTATCGCTTTCGATTTCTTCAATTTCAGTGTCTGATTGATACCATGCTTGTCCGTTGTAGGTGTCATAAGCGTAGCCACGCCAATAGCTCCATGCAGGGCTACTGACATACATCATGAGCGTGTTGCTTAATCCACCGCGATAGCTCAAATCAAGTGAACTCCCAAAACCGAAAAAATATTCACTTTCTTGATCTTGAGGTGGAATGCCTTCTAATTGAACAAGGGGCACAGAGGGGTTAATGACTTCTCGGTTGGGTGAGGCTTGAATAGGTACACGCAAGGAAATCGGGCTGAGTAGTGGTAAGCTGGCATAATGGGGTGTGAATAAAAAGACCACTACAGTTAAAGCAATCGCAATGACCCCAAACCGTAGCCCAATCCAAGTAAATGTAGCGCTTGTACTGGCTTGTTTTTTAGCATTGGAGGGCTTATTTTCGCGTAGGATATAGTTATTTTTCTTGATACCATCTTCGCTATCCGCACGCCACAGAAAAGCCAATATTAAGCCAATGAAGGTTAGTAAAAAGATGCCATAGACAATATCTCGGCTGAGTGATGCTGCTGCATAGAGGTTAATTAAACCTAAGCCAATTGCGGAATACAGATTGAGCCGACTACGAACTTCAACACTCACTAAACTCATGGCAAGCACTGCAAACATAGCTTGTGGATAGGGTAAGCCTGCTGAAATTGCAAAAACCATCCCACAGACACCCATATTCAGCAGAACAAATCCCACATATTTCATCCATTTTTTGGGATTATGCCGTGTGCGATAGGCAAAAATATGACCCAATGATAAAAATAGAACTCCCATTGGGAATAGCCAATATTGGCGTGTTACATAAGTTAATGCGAGTGCGCCGATAGCTTGTGCGAAGAAGGTTATCCAGCGTAAATAGACCGAGTCTTCAGCTTGTTTGATGGCGTCTGGAATAATACGATTGAGTAATTTTTTGAACATAGGTTTAGATTTCTACTTCATGACTAATAACATCTGCCCAATCATCACCATGTTTGATGATGCGATAATCAATATTATTTTGGGCGAGTGTGCTTTGTAAGCCAGATGCTGAGACATCACTATCAATAGGGAAGGTGGTCGGGTCAGGGATGATGACTAGCAATTTATAGCCGCGATGTTGCATCCCAAGCAGGGTTTCAATGATAGTATCATCTACCCACGCCATGATAATTGCGACAAATTGTTGCATGGGTTGGTAACTCAACACATCAGCGAGTGTTGGCTCAGAGGTTGGTATTAGGTGGGCGGTGTATTGCATCAAAATATCACTGATAATTGCACCGCGTGGTGTTGCAAGATCATCTTGATGGGCTGCAAGATGGACAGGGTAGCCTTTTTTCATGGCGTAATCTGCAATGCTGACGGCACATTTAATCGCAATTTCAAATGGTTGATGCTTAGTTTCTGGAAGAGGCGATAAGGGGCAATAACGATCAATCACAATGCTAACGCCCGGTTGTGTTTCTTGAGCAAATTCCTTGCTCACCAATTGTCCACGCCGAGCAACACTACGCCAATGAATATGACGCGGTGAATCACCTGCACGATAGGGACGCACACCAATCACCTCGCTACCCATCCCTGCTTTAGGATTCGTCAGTTCCGCAGCAGCTTGTTCATCTAAGAGCGATAAGCGCCCTAAAGGGCGTAATTCAGGATAAACCAGTAACGATGTTTCGATTGCATGTGTCCCTTTGCGCTCAAAAAAGCCAAATGGCGCACGCGACATTAACTGCATCGCTGGAAAATGATGCAATCCGCGCCGATGAATGGTCGTCTGATAATCAAACTGGATTTGATCGCTCACCATCGGAATAAATAAGGCTAAGTCGTGTTGTTCGCTATCAGGCGGGGCAAGCGGACAAGTTTCGATGAGGGCAAGATGTGATGCTGGCATTTGCCCTGTATTATTTAGTATCAGTGTTATGGTTATATCATCGGCTTCATGGCGCACATCATCGAGTGCTAGGTTGAGGTTGCGCGTCCCTGTCACTTGCTTGATTGTCCCGCGATTTAAAACCCATGCAGCAATCAAGATACCGCCTAATAATGCCGAGACAATATACAACCATCCAATTTGTGTTTGATTCGCAAAAAACCAAAACACAAAGGCGATGATTAAGAATGCCCAAAAACGTCTTGTTGGTCGCATCGTTATTCGACAGGCACACGAACGGTATTGAGGACATCATCTAAAACGGTCAGCGCTGTATCAGGTTTACGATCTCGTGTTAAGAGGCGGTGTTTCCCGACAGCGTGCAAAGCTGTTTTGATATCATCAGGGGTGACAAAATCCCGTCCTCGGATGAGTGCAAGGGCTTGGGCGCAGCGTTGCATGGCAACCCCACCACGCGGACTAATCCCAAGGACAACATCAGGGTGTGTACGTGTTGCTTGATTCAGTTGCACAATGTATTCTTTCAGTTGGCGCACGACATCAACGTCACGCACTTTCTTTTGTAACGCGACAATATCTTCCATTGTCAGTAGGGGGGTTAGATTATCCAAGGGATTGGTGTGTTCTTCGCGTTCTAAAATGCTTACTTCATCGTCGTAATCGGGATAGCCTAAATTGAGCATTATCAAAAAGCGATCCAATTGAGCTTCTGGCAATGGGAATGTGCCTGCCATTTCGATTGGGTTTTGTGTAGCGATAATGAAAAATGGCGACGGTAATTGACGGGTGTTGCCATCCGAGGTCACTTGACCTTCTGCCATTGCCTCTAATAGGCTGGATTGGGTACGCGGTGAGGCACGGTTAATCTCATCAACGAGGACAATATTGGCAAATAGAGGGCCTTCGAGAAATTCAAATTGCTGATCGCGCTGATTGTAAATGGCACTCCCTGTAATATCGCTAGGGAGTAAATCGGGTGTGCATTGTACCCGTTTGAAATTAGCGTGCATGGAGGTTGCAATCGCTTTAGCAACCATTGTTTTACCGATACCGGGGATGTCTTCTAGCAGAACGTGTCCACCAGCGAGAAATGCCGCGAGGATCAATTCTAATTTTTGTTCATCAATCACTACCGCAGCTTGGATACTATCCATCAATGCACGAATAGTAGTAGCGGATGATACAGCAATATTTTGTGTGGGGTGCATAGAAACTCCGAAGCATTTGAACAGTCGTAATCCTCATTTAAACACAAAAGCAGCCTATGAAATCTAAAAAAGTGTTAAGAGGATCACAATTCTTGAGCAATCCATACTAAAGTCCTATCACTGACATGCGAAATGTAATCTTTCATTAATCGGATACTCATACTAAAAACGGTCATATGAACAACATCAATAAGAACATTTGTTTTATACTGATTTTATCAGATGATTTGCACCCCGCATCATCTGAGACACCTTACCTAATCCCCTGTTTCTCCTCTTTTTGCGTGAGGGAGTATCCTGTAATATGGATGCTCCCACTTCTAACGATAACCTCTTAATCTTGTTTATTGTGTGCATATAATTCAATTGTTATTCCCATAGGATCACGCACCCAAAAACACAAATGACCTTCACGGGGTGTACGATATGTTTCCTCTAAATAGGGCGTAGTGCCATCTGATATGATACGTTTGATTGTATCTGCAAAATTGTGATAGGGTACTTCAACAGCCCAAGATGGTTGATAGAGCTTGCCTTCTTTATAAGAAAATTGAATTGACCAATCCTCAAGAACAGGTTGCGGTTTTTCTGCCCGACTAAAAACAACTTGTAAGCTACCACTCTGATACGTTAACCAACCTACTTCAGCATCATTGCGATAGAAAGTTTCTTCGAGATTGAGTAAGGTGGTATAAAAATGACGCATTAGTGCAACATCATTGCAATACCAAAAGAGTGTATGATGAAATATTGGCGTAGGGGATGTAGACATAAATGACCTTTCTTCTCAATAGTGAACGAAGGTACTAATTTTAGAACATTTGTTTTTGTCGTGCAAGCTAATGGTTTAGCAAATAAGTATTCAAGCAGTGCATTATGTAATAGGGAGTCAATAATATCCTCAATCATCAGTGATTTACGGGCTTTAGAAGCATTGACAGCATCTTTTGCGGATAGCATTTCATAATATGGGTGTACATTGACCAAAGCCAATATTACTAGGGCAAAGTGCCATTTATGGTAATTTGCCCCTCGGGTGGTGTTCTATACAGGCAAACCTAATTTAATCGAATGATGATGCCTTCATCAGAATCAACATCGACTGCATCTGATACCGCTTCTGAGCGTGTGAGCAGCGTATTGATAATAAGTGTGCCTGTTCCCTCAAATGAGACGGTTTTGGCAATCTCACCAAAGTTTAAAATGACCAGATGGCGCTCATCGTCATATTGGCGAATGAACGCAAAAATATTATCAGGTGCATCAAGCGCTTGATATGTCCCAACAGCTAAGGACTCATGATTTTTGCGATACCACATCATGCGCCGATAGAGTGCTAAAATTGAGGTATCATCGCTTGATTGTGCTACAACATTGCGCCTTGTGTAATCCGCATTGATGGGTAGCCATGTTTCAGTTGTGCTGAATCCTGCATAATCGCTATCATCCCATTGCATCGGTGTGCGTGTGACATCGCGTGTATAAGCGACCCCTAGAATTTTACCTTGAGGGTCTTGGATTTGTTCCTCGCTGATGTCACCATTAACCATACCAATTTCATCGCCTGCATAAAGTGTAGGCGTTCCCCGTAAGGTTAATAAGAGCATCCCTGCCATGCGTGCGCGTGCATCACTCCCATAACGGGAGGCTAATCGCTGAATATCATGATTGCCTAAGACATAATTTGACCATGCGCCATCAGGGAGGGCAGCTTCCATCGCATCAACCCGTGAGCGGAAAAAATCAGCATTCCATTGATAGCGTTCCCATTCGCCGATGAAATCGAAATTGAAGGGCATATGGAAATTGCGGTAATACTCCATGCGGGTTTGCAGATCAAGCCAGAGTTCACCAATGCCGATTGCGCCTTGCTCATCTAGCACATCTCGAATTTCGCCATGAATATCATGGATACCCTCATAATTAAAGGCGTAGAGTTGTTCTTGCTGCCCGAAGATGTCATCGGTATTGCGCCCTGTTGCCCCTTCAATGAGCGGTTGGTCAGGCATATCAGGATGTTTCCAGATGATATAGACGACATCCATGCGGAAACCATCGACACCCCGATTCATCCAAAAGCGTAGGACATCGTGCATGGCTGCGCGTACGTCTGGGTTACGCCAATTGAGATCAGGTTGTTCAGGCGCGAATTGATGGAAATAATATTGTTGTGTCGCTTCATCCCATGTCCATGCTGTGCCACCAAACATGCTGCCCCAATTATTTGGGCGACTGCCATCGGCTTTAGCATCTTTCCAGATATACCAATCCCGTTTCGGGTTATCGGTACTTTGGCGCGATTCTTTAAACCATTTGTGTTGCTCAGAGGTATGGTTCGGTACAAAATCGACAATGATCTTAATATGGCGTTTATGGGCTTCTGCAACCAATCTATCGAAGGTTTCTAAATCACCAAACATGGGATCAATATCACAATAATCAGCAACATCGTAGCCGAAATCTGCCATCGGTGACGGATAAAATGGGCTTATCCATATGGCATCAACCCCGAGGGAGTTTTCTGTTCCATCGTTGAGATAATCCAGCCGATCAATGATGCCTTGTAAATCACCGATACCATCGTTGTTGCTATCCATAAAACTACGTGGATAAATCTGATAAACCACACCGCGTTGCCACCATGCGAAATCTGTCATAGCGTGTTTGCTCCTTCTTTATTGGTTGTATAAAACTATCAGCATATGGGGCATATAGGGTCTTTTCATATAGGACACCTGCTTTGTTACATGTTTTTGACAGTGGATGCGCTGTAGCACACCTTTACAATTCTCACTCAAATAAATCGTAGCTGTAAGAGTGTCGTTTAGGACACCTGTTGTTTGCTGAAACTAGACCAGAATCGAATCTAGCAAAAAACCCCTATGACTTGATCGCCATAGGGGTTTTAAGATGTTACAAACTAGCACATAGTGTGCAATCTAGCCACCTTTGACTGAGCCTGCGAGCAAGCCACGTACAAAGTAACGTTGCATCGCAAGGAAGACAACGAGTGGCACGGCAATCGAGATAAAGGCTGCACTGGTCAAAATTTCCCAGTTGTTACCGCGTGAACCAATAAGCTCACGGATAGAAGAGGTCATCACGATGGTTGATTCGGTTTTGCCGAGGAATACCAATGCGACCAAGAGATCATTCCATACCCAAAGGAATTGGAAAATCGCAAAGGATGCAAGAGCAGGGTAGGACAAGGGTAAAATTAATTGAACAAAAATTGAAAAGTGGGATGCACCATCAATTTTAGCGGATTCAATAATTTCACGCGGTAGCCCACCGATATAGTTCCGTAGCAAATAAATCGCTAGCGGTAGACCGAAACCCGTATGCGCCAGCCAAATACCGGGATAGGTATTGGATAGACCTACATTACTATAAATCTGCAAGAGGGGGGTTAGCGCTACTTGTAGCGGAACGACCAGCAAGCCGATCACAACTGCAAACAAGAATTGCCGACCCGGAAATTGCATCCATGAGAAAGCATAAGAGGCAAAGGTTGCAATCGCAATTGGGATGATGGTTGCAGGAATAGTAACTGTAAAGGTATTGATAAATGCGCGTCCGATACCTTCTGAATCTAGCACTTCGTTGTAGTTTTCGAGTGTGAATTGCGGTGGAATACTCGCCACATAGAAGAAGCGTTCACCACGTTCAAGTTCAAATTCTACAGGGGATACCCACTCGTATGAGCCATCGCTATTGAGGATGAAGGTTGAACCATCTTCAAATGTGACAGTTTCGCCGGGTTCATAATCACGCAAACCTCGTGCTTCATTGGCATCATATTCAACAGCTTCATTCGATGGTAAGAAACCAGCGCCATATGTTTTGATGGTGCGATTGGCATCTAAGCCATCTTCAAAGACATTACCACTGATGACAAAGTTGCCATCATCATTTTGGACTTGGTCGGTTGCGGCACCTGTCCGTGCTTGTACGTTGTTTTCAACTGTGCTGAGGGCAACCCACCAACCTGTCGATGCGAGTTGATCTTTATCACGCAAAGAACTCACGAACAAACCAAATGTTGGCAGCGTCCATAAAACTGCAATTGAAATCAGTGCTACACGCACCAGTAATGCGCCGACTGTCATGTTAAGAACAGGAATTCTTGTATTCATCGACCTGCCTCCTGCTCATTAAATTGTCGGATGTTCCAAATCATGATTGGGATAACTGCAACCATCAAGACGATTGAAACAGCAGCACCATGCCCTGTATCGAAGGCGCGGAAGGTTTCATCGAAGTAGAGATTGGCGAGTACCTGTGTCCCGAGTTCACCGTTGGTCATTGCTAGCACAATATCGAATACTTTCAGAACAGTAATCGTAATTGTTGTTAGCACAACGAGAATCGTACTCATAATTTGTGGGATAATGATGTTGAAGAAGATACGAATTTCATCTGCACCATCAATACGAGCAGCTTCGAGTGTTTCTTCTGGTACACCGCGTAGCGCAGCGCCAAGCAATACCATCGCAAAGCCTGTTTGAATCCAAACAAGAATAATCATCAGCAAGAGGTTATTCCAAGGTTGGATTGTAATCCAAGGTTGAGGTTCACCACCGAGGGCAACGACTAAGCCATTGAGCGCCCCAATTTGTGGTGAATCAATCCCTCGGAAATCATAAACAAATTTCCAGATGACACTTGCGCCAACGAAAGAAATTGCCATCGGCATGAAGATGAATGATCGCGGAATCGTACCCCAACGGACACGGTCAGCTAAGACAGCCACTAACAGACCGAGAACGGTACTCATAAAGGGTACAAACAACCACAGAATATTATTTCTGACTGATTCCCAGAATTCACCGTTGCCGGGGTCAAATGCCCATTCATAATTTCTAAATAATACAAAATCTTGTTCGAGTTCAACATTTGCGGCTTCAAATAAGGCGTTAACCCCATCACCATTGGTACGGTTATTATCGAGTAAGCCTTGTAAATCAGCTTCGGTGACGGTTTCCATACCGGGATAAGTAGCAGCAAGTTCATCACGAATGGTCATCATGCGATTAACATTGAGCGGTGTTGCAAAATTTAAGTTATAGCTTGCAATTTCCTCTGGATAAATAGGGCGTGTGATACGCACATTACCATCGGAATCCCCGAAACTAAGCCAGAAGGTCTGGAAAGCAGGGTAGACTAAGTAAATAAAGAGGATGATGAGGGCAGGACCCACAAATAGCCAAGGTCGAATAGCTTCGCGCGTGTTTTCACGACTTTCAATGGGGTCACCATTGGGTCCTAATCGATCCGCAATTAACAGATCAAGCAGTACGTTTGAACCCCAAAAATAGGCTATTAAACTACCCACCCCCAGTACGATCGCCACTGCTGCAAATAACAGTTGGGCTTGCATGGTGGATTTTCTCCTATTAAGAATAGTTTTCAAATTGATAGATAACATTTAGGGTGACTAGAAGTCACCCTAAAGTTTTATGTAAGAAGATTTTCTTACATAGCGTTAGATCATCTGACGATCATTTATTGATCGAGACCATCCCATGCTTCTTGAACGAAGTCAGCAACTTCTTGTGCGCTGTCACCGTTAACGTAATTAACCATTGCTGTCCAGAATGCACCTGCACCGATAGCACCGGGCATCAAGTCAGACGCATCAAAGCGGAATGAGGTTGCGCCAAGGAGAACATCACCTTGTGAACGGAGCAAGTCATTTGCGTAAGCAGCTGAATTTACACCTGAATGTGCGGTCAACATACCTTGACGTGACATCCAAATTTCGTGAGCGATAGGTGTCTTCAAGTATTCAAAGAAAGCACGCGCTGTCGGTGAATCTTCAAACATACCGAAGAGTGTACCTGCACCCAATACTGGGTTACCAAGGTCTTCGCTAGCGAATGATGGGAAGTAAAATGCGTTGTAGTCTAAACCAGCTTCAAGACCTTCTGGGAAGAAGGATGTGATGAAACTTGCTTGACGATGCATGAAGCAATCGGCTGGTACTGAGAACAGACCGGTTGGTGCATCACCGAAGGATGTTGTTGAAACGGCTGATACACCACCGTTGACGTAACCTTCTGTGAAGACGAATGTACCGAATGTTTCAACGGCGTTTACAACTTCTTCGCTGTTGAATGGTAATTCATTGCTGACCCATTGGTCATAGGTTTCGAGTGATTGTGTACGGAGCATAATATCTTCAACCCAATCGGTTGCTGTCCAACCGGTTGCGCCACCACTTTCAATCCCGATACACCATGGGGTATCACCATTAGCAACCATTTCGTCGCTCAATGCGAGGAGGTCTTCCATTGTTTCTGGAATTTCGTAACCAGCATCTGCAAAGTTATCAGGTACGTACCATACAAGGCTCTTGAGATCTTGTTTGTATGGGAAAATGAAAACTTGGTCTTCACCATTTTCATCAGTTAAAGTACTGAATGCTGCCCAGTCTGCACCAGCAGCGTAATTTTCAACAATCCAGTCGCCTGTTTCGTCACCGAGTGGGATGAGATCGCCATTACGAGCGAAATCAGCAGCAGCACCGGGTTGTGGGAATACATAAATATCTGGTGCATCGCCACCTTCAACGCGAACTTGGATTAATTGTTCAGCATCACCTGAACCACCGTAGTTGACGGTTGCGCCAGTTGCAGCTTCAAAGTAATCAATAACTGCAGTGATGTGACCTTCATCTTCTGCGACCCAAGGTCCGAAGATTTCAATTTCTTCACCTGTAAAATCATATTCAGCAGCAAAAGCTTCATAACTATCCCAGTTAAAGCGTTCAGGTTGATCGCCAATTGGAACGTAAAGATCGTCCTGTGCAAGGACTGTCGGTGCAGCTAATGCAGCAAGTACAACAGCTACGACCATTAATAAACGGAATGCTTTATTTGACATTCACAAACTCCCTAGATACTTATAATTTAAAAAGCGTACATAAAACACAATAATGGTTTATATACTTGCATCTATTATTACAAAAATTTAGCATTTTTGCAATTTTTTGTGCAGTTTGTACAAAGATGTTGCGCGCTTTTAGGAAAAAATTTGGAAACGTTTCCCTCCTATAACTAATGCTAACATAGTGAAACCATAGTTTTTTTGAGTAAAACCGTGTAAAAATACAAACTTTAGCTGATTTACACTTATCAAACCTAAAAATATCGAGTGAAAAGAAAGTCCCAAAATTTTAATGAGAATTTGATAAATTTTTCGCAAGAAATGTGTATCGTGCATCAATATGTGTCAATTAAGCTGCATTAGGAGGGCGCACATAGTATGCACCCTAGTGATAGTCATTAAATTAAGCGAGGATGGGACGGATAATCATCTGCCCTAAAATTTGTGGTGGGGTGTTGAGATATGTTTGTGGATTGCGGGATATATCATCAGCGCTATACGAGGGAACTCCGTAAGTTGTGACGGTTAGGTGATGCGTATCGGCAGCAATATCAAATTCTGTCCAACCGAAGCTATGTCCTATTGCCCAACCACCTGTGACAAGTTCATAGTCGATAGCAGAATTTTCTAAGCCAAGTGGATGCAGTCCTTGTGTGGCAATCACAAAACGATTAAAGACACTTTCTAGCACATCATCTTTAGCTTGAAGATCCCCATTGATATATTGTTCTGCTTCACGCGGTAATAAGACCCCCAGATTACCAATTAATTCGATGGCAGCTTGCCCTGTTGGGGGATAAAAACCGATAGACCCCGTTGAAATCTCCCACATGCTGGTTTTGATAAGTTCACTATTGAGGCTATCTTGATAGCTGATGTTGCTAATGAAGGTTGAATGAATATCCGCCGAGACAAAGACGACATTGCGAATACCATTGTCTTCTATAAAGCGCAGTACCTCGGTACGCTCGGGGGCGTAGCCTTCCCAGCGATCTTCGCCTGTAAACCATCCCATTTGCTGAACAGGTTCAGGCATCATGATAAATTTCCAGATGATGCCTCGTTCTTGTGCATCCAGTAAATCACGTTTGAGGGTATTGATTTGTGTTTGTCCGAGCATGGTGCGTCCTGCTTGCCAGACATCTTCGCGCCATTGTTCAACGGCATTCCCACTCAAAAAATTTGTCATGCTATCAACTGCTGCATCGCGGAATGACCGTGCATCTAAGATGAAGAAAGCTGCATCCTCGCCGATGGTACGATACCGATAGATTTTCGGACGATTTTCCATGCGTGGATCGTCTGTACCTGTGTAATGAAGCTCACGAATGGGATTATATTCATGGAAAACTTGCATACTCTGCTGATAAATCTGTGTTTGATTGATATAAGCTACATCTTCATCAGGCTGTGCATCGAATAAGCGTGAGCTAGCAGGAGGTGCGCCACCTGCAAAATCATTGGTGAGTTCGTGGTCGTCAATGGCTGCAAAAATAGGGGTATTGGCACGGATATGCGCCCAATAATTTTTGCCGAAGCGTTCACTATAGACTTCATTGTGCTTGATGCGAAACGCATCAAGTGAACGAGCCTGTTCGCCTCTAAAATCAATTGAGGGGTAATCGGCATAGATGGTATCGCCTAATGCCACGAAAAAATCGAGATCACGCTCTGGGATATTGGCAATGGCAACATAAGGACGTAATTCACCGCGCCAATCGCCCGAAACCCCAAAACGTAGCCCTGATGTACCACTTTCGGCAAAGGTACTGAATTGCCCTATCAGTGTGCTATCAGCATTGCTGACTTGATACTGATACCGTGTCGCAGGGTCTAATCCTTCAATGAACACTTTAACAGGTTGCATATGATCTGTGACGGTTGCTGCTTGTGTTGAGATAGGTGTGCCATTCATATCGGATACAGTGAAGGTGACTGTGCCTAATAGGGTCGAGTGTGTCCAGAGGATGGCGGATGTTTGGTCAATATCACCGACGGCAATGCCATTGGGGAGGGTAGGCGTGCTTGCTTGGGCTGAGTTATCTTGCGCTTGTGTTGAATAGGCGTTGATGCTTGTTGCAATTGCCCCCAAGACACCGCCTGACATAACTTTGATAAAATCACGGCGTGTGAGTTCAATATGAAAGGTTCGTTTGACCTCGGCTTGGATATACGCGAAAATTTGCTCGGCGTTGCTTATGGGTTGGGACATATCAATCCTAGTAATGGCTCATATTTAATTTCATAGTGTTACGTAATTAACAATTTCTTGACAAATGTTTATAAGAATGGTCTATTATGAACCTTTGTGATTAATTAAAAAAAGATTTTCATATATTAGATGTTACATACCACAACAAATCAATAACATCAGTA
This sequence comes from Phototrophicaceae bacterium, assembly GCA_049680565.1. Taxonomy (GTDB): domain Bacteria; phylum Chloroflexota; class Anaerolineae; order Aggregatilineales; family Phototrophicaceae; genus JAUZRW01. Next base: position 32,778 of record JBAUIA010000228.1, read on the forward strand.
TGAGTATTTTTAAGTCTATAATAGAATCATAGTGATATAAAAGGGTGATGACTTGATGAAAAATCCAATGTTACATCGTGCAGCGAAAGAAAGCGGTCAAGCAATTGTCTTGATTGCTGCATTGATGGTTGTGTTAATTGCTTCCGTAGGTTTAGCCATTGATGGGGGTGGGATGTTCCTACTATACCGCGATGTACAAAATGCAAGTGATGCTGCAGCACTCAGTGCTGCGTTCGCGCTTTGCACTGATGGTGATCCTGTTGATGCCGGGCTACGTAGTGCTAACTTAAATGGCTTTGATCCGAACAACCCCAATATTGATGTTCGGGTTAACTATCCACCAACTGAAACGGATAATCTAAATTATCGTAATAATCTCGATATGGTTGAGATTATTATTGAAGCTGAGAAACCATCTTACTTTATTCAAGTGGTATATGCAGGTCCTTTAGTTATTTCATCTACGACACTTAGTCAATGTAGTGGTAGTCCAGCAACTGGTTCAGTTCAACCTTCGGAGCAATTTGCATTTCAATCCTTAGCGGCAGCTAATGAATGTACAGCAAGCACAGCTTGGAATGTTGCTGGTACTCGCTTTTTAATTGAGGGCGATATTTGGTTACCAAATGCTGCAGGCAATACAGAATTACAAAGTGATGATCCCCTATTTATCGGTGCTGAAATCCGAGCAAATCCGAGCAATATTTTAGGTGATATCCAGATCGGTGAACCCTATAATCCAAGCTATGATGCTACGAGCACTATCCTTGTTGAAGATATAAGAACATCCGAGATGACAGATTTGACGATTAATCCTGGATACACAGGGACTTTTGGTGAAAATGGTATTGAGTATAATGTGCCTCAACCAAATGGTGGAACGCTGGAATGGGATTGGAGTTACTTTATTCCCGGTGGTCCGTTAGATACAGCAAACAGTTCTAACTATCACGATCTTTCGAGTTTCTGCTCACCAGATAATATTTTCAATCAACAATACATTCAAAATAATGCTACATTTGGGTTTTATGATGATCCAGCTAATCCTTCTCCTGCCACATTTAATCGCTTTTATGATATTCCTACTTCTACATGGCGATCTGGAATCTACTATGCACCTTGTAACCTTATACTTGATGGTTCAATGAGTGGGAATGTCACTTTTATTGTAGAAGATGTTATTGAATTTAATGGGTCTGGTCCCATGGCTTTTAATACATATCAAGCAGGTTTACCAGTGCTCGTTACAAACTATAGTAGTACAGGTAACCGACAAGATTGTAG
>JBAUIA010000229.1:0-7045 GCA_049680565.1 Phototrophicaceae bacterium
ACACTTATTCGGGAGCTAAAGCTCGCTTAAGTGCAATTATTGTATAAATATGTCGTCAAAAGTTGACTTCAGTCAACGCATATTAAGAGCCTGTGACTTGAGTCACAGGTGACGATACTGTCTGCGCCCGTCAAGCAGGAGGACATAAAGTCCATCCCCTACACGCTATAAAAACTGATCGACGGTTACATATTGTGCCTAGCCGATGTAATTAGCATGCAACTCAAGAAAAGCAAGGTCACCAATAGCCTGCGCTTGTTTGTCATCACGCTTGGCTTGATAACGTTGCAGAAAGCGCCAACCATCGCCTTTACCCCGTTCACCCGCTTCAATCATCAGCGCATCGGCAGTTTGGTCATCAATTTCAAATTCGACATCATAGACCAGTGCGTAGCCTAATGTATCCTCATCTGCTTTGATGATCGCTTGTTTGGCATTGTCGATGGCAATGCTCAAATCATCGTTGGTGAAGCGCTTGATGATGATGCCTTCTTTAGTGAGTAATAATGCAAATGGCACAAAATTTTGTTGCGCTTTAAGTGCCAATAGACCTTCATCCACTGCCGAAAAAATCATCTGCATCAATGGGTCGCTAATATTAATATCTGACATAGGCTTACTTTCGTGTTTTTATGCGCTAATCCAAGGGCATCATCGCACGCAATGCCCTTACAAATTCTTAATAGGTGCGTTGAATGATGAACTGTGCCAATTGCTTGAGATTGTTGTAATCGTCATTATCGAGCGCGAGAGCATCCAACGCATTCATAGCAGTTGCATAGTAATCTTCAACAATCGCTTGTGTTTTTGCACGCGCATCAACACGATCAAGAATATCTAAGACTTCGGCAACATCAGCTTCTGTGAGTGTTCCTTGGCTGTTATAGATCGTGCGTAAGCGGTTTTGCTGGACTTCATCAGCATGTGTGAAAGCGTAGGTAATCGGATAACTTTTCTTTTTCTGCTCAATATCACCTGTTGCCGATTTACCAATAATTTCAGGATCACCCCAAATACCGAGATAATCATCCCACATTTGGAACGCCAAACCCAAGTATTTGCCGTATGTTGCGTAATTATCAATGATTTGAGCGTCATCTGTGCTGAGATATGCGCCAATTCGTACGGCTGTTTCGATAAAGCGCCCTGTTTTAAGCCCAATCATTTTGAGATATTCTTCAGGGGTAATATCCAAGCGATCTTCAAAGCTAATATCCAGCGCTTGACCTTCGACGGTATCGAGGCAGGCTTGCATGAGTTCACGGCTGGCAACCAATGTTTTTTCAGCAGAATTACCTGCACGATCAAGTTGTAAACTCGATAAAATACCGAGTGAAAATAGACCATCGCCTGTATCAATGGCTTGTGCAATGCCATAATTTTTCCAGATGGTTGTGCGTCCGCGTCTCGTATCGGATGCGTCCATAATGTCATCATGAATCAGCGTAAAATTATGGATGAGTTCTAGCGCAATCCCTGCTGGTAATACATGCTCATATGTCCCTGTGAGAGACCGTGCAACAACTGCCATCAATACGGGACGAATCCGTTTACCTGCTGCCATTGCATCAGGATTATCGCGTGCATCAGGATAGGTGTAGTCAAAATGTTCATAAATTTGATGCCAAAAAATCGGTGCTTTATGCTCGTGTTGATTAATAAATTCACGGATGTTGGCATCAATGGCGATCAATAAATCTTGAAATGTTTCGGCGTACCAATTGGGCATAATTTCCTCTACAAAATGAGTCACAATATCTAATATGTTCAGTATAGCATTGCTAGCTTAACAACAGTATAGAAACCGAGTCGTCTTAATTACCGCATTTAAGGTAAGATAGGATGTCTGATTTAGCATAATACATGAATAGGAAATAGTCGCCTTATGGCAATAGATAACAACGATGCTTTCGCTATGATCCTCAAACGCTTAGATGAACTCGAACGTGGACAAGAAATCCTCTACGAACAGATGGAAGCCTTGATGAATTTACATGCACTACTCGCACCTCTCAATGCACCGTTACCACCGATGCGGAAATGGGCAATCTCACCTGATTTTGGGATACTGCTCTATAGCTTGCTACAAGAATATCAACCCACGACAGTTGCCGAACTCGGCGGTGGCGTATCGACAGTGATTACAGGATATTATTTTGCACAAAATGAAGGCGAAGGTGTCATTAATGCCTTTGACCATCATCCTTTATTTGCCGAACTCGCCCGTAAGCAAATCGAAATGCACCAGATGATTGATGTTGCAACTGTGTTTGATGCACCGCTCAAACCTGTGCGCCTCGCAGGTGAATCATGGAATTGGTATGATACCCATGCTTTTGATAAGCTATCGAACGTGGATTTCTTAACGATTGATGGTCCTCCGCAACAAGATAACCCCAATCGAATGGCGCGTTATCCTGCCTTACCTGTGCTATTTGACAAACTCAATTCAGGGGCAATTATCCTCATGGATGATACCCACCGTGAGGATGAGACAAACATTGTTGAGCGCTGGTTAACTGAATTTGATATTGTCAAAGTCAATGAAGTGGATAACCAAAAAGGCGCAGTCATCTTGCAGAAGAAGTGACAGTGTTTGAGTGATTTTTCATAAAGATTTAGTTTTTAGATGTAGGGCGTTGCTCTGTCTGCGCCCGCCAAGCGGGAGGGCATAAAGTCCATCCCCTACAGTTTATAAAATCCAACGCATTCATAGCGTTGGATAAAAAGATCATTACCTGACGCTACGAGAGCCAATCTTGTCACTGATAGGGCATCACGATTACAATCACCTCGTTCATAGTGAAAAGTATCCATCTGATGACCGTATCCCAACCGATGACTCCACGCACGCCTTATCGCTCATTGATAATTATGGCGCTGATTGCGTTTATCACCGTGATTTTTGGCTATAACATCCTCGTCACGGAACGTAGTGTGATGACCATCCTTAACATTTTTACGACACGCTTTTTAGGTATTTTCATCGAAGCCGTGCCGTTCTTGTTGCTTGGCACATTGACATCAGGCTTAATCGAAGCCTTCATCCGACCACAAGATATTGTGCGCTGGCTACCAAAAAATCGCCTATTAGGTGTTGTGGGTGGCGCATTCTTGGGGATTATCTTCCCTGTGTGCGAATGTGGTGTTGTGCCTGTGGTACGCCGTCTATTCCGAAAAGGCTTACCGATGTCAGTTGGTGTGACCTTTTTATTGGCTGCACCTTTCATGAACCCGATTGTTTTTGCGAGTACCTATATTGCCTTTGGTTTCGGCACAATTTTCATCACACGTTTTGCTCTAACCGCGATTGTTGCTATCAGTGTTGGCTTAATTTTTGCTGTCAATTCTAAAGCGAGTGATGTCTTGCTACCGGTTAGTTTGTTGGATGATAGTGTTGTCGATAGCATTACGCCATCACGCCCAACGATGCGTCAGGGTGTATCGCAATCATTGACGATTGCAACCAGTGAATTTTTCGAGATGGGGCGTTTCTTGGTGATGGGATGTGTGCTGGCTGCTGCCATGCAAACATTGATTAATCAATCGGACTTGCAAGTGATTGGACAAGGACCTGTATTAAGTGTCCTCGTGATGCAAGCCTTCGCATTTGTGCTGAGTGTCTGTAGCACGGTTGATAGCTTCCTCGCATTAGCGTTCATCAATACCTTTTCATTAGGCTCAATCATTGCCTTCTTATCATTTGGTCCGATGGTCGATATTAAAAGTACGATGATGTTCATGGGCGTTTTCAAAAAACGGGCTGTCGTTTACTTGATTGTCTTACCATTCTTGATGAATTTGCTGGCAGGGGTCTTGATTAATTTACAGCTTGGCGTCTTCTAGGGGATTAGTCCTCTAAAATCGTAAGGGAGCGTTCGCTTATTTCGCAGGGGTAAGTATTTTGCGAAGCTAGGTTCTATTGCTGGCTCTCTAATACACCACAGTACAGAGCACAGATACTGGGTAGTGTTTTCTCCAAACCCAACTTAGGCATGACATTTGTCGTAGTGAAAGATAACAGATGACATTGTGATGCACCGAACCGAGATGTTAAAATGAGGGTACATTAGTAATAAGAAAACGGTATAGCTTATCAAGCAAAAAATCATTGATGGAATCTCAACCATACAAAATTTGTCACAGAGCGATTTGATTGAAGTCATAATAGACAACCTATCAAGCGAAACACAAATCACAAGAGAAATGGTTGATGAAAGACACGTGAAACGTTAGCAATGATACGCGAATACCAGTGAACTCGTTAAACTAATGTATATATTTAGGAAGGGACAAAGCCGATATGGTGATGCCACCTGACATAACATAGGCACTCTAGCAACGATTATCTGCTAGAGTGCTTGTGTTTAATGGAAGTCTGAGATAGCCCTCATGTTAACGACATACATGTAAAACTAGTTCAAGGTGCATCTAAAATCAAATAATGCTTATCACTTACTGCCATATACTCAAAGTATATGGTGCTGAAGCACACTTTTTAGAGCCTGCTTTAGCAGCCAATTGCTTTTCGAGCCTGATCGCTTTAGCGTCAGGCGTTCTCTTAAACAAAAGCATTGATACCTGTGATGTCACGCCCAACGATGAGCATATTAATTTCATTACTGCCTTCATAGGTATAAATAACTTCGGCATCTGTCCACAAACGCGCAATATGATTTTCAATCACGATGCCATTACCACCGAGTGTTTCACGCGCTAATTGGGTCACACGACGGGCTTTGCGGGCATTATGATATTTTGCCATGCTGCTCATCGCTTCAGTCAATGTGCCACGTTCCGCATTTTGTGCTAATTGAATGCACATCGCTTGCATAGCGGTAACTTCACTCGCCATTTCGACCAATTTTTGTTGAATCAATTGGAAACTGGCAATCGGCTTACCAAATTGTTCCCGTTCCATCGCATATTGCAGCGCAAATTCAAATGCACCAGCAGCGCAGCCAGCCGCTTCCCATGCGACACCGTAACGTCCATTGAACAAGACCATTGAGGCATCTTTGAAGCTACGGACTTTATCGAGGCGATTTTCGGCAGGGACTTTGACATTATCAAAGTGAATTTCTGCATTGAGAACAGCCCGTTTGGCCACTTTACCGTAGATGTTTTCCATCGAAACACCCTCAGTTTGTGGGGCATCTTCCAGCACAAATGCGCCGATTTTGCCATCTTCATCACGCGCCCAAACCACTAAAATATTGCTGATCGAGGCGTTGCCAATCCAACGTTTTGCCCCATTGAGGATATAATGATCGCCATCGCGCTTGGCTGTGGTCTTGATACCTGCTGCATTACTCCCCACGGTGGGTTCAGTCAGACCAAATGCGCCGATTTTCTTCATGGAAACCATATCAGGCATCCAGCGTGCTTTTTGTTCATCACTGCCAAGGTAGCCAATTGCACTGAGTGCCAAGCCACTATGAACACCATAAGCTGTGCCGACACTACCATCACCTTTAGCAAGTTCGTAAGCAGTTATGCCGTTTTCCATATAATCTAAGCCTGCACAACCATATTCGCTTAATGCACCGCCAATAATGCCAAGGTCTTTCATTTCATAAAAAATGTCATAAGGAAATTCTGCTTTTTCCCAATATGGATTAATGTTGGGAAGCACACTCGTTTGTACCCATTCGCGCAGGCGGTCACGGAGTGCGCGTTGCTTGTCGGTCATATTTGCGTCAAAAATATTATAATAATCAAATCCGAGGATTTCTTTTGTACTTTCTGATGGGATTGCCATAAGACCACTTACTCCAATTAATCTAATCTTGATTCAATTAAATCATACCATGATGAGATTTGCCTGAGAAGTGGTTTATTGATTGACAACCTATCTGAGGTACATAACCCATTAATTTTTGTAGTAATTTTTCGGCGGACAGTATACATACCTCACGCATCAAGATAAGAATTAAGGGTCTAACATTTTAGCGATTCAACCCCTATCCCCCCGCCCTTTCCCCATTTTCCTCGTGCCTCGTCATGGAGAAAGAGAGCTTCGGGAGTCCTCTCTCCAGCAGAGAGCTTGCGAACGCATTGGGGAGGGGATACTTGGGGAGGGGTTTGCAGTAAAAATAGCATTAAGACCTAGCTTGATGGTTAAGGTATACATACTGTCCCTACAAAGCCTCAATCTTAGGCGAAGATGTAGGGACGCAATCTTTTGCGTGCGTTGTGTAAAGAACTTTTCGTTCCAAAAACTTTTAGGACTCTATCTGAGGTAATATTTAAAACTATGTTGTGGTAGCTTGTTTGAGATGCTGTGTCACTTTGCGGAATAGTTCTTCACGGAAAATAGGTTTGGTAAGGTAATCATCAAACCCTGCTTCCATACACAGGCGTTTATCACCCGACATGGCATTTGCAGTTAATGCTAGAACGGGAACATCTTCAATAATAGGGTCTTGGCGCAACTGTTTCAAAACCTCAAAGCCATTGAGTTCAGGTATTTGAATATCGAGTAAGATCAAATCAGGTTGAAATGTTTTTGCGACTGAGAGGCGCTCCACACTATTTGAAAGCGTTTGGCAATCATAGCCTTTGCGCTGCAATAAACGGCGTATAAATTCGAGATTGGTTGGATTATCATCAATGTACAGAATCTTCGATGTGTTCATATGCTTCTATCCTTGGTTTACCTTTATCCCTAAACAAAACACAACTGCAGTTAATATCACATAGATGAAACCTTGTTTAGCTGTTGTTCAACTACTTGTAACAATTCTCTACGTGTGATTGGTTTAGTTAAATAATCATCAAATCCTGCTTGCAAACAGATAGGGCGGGATGCACGCATGGCACTGGCTGTAATCGCTATTGTTGGCACATCTGCAAGCTCAGGAATATTATGTACCATTTTGAGGAACTCAAAACCATCAATATAGGGTAAATTAATATCAATTAACATTATATGAATGGGCGTAGCTTTCATCATATTTAAGGCTTCTGTCGCATCACCAACAGCAATGACAGTATAATCAGCACGTTCTAACATACGAACTAAAAGATCACGATTATCTTTATT
>JBAUIA010000230.1:0-25970 GCA_049680565.1 Phototrophicaceae bacterium
TTGATGATGTGATTATAGGGGTTTGCCAATATGGAATCCCGATTATGGATGATTGTGATTGTGAAGATTTACGAGCGATTCATGCTTTATTTGTTGCTTCTGACAATAATCATGATGATGTCGCTTCAGCATTAATTTACGATGTGGAAGAATCTATCAATACCCAAGCAGGTGTACAACGCTTATCTGTATTTGTTGATGCGGATAATATGCCATTGATTAAATTTTATGCAGGATTAGGATTTTATCACGATCAAGTTGAAGATAGTGATAACGAATGGTACATGGAAAAAGATTTATGAGTTATCGGCGAACATCTGATGACGGGTTAGATGCAAAAGAAGAAATATTACACATCATACCCCTCATCAATGTTGGTAACAAGAATTGACACGGCTATACGCGATAGGGTCAGAGTGATATACTCCGCCTTTATCAAGGCTTATTGAGGAGCAATAGAATGCGGATATTGGTGGCAGGAGCAGGTGGCAAAATCGGATCACAATTGCTCACATCGCTTGCTGTAAACCACGATGTAACAGGCTATACATCTTCACAATTAGATATTACGAATATGGCGCAGGTACAAACTATTATCGAAGCCACACAACCACAACTGGTTATTAATGCTGCTGCATGGACGGATGTCGATGGCTGTGCCAATGATCCTGAACGTGCAATTGTTGTTAATGGCTACGGCGCTCAAAATCTTGCGATTGCGAGCTATGAGGTGGGTAGTGCTATTCTACAAATCAGCAGTAATGAAGTATTCGATGGCACATTAAATCGCCCCTATTACGAATACGATACGCTTCGTGCGGTCAATCCATATGGCTATAGTAAATTAGTGGGTGAACGGGCTGTTGTGCAGATGAATCCGCGTCATTATATTACACGTACCAGTTGGAATTTTTCACATGGGGGACGTAATTTCATCCATGCAATCTTAGATGCCGCAAAAGCAGGTAAAAATTTACGTGTCGTAGTCGATGAAATCGCAAACCCAACCTACAATGATGATTTTGTAGCGGCGATCTTGCAGTTGATTGATACAGGGCGCTATGGCACATACCATCTTGCAAATAGCGGTAGCGCATCACGGTATCACTTTGCACGCTATGTACTCGATCAAGCAGGTTTTCAAGATATTGAAATTGCACCTATTAGTCATCATGAATGGAAACGACCTTCAACGCCACCCATTTACACCAGCCTTGCAAATGTAGCGGCTCGCCAACTCGGTATTGTGTTGCCTCATTGGCAAGATGCTGTATCAAGTTTTCTCGAAAAAGAACACTTACTGCAAGATGTGACAAGCTGAACCTAAAAGGCGTTTTTGCGTGTGCGTGATGGTTTGCTTGTGGGTAAGGTGGGTGCAACGTAGGGTAAACCCGTATCAAGGTTGTGTAATGATTTCCACGCATGACGATAAGAATCGGAATACCGTAAATCAGTTCCAAAATCAATGGTCACGCGATTAAGTTGATGCTTGAAGAAGAAATTGTGACTGATAACCATACAACAACCCATCTGTGTATTACGCGCAAGTGATTGTGCTATTTTACGAGCAGATGTTGTGTTGCCATCTAATGATTGGGCTGACCGCGCATCAATGATAAGATGTACTTTTGATGATACAGCTTTCAAGACATCTTGTACTTCTTCTAATCCAACTTGGAATTCCGCTACTGTACAGCTACTCGCTAATTGCCAATACAAAACACGATCTGGCACAAGCCAAGATAAATTTTTTAACATTGTAATACTATCCCTTTTCTAAGCAAACAGGTGATGTTTACCGTATTGTCCCATTACAATATAGATTATGAACAATTCCTTTACAACATGACTATAGTCCTTAACGTTGTTATTAATAATGTAATGTATCGTAGGGTTTCGGGTTGGCAATTGTAATCCACCGTCTTTTTGAGACAATAACGCCCTATTTTGTCAATAATCTAAGTAAACTGATGACTGATTTGCTCTTTAGTGTTGTAATACCTCATTGGAATGGTAAAAAATTCTTGCAGCCATGCTTGGATGCTTTAAAAAAGCAAACTCATAAGGCATTGGAAATTATTGTTGTAGATAATGCCTCACACGATGGCTCACAAGACTATATCAAAGCCCATTATCCTGATGTCATTTTAATTGAGTTACCAGAAAATAGAGGTTTCACAGGCGCATGTAATGCAGGCATGCAAGCAGCCAATGGCGCGATTATTTCCTTATTAAATAATGATACAGAAGTTGATCCTCATTGGGTGGAAGCCATTATTAAAGCCTTTGAAACACATCCTGATGTTGGGCTAGTGGCTAGTAAAATGATGTTGTTCGATCAACGCGATACCTTCCATACAGCAGGAGATGGTTTTACAACCGACGGTGTAGCCTATAATCGTGGTGTCTGGCAAAAAGATGAAGGTCAGTTTGATGAAGAAGCCTATGTATTTAGCGCTTGTGGTGGATCATCAGCTTATCGGCGTGCAGTATTAGATGAAATCGGCTTGCTAGATGATGATTATTTCTTCTTGCTAGAAGATGTTGATTTTGCATGGCGAGCGCAACTTGTGGGGTGGCGGACACTTTACACCCCTAATGCCATCGTTTATCATCACCTATCAGCTACAGGGGGTGGGGTAACAGCCAGCTACTACGATGGGCGTAATTCGTTATACTTACTCGTAAAAAATCTCCCAAGTGAAATGTGGCAAAAATATGGTTGGCAAATTACAAAACGCCAACTGGGTTTAGCCCTTGATGCAATCAAGGCATGGCGTGGTGATGCTGCGCGTGCGCGTTTGAAAGGGATGCTGCAAGGCTTGTGGGATTTGCCCAGCATACTCAAGAAACGTAAAGTGATACAAGCAAAACGTACCGTCTCAATTGAGTATTTAGACTCAATGTTATCACCACCACAATAGTAATGTGAATTCTAGGAATGTTGGAGTTTTCTATTGACCTTAGATCATCCATATTTATCAATCGTAATCCCTGCGCTGAATGAAGAACATCGTTTGCCCCCAACATTGGCAAGTATTGATGTCTATCTCAGTCAGCAAGATTATACATATGAAGTGATTATTGTTGATAATGGTAGCACCGATCAAACGCAAGCGGTTGTTGAATCATTTGCACAAGAACATCCTTATATTCAGTTCATTCAATTGGCGGAACGTGGAAAAGGGCGGGCTGTTAAAGCTGGTATGTTGGCAGCAACAGGCGATTATCGCTTTATCTGTGATGCGGATTTATCGATGCCAATTGAAGAATTATCTAAGTTTTTACCACCGAATGGGCTTGGCGCAGATGTCCTTATTGGTAGTCGTGAAGGTGAAGGCGCGAATCGTGTTGGTGAACCTGAATATCGCCACATGATCGGACGCATTTTTAACTTTATCGTGAAGCTAACGGCTGTTAATGAATTTGAAGATACCCAATGTGGCTTCAAAATGTTTTCACGAGAAGCAGCCGATGATCTGTTCAGTGTCCAACAGATGAATGGCATCGGCTTTGATGTTGAACTCATCTATATTGCACTCCGACGGGACTATAATGTCGTGGATGTTCCGATTACTTGGTACTACGATGATGATAGCCGTATGCGGTTGTTCCAAGATTCGCTCCATATTTTGGTAGAAATTTGGGAAATTCGTCAGAATTGGCGTAAAGGTGTTTATGAACGAAAAACAGACGCGCAAGGACAAGACAACAAGTCTTATGCTTGAACATGATTATTATCAGCAAGGACATCAATATATTTTTGGTATTGATGAAGCAGGGCGTGGTCCAATGGCAGGTCCTCTCGTCGCTGCTGCTGTTTGCTTACCGTTAGATGATATTGAGCATGTATTAGAGGTACTCAAAGGGGTTAAAGATAGCAAAAAAATGACCCGTCGTCAGCGCGAAAATGCTGTTGATGCGATTCAATCTATTGCGCTTGCTTGGGGTGTAGGCGAAGTATCCGCACAAGAAATCCCAAAGATTGGTAATATGACCACCGTCACATATACTGCCATGCACCGTGCCTTAAATAATGCCTTTACGGATATGATCTCACAGCCTGATGTGCTATTCGTGGATTATCTCACATTGCCTGATTACGATGCTATTCCACAAGAATCGCTTGTAAAAGGCGAGAGCAAATCACTGAGTATCGCAGCAGCCAGTGTGCTTGCCAAAGTCTATCGAGATAATCAAATGATTGCTTACGCGCAAGATTACCCCGACTATGGCTTTGATAAACACAAAGGCTATATCACTAAAGCACACCGCGCAGCATTAGAACATTATGGACCTTGCCCCATCCATCGTACAAACTATGCACCTGTGCAAGCTGCTTATCAACGACATAATACCTAGCCTAACGCATTCCCTACGCATGAGACTCACTATCTATGAATAATCGGTCATTCGATAAGATAAAATGTACTGATTACCCTCAAAAAGGTGCTATGTATGACTCACGCAAATTTTAATAATCCTGATCACTTGAAAAATCAGCAATATAAAACAGCCGGTCATCTCTCAGCACGCATTCGCATCCATCAAGATTATAGTATTATTAAAGACTCAGTGGTTGTTAAAATTTTTGATCAAATACTCGACTATACGCCCCAAGGTGCAAAAATCTTAGAGATTGGCACAGGGCGCGGTGATTTATGGCACGAAAATCGTCATCGCATCCCTGAACTATGGGACATCACGCTCACGGATATTTCAGCAGGGATGATAAGCGATCAGCAAGCCTTTCTAGGTGATACCCTCACAAACCGTTTTAGCTATGATGTTGTCAATGCGAATGAGCCACTTCCCTATGCTGATAATAGCTTCGATACCGTACTTGCAAATTATATGCTCTATCATGTCAGTGATGTTGCTCAAACCCTCAGTGAAATTCGACGTGTTTTGAAGCCTGATGGTGTTCTATTTGCTGCAACCAATGGTGAACAACATTTAAAAATGATGTATGTCTTAGCTCAACAAATTGAGCCTGATACACCATTTTCAAGTGTATTTGCTCAACAATTCGGTTTACAAAATGGAACAGCCCAATTGCTGCCCTTTTTTACAGATATTCGGATGCTATATTTTCAGAATGATTTATGGGTCACAGTAGCGCAACCTATCATTGATTATATTGCCTCAATGGTCGGGCTTGATGGGGCAAGCGTTATTGCCGAACGAGAAACTGACATTCGTGAAAATCTCAATCGACTGATTGCTAAAGATGGTGGTATCCTCATCGGCAAGCAAACGGGCATGTTTATCGCACAAGGTGCGTATCAATCATTTCATGATGCAATCAATAACACATAAAAGGAATCACTTTGCAATTAGCACTTGTTCATGATTGGCTCAATCAAATTGGTGGTGCGGAAGATGTACTCGCAACCTTGGTTGACCATTATCCCGATAGCCCAATTTATACGAGCCTTTACGCCCCTGACATCATGCCTGATTTTTATCGAGCGTGGGATATTCGCACCCTCTGGATGGATAAGCTCCCTGCGATTTATCAGCATCATCAACCCTATTTGCCTTTATATCCGCTTGCGTGGCAAGGCTTAAATTTAAGCGCATATGATGTCATTCTCAGTAATAAGAGTGGTTTTTGTCATGGCTTAACCTTCAATAGTGATAATAGTTTACATATTTGTTATTGCCTTGCACCCACACGCTACGTCTGGCAATTGGATGGCTATATCAAACGTGAAGGCTTAGGCGCAATTGCTGAAATAGGTTTACGTCCACTGGTTGCTATGATGAAACGGTGGGATTATATGGCTGCTCAAAAGGTGAGTCATTTCATTGCGATCAGTACCGAAATCCAAGAACGGATTCAGACTTACTATGACCGTGATAGCGTCATTATCTATCCACCAGTAGAAACCGAGCGTTTTCAGCCTGTGCCACAAGATGAAGTAGACGACTATTTCTTGATTGTTTCCCGCTTAATCCCCTATAAGCGCATTGACCTTGCGGTGCAAGCAGCGACACGCCTCAATTTGCCACTCAAAATTGGGGGCAAAGGACGTGATATGGAACGCTTGCAAGCAATGGCAGGTGATACGGTTGAATTTTTAGGCTATGTTCCTGATGAAGATTTACCACAATTGATGGCAAAGGCAAAAGCGTTTCTCTTCCCCGGTTTAGAAGATTTTGGGATTACACCTGTGCAAGCCGAAGCAGCAGGTCGACCTGTCATTGCGTATAAAGGGGGCGGTGCGCTAGATACAGTCATGGAAGGAGTTACAGGCGAATTTTTCGTAGAACAAACCGTTGATAGCCTTGCCGAAGTAATGGCAAATTTTGATACTGATAAATACGATCCTGCTGTAATTCGTCAACATGCCTTGACCTTTGATACAAAAAATTTCTTACAACAAATAGATAGTTATATCGAGCAAGCATGGCAAGCGAAACAAACACATCAAGCGTTTGTATGGGATGACCCAACAGGTTTATATCATGGGTGATAGTAATCCCAATATTCGGATTCGTGCAAGTCTTGCAATCATTCAAGATGGCAAAATTTTGATGACACCTCATTATCGTGATAATGAGCCTGTAATGTGGCACATCCCCGGTGGCGGTGTTGAATTTGGCGAAACAACGCGCCAAGCTGCCGAACGTGAATTGCTAGAAGAAACAGGGTACATCGGCATTGCTGGCGATTTGATTGACCTTGATGAACTGCTTCAGCCAGAAAAGCCGTATCAACGTGTTGGTTTGACCTTCTCAGGGACAATTACAGGTGGCGAAATTCGTCCAGAGCAACATCATCTCTATGGTCTAAAAATGCCACTATGGCTGACGAAAGAAGATTTATCGACTAGACTCTATAATAATAAACAGTTGATTGATCGCCTGATGGGAATAGCATAATGAGTCACTATTTTTGGCAAACGGAGCGAATCCGCCTACGAGGGGTTGAGCCTGATGATTGGAAAGTCCATTTTGAATGGGATCGTGATAGCGATATGGTGCGCGACCTCAGCAATTTACATTTCCCGAATAATAAAGCACGTACCCAAAAATGGGCAGAAGATGCTTCGACCAAAATCCCTGATGGGGATAATTACCATATGCAAATAGAGTTAGTGGAAACTGAAGCGCTGATTGGTGTGATTAGCTCGCATCATACTGATACACGTAATGGAATATTTAAGTATGGGGTAGCGATTCATGCTGATTATCAGCGACAAGGTTACGCGAGCGAAGCGATTATCTTGTTGATGCGCTACTTTTTCCATGAATTACGCTATCAAAAATGTGAATCAGAAGTACATGGCTGGAATACGAATTCAATACGCCTGCAAGAAACATTAGGATTTACCAAAGAAGGTCAGATTCGACGCTCAATCTATTCTCGTGGGCAATATCATGATCGCTATTTATACGGTATCACCATTGAGGAATTTAACGAACGTTACGCTCAAGAATAATCACTATTCAAACGCAGTTACCTTCGCTATGCTAGCGTCCTAACTGAGGAGAGAATCAATCATGGAACTGGTTTTAGTCATGCGTGTTTTACAACGGCGCTGGTGGATTATCATTCTGCCTGTGATCGTTGCTGCTATTTTTGCGATTCCTGCTTTAATTAATAACGAAGTCAGCGATGCAGGAGGCTATCAAACACAGTTTAGCTACAGCGCTGCCCAAGAAAGTAGTAACTTTGATGTTCGTGACGGCGATTACCAAGATGTCTGGCTGGCATCGGAATTTGTGGTCAATGCCTTTACAGATTGGTTACAAAGCACCTCGTTTCGTGCGGAACTTGCACTCGAAACTGGCGATGACTCTTTGCTCAATGGCTTAAATATTGTTGCTGATAATAACCGCAGTATCGGCGTGGTGTATATGAGCCACCCTAACCAAGAAAGTTTGACGACCTTGCGCGATGCGTCCATTGTGGTGCTAGAAACACGTAATCAATCATATTTTCCACATTTGGGCGATGCTCCTGCCGAAGTGACGATTATCAACCGACCACCTGTTGTTGCTGCGCCACCGCCTGTTACTGATCGTTTTGAACCGATCTTGCAATTAGGTGTTGCACTCTTTGCAGGGATTGTCTTAGCAGGGATGATCGAATATTTTGATAATACCATGCGCTATCGAGATGAAGTTGAAGCACAAGGTTTAGCTGTATTAGCCAGCATCCCTAAACATAAGTGATTTAATCGCTCAAGGGACGTAAAATAGCGCGTACAGGTGATCCACAAGCATCATCGAGTTTGAGAGGTAAGGCAATCAATTCATAATCACCATCAGGAACATCGCGTAATTGTAGATGTTCCAAATTGACCAAACCATTTTTACGCAAGGCATGATGACACGGCAACGTTTTACTGTTGTAATCATCCACAGAAGGCGAATCTAAGCCGATTAACTTGTAATCTAAACTTGCAAGATGCTCAATCAATTCCACGCTGAGATAGGGAATAACATCTGCCCATTCATCATCGGGTAAATCACTCACATGACTATGAATGAGTAAACGTTCACCGCCTACTAAATCCACTCCTACAAAATCGTCAACTGTTAATGCACCCTCATACCTGCTAACTGTTACCACCCGCGCCCGTCCAATATAATGTCCGAGTGGCATTTGTGCTGGATGCTCGCCATCATCTTCATAATGATAATAAGCATCTGCATGTGTGCCGATATGACAGGTTGTTGTCATTGTCATTAGGTTGACAGATGCGCCCTCTTTAATTTGCATGATAGCTTGTACAGAATAAGCGGTATCGCCCGGCCAAGGATGCGTTCTCGGGCTTACAGTGCGTGTAATATCATAGATCATTGCTAATATATCCTCAGATAAAATTGCTATATCACTACACTATACCGCATTGAGCCAATCGGACAATCAAACCATTATTTTTGTTATCCAAAACTTGAGAGCGCTTACAATTATTTTTTACTAGCAAAACAAGCAGTGCTTGGTAATATGATGGTTGTACACACATTGTGTGCAAATAAATTAAACTATTTTTTTAGGAGTTTTATCGAATGGGAAAATCTCCGCTCCGTTTTTTATGGATAGGATTTCTTTTACTGATTGGGACATTAGGTATTGTCAATGTCATCGCTCAAGATAACCCTGAGTTAGTGGTTGTACCGGGCAGTTTCCAGAGTGAACTGGGTTGCTCGGATGATTGGCAACCTGATTGTGAATCTACAGCACTCACTTTCAATGAAGATTCTGGCTTATGGGAAGGTACATTTAGTATTCCTGCTGGTAGCTATGAATATAAAGTTGCCCTCAATGGTGGCTGGGATCAAAATTATGGTCTTGATGGCGAAGCAGGGGGTGCAAATATTCCACTTGTGCTAGATGCAGATATGGATGTGTCATTTGCCTACGATCATAGTACAGGCATTATCACCGATAGTGTCAACGGTGATGTTGTGGCAACACCTGCCGAAGAAGCACCTGCTGCTGATATTCCGTCACTTGTCAATGTTCCCGGTACAATTCAACCCGAACTCGGCTGTGAAGGCGAATGGGCACCCGATTGTGAAGCAACACTCCTTAACTACATTCCAGAATATGATATTTGGGAACGTACCTTTGAGAATCTCCCAGCAGGGGGCTATGAATATAAAGTTGCCCTCAATGGCACTTGGGATGAAAATTATGGTGCATTTGCTGACCCCGGTGGCGCAAATATTGTCCTCACAGTAACAGAAGATACGCCGATTACATTCATCTATGATGATAAAGTGAACTGGATCATGGATGATGTGCGCTATGACATCGTCACTGCCCCCGGTAGTTACCAAGATGAAATTGGCTGTGCGAATGAATGGGCACCTGAATGTATGTTGTCTTGGTTACAAGATGTTGATGGTGATGGTATCTACACCATGCAAACCAACGACATCCCAGCAGGAGACTATGAAGTTAAAGCAGCTATTGATCGTACTTGGGATGTTAGTTATGGCGAAGGTGGCGCAGCAGATGGTGCGAATATCGCATTCACCGTTGCGGAAGATGGTGATACCGTTTCTTTTACTTATGATTCTAATATTACAACCTTAGTCGTCACTGTCGGAGGCTCGTCTGTGTCTGGTGCAGATTTACGCGCACGCCGCGCACACTGGGTATCAGAAGATACCATTGCTTGGGAAATCGAAGCGGATGATAGCAACGATTATCGTTTACTCTATAGTGCCGATAGCAGCATGCTTGTGAGTGTCTTTGGCTTAGAAGGCGACTTTGAATCCTTTGACTTAGCCGTTAATCCTGATGGTTTATCGGATGACGTACTCGCAAAATTCCCACATCTTGCAGGTTATACAGCATTCACACTTAGTGATGATGCCATTGCTAGTGCTGGTGACATCTTAACAGGGCAAATCGCAATTGCTGCTTATCGTGGTGATAACGTCGCTGCCTTGTCTGGCTTGCAAATTCCGGGTGTGCTAGATGCACTTTACACTTATGAAGGCGACCTTGGCGCACATTTTGATGAAAATGGCGTACCGACCTTCACCGTATGGGCACCAACGGCACAAAATGTCTCCTTTAATCTATATGCGGATGCAGCCCCAAATACAGACCCTATAAATTATGAAATGACCCATGATGCTGCAACAGGGACATGGTCAGTAACAGGTGAAACAGATTGGTATTTGCAATATTATACCTATGTTGTCGATGTTTATGCGCCAACTGAACTTGCACTTGTACAAAATGAAGTGACTGACCCATATAGTGTTGCATTGTCACAAAATAGTGTACGGACACTCGTACTGGATCTGGAAGACCCTGAATTTATGCCAGAGGGTTGGCAATCATTGGTCAAACCAGATTATGGAACAGCATTCGAAGATATTACAGTTTATGAATTACATCTACGGGATTTCAGCATTTTTGATGAAACCGTCCCCGAAGATTTACGCGGTACATATCTTGCATTTACGGTTTTAGAAAGCAATGGGATGCAACATCTCGCTAACTTAGCACAAGCTGGCTTGACGCATTTGCATCTACTACCCACATTCGATATTGCAACCATCAATGAAAATCGTAGCCGTCACTTTGCACCCGATTACGAAGATTTTGCTGATATTGAACCCAATAGTGAAGTCCCACAAGCTGAAATCAATCAAATCCGTGATTTAGATGGTTTCAATTGGGGTTATGATCCCTTGCATTTCATGGCACCTGAAGGTAGTTATGCCACAGCAGCAGATGGTGCAGCCCGTGTGATTGAATATCGCCAAATGGTACAAGCAATCAATAATACAGGTCTACGGTTTGTCCAAGATGTAGTTTTTAATCATACCAATGCTAGCGGTCAAAATTTACGCAGTATTTTTGATCGTGTTGTTCCCGGTTACTACCATCGCTTAGATGCAACTGGGAATGTTACAACATCAACCTGCTGCCAAAATACAGCAACCGAACATAATATGATGCGTCGTTTGATGATTGATACGCTTGTCCTCAATGCGATTCATTACAAAATTGATGCCTTCCGTTTTGATTTGATGGGGCATCATATGCTCGCTGATATGGTTGATGTGCGGTCAGCCCTCGATAGCCTAACGCTTGAAGAACATGGCATTGATGGAGCATCAATCTATGTCTATGGTGAAGGTTGGAACTTTGGTGAAGTCGAAAACGGTGTGCGTGGTATTAATGCAACGCAATTCAATGTTGCAGGGACAGGCATCGGTACATTCAATGATCGCTTGCGCGATGCTGTACGGGGTGGTAGTCCATTTGGCGGGCGCGATGAACAAGGCGTTGGTAATGGCTTATTTGTATTACCCAATGGCTTGAACCCGCTCAATGAAAACTTAGACCGCGCCTTGCTACTCGCAGATTTAACCCGTGTTGGTTTAGCTGGCAACTTGCAAACATTTACCTTTACAGATCGTACAGGTGAAACCGCAACAGGCTTAGATGTTGATTATAACGGTAGCCCTGCTGGCTATACCCTCGATCCACAAGAAAATGTGATTTACGTCAGCAAACACGATAATGAAACACTCTACGATAATATCGTGTATCGTTTACCTGAAGGTCTTGATGCCTCTGATGTGACACGCTTACAAAACCTGAGCTTGAGTTATGTCATGTATTCACAAGGTGTTCCATTCTTCCATGCAGGCAGTGACATACTGCGTAGTAAATCACTAGATCGGGATAGCTATAACAGCAGCGACTGGTTCAATCGCCTTGATTGGACATATCAAAGCAATAACTTTGGCGTTGGTATGCCACCCGAAGGGGTCAATAGTGGACAATGGAACACCATCCGCCCAATTCTTGCCAATGAAGCACTCGTGCCAACGGCAGATGATATTCAACTGAATTTGAATGTTTTCCAAGAAATGTTGCAAATTCGCTATAGTTCGCCCTTGTTCCGCTTGGAAACAGCACAAGCCGTGCAAGATCGTCTAGCATTCCACAATACAGGTGCAGAACAAACACCCGGTGTGATTGTGATGAGCTTATCGGATACTGTTGGTGATGATCTCGATCCTAATGCTGATCTGATTGTCGTGGTATTCAATGCAACGCCTAACGACATCAATTACAGTGTTGATGGACTGATTGGTGCTGGCTTGGAACTACATCCAGTTCAACAGAATAGTTTTGATACCATTGCACAAAGTGCGAGCTTTGATGCTGCATCAGGCACATTGAATGTCCCAGCATGGACAACTTCTGTGTTCGTTGCACCACAATCTTAATCGTATGTAGGGATATGAATAGGTAGCATTAAAAGCGGTAGGATATTCCTGCCGCTTTTTGTTAGTTGACCTTACGCAAAATGTTCTAATTGAGGCATCACAGCCAAGATTTGAGCACACAAGAGTGCTGAGTTCATCGTTCTGAGTGCTGAGAAAAAGTTTTGATTTTACTCAGTACACAGTACCCAGCAAAAAAATCTAATTCAGGATGCTCTTACCTCGATTGTTCTGATTTAAAACTAAGTGCGTAACATCCGTTAGTTATACTCAATATTAATAGCGAAAAATGCCATGCGGAGTACAATTACACTAATGACTACACTAATTATTAGGGACAGGACTCATGGCAAAAGAAATTAAGATTGTTACTTTTATTAATGACCGTGAAGGACGCGAACAAGGCGAAGAAGAACTCACACGCTTAGTCAATGAAGGTTGGATAATTCAATCATCAGGTGGGGGAACAGGCGCAGAGATGGTTTGGGGATTTGTCATCTTACAACGTGAAACGGCTGACTCATAAGTCACCTATGGCATCATAGCAAACACATCACCCAATGCACTTGGCGTGATGAAACATCTATAATAGCGAATAGAAAATAAACAAAGACAGGGCAAACCTGTCTTTTTTGATTATAATCAAATAGTGATTTAATTATTATATTTGGAGAAAAATTTAATTATGGCAACAACAATTGATTTAACAGGTAAAGTCGCTATTGTCACAGGTGCATCTCGTGGGATTGGGCAGAGCATTGCTGAATGGTATGCTGATGCAGGTGCAAGCGTTGTCCTCGCAAGCCGTAAGCAAGAATCTTTAGATGAAGTTGCAGCAGTGATTAAAGCAAAAGGTGGTGAAGCGCTAGCGATTGCAGCCCACACAGGCAAAAAAGAGACCCTCAAAGAATTAGTTGATAAAACTGTTGAAGCCTATGGAAAAGTTGATATTTTGGTCAATAACGCTGCCACAAATCCACATTTTGGTGATGTGCTGGATGCCGAAGATAGCATGTGGATGAAAACCATTGAAGTGAACCTGATGGGCAATGTGTGGTTATGTCAAAGCGTTGTACCGATTATGCGCCAAAATGGCGGTGGTAGCATTATCAATGTAGCATCCGTTAATGGTATTCGCCCCGGTACGATGCAAGGCGTTTACAGTATGACCAAAGCAGCCGTTATCAGCTTAACGAAAACACTCGCAATGGAACTCGGTAAAGATGGTATCCGTGTTAATGCGATTGCGCCCGGCTTAATCCAAACTAAATTTGCCCAAGTGCTATGGGAAAATCAAGCCTTGCTTGACCAAGTGACCGAACGCACGCCGATACGCCGTATCGGACAACCAGAAGATATTGCATCCTTAGCACTATGGTTGGGTTCAGATATTTCGACATTTGCTACAGGTGAAACCTTCGTTATTGATGGTGGGTTGACGATCCCTGCTTTGTAAGTATGATTCCTTGAGTATCTGACTCAAAAACTCAGGAGCATTCTATGTCGCAGACACGTTATATTGTTGAAGGGGGTCGTCGCTTAGAAGGCACGATTGCCATCCAGAGCGCAAAAAATGCAATCAGTAAACAACTGGTTGCTTCTGTATTGACCAATGAACCCTGCATTCTCGAAAATGTACCACGCATCACAGAAGTTGATGGTGTACTCGCAATGTTAGGCGAACTCGGTACAGCTTTTGAATGGCTCGATGAAAGTACCTTACTCGTGCAAACCCCAGATATTGAAGGCGATGTTGTACCGCTTGAATATTCTGGTTTCAATCGGATTCCGATTTTGATGCTAGGTCCTTTAGTCCATCGCGCAGGCAGTGTTACCGTACCTGTCGTTGGGGGCGATGATATTGGCTCGCGTCCTATTGATTTTCATACAGCAGCCTTGCGTGATATGGGCGTTGAAATCATCAGTGATGGCAATAGCTATACCGCACGCTCAAGCCAAATTAATGGCACGATGATTGAATTACCCTATCCAAGTGTGGGTGCAACTGAAAATGTCCTCCTCACAGCAACCTTGGCGAAAGGTACAACCGTTATCAAGAATGCAGCGATTGAACCTGAAATCATTGATACGATTTTGTTTTTGCAAAAAATGGGCGCTCAAATTCGGGTTGATGTTGATCGTAAAATTGTGATTGAAGGCGTTCAAAAATTGCATGGTGCGCGTCATCGCCCGATTGCAGATCGCATTGAAGCTGCCTCATATGCTGCGCTTGCCCTCGCTACCGATGGTAATATCACCATTCGTAATGCCCAACAACAACATATGATTACCTTCCTCAATGCCTTACGAAAAGTTGGCGGTGGTTTTAAAGTCACCGATGAAGGGATTGCCTTTTTTCGTGAAAGCGATACCTTACGCCCAATCCACATCGAAACAGATGTCCATCCCGGGTATATGACCGATTGGCAACAGCCTTTCGTTGTCATGCTCACCCAAGCAGAAGGTGTTTCCATTATTCACGAGACCGTTTATGAGAATCGCTTTGGCTATACACAAGCCTTATGCAAGATGGGCGCAACCATTGACCTGACCTCAGCGTGTCTGGGGAGTAAACAATGCCGTTATAAAGACCGCGATCATCTCCATAGTGCAATTATTCGCGGGAAAACGCCACTACATGGCATTAATGTCGAGATACCTGATCTCAGGGCGGGATTTGCTTATTTAATAGCAGGTCTCGTAGCTGATGGTGAGACTGTCTTGAGCAATACCCATTATATGGAACGGGGTTATGCACATCTTGCCGATAAATTATCAGCAATTGGCGCACGCCTAAAAGTGGTTGACTTAGCCTAAAAGTGGTTGAAAACCTCATTGCATCAGCATGGATGCGCTAAGTATCCATGCTGATTTACCAGTATGTTGCACAATTGACTACTTCGATTAAAATTAAGCGCATGATACAAATCAACCTATGGAGTCCGTGATGTCCCCCATCTTAGAGGTCTTGATCGGGTTAATCTTTATTTTTAGCCTATTAAGCATACTAGTCACACAAATTAATTCAATTGTGGCGCAAACGCTACGCTTACGTGCAACCTATTTATTCGCTACGGTCAAAGAAATCATCCATGACCCTGAAATGATTGTGCGCTTCGCAACCCATCCGCTCATTAAGATGATTGATATTTCGAGTGTACCGGGCATGGAACGTTGGGAATTCATTACACGCAAACAAAACTTAACTGATGAGCAAATTGAAAAGATCATCCAAGAAGCTGCCTTAACAGGCGTGGAATGGATTGAAGATCGTACATTTAGCAGTGTGTTACTCAGTTTCATTACAGTCACGGAAGATAAACAACTGTTCAAAGTCTTAGAAGACATCGCAGGACAGATAGAAGACGACCAAAACCGACGGTTAATACGTGGTAAAGTTGATACAGTTGTGGATACAGGTAAGGGTGTCGATGAACTCATCAGTGCTGTCAATGGATTGCCACCAAGCGCCCACAAATTAGCCTTAGTTGACCGTCTGCGTGATATTAGCAATGAAATTGGTGGCAAAGGCTCAAAAACCGATATTAATGTCTCGCTGATAGCAGGCGTGCAATATATTAAAGATCAGTATCTCAAGAATGCGCTTAATACGATTTTGACCACATCAAAAAACCTCGAAGAAGCTGAACATAAGCTCACCAAATGGTTCGAGAATACCAATTATAAAACGACTGAATTGTTTAAACGCGATATGAAACGTTATTCGTATCTGATTGGCTTAATTATAGCGATTCTCATTAATGTCGATACGATGTATATTGCGCTCAAATTGTGGGATGACCCAATCTTGAGAAGTGCCGTTGCCGAAACAGCGAGTACAGCAAATATTGATGCGCTACAAGCACAGTTAGATGCTGCCCAAGCAAATATTGATTCGGATGCCGACTCATCACTGGATGAAATCGGTGATTCAGTGGCTGCTGCTGGACGGACATTAACACAAATTCAAGATAGTCGTATTCCAATGGGTTGGAACTTCAGTGATCTATCTTACATCATGGAAGATGATAATTCACTTGAAGCCTATAAATTAACAGATTCGCGCTATGTCTGGAATTTGATGCCTTGGAACAACCCTAATTTTGCATGGTTATTAACCCTTAAAGCCGTTGGTATCATTGCAACAATGCTCGCCATTGGGCAAGGTGCGCCATTCTGGTTCAATATCTTACGCCAAGTGCGTTAAACTATAAATGCCGATGTAGGGGAGCTAGAAAGCTCCCCTTGTATAAGAATGATTAACCGAGGATGGTTTGACCGAGTTTACCGCCTTCTGCCAACATAGCATCGACAGCTTTTTGTGACCGTGCTTCCGCGTAAATCCGTAGGACAGGCTCAGTGCCACTTGGGCGAATGAGTAACCAACTGTTATCTTTCAAGTAGAATTTGATACCATCCATTGTATTCACACGAACAACATCTTCTCCGATGAGTTGTGATGGCGCATTGGCTTCTAACTTAGCAACGACTTCTTTCTTTGCAAGTTGTTTGGTCAGGCGCACATCATTACGTGAATAGAACGAAGGACCAAATTGTTGTTGCAAATCAGCAATAATTTCATGCAATGGTGCTTTTGCATACGCCATTACCTCTAGCAAGAGTAATCCCATCAAGATACCATCTCCTTCAGGAATATGTCCCTTAATGCTGATACCACCACTTTCTTCGCCACCAATCAAAACATCTTCAGTCATCATGAGATCACCAATATGGTTGAACCCAACAGGTGTTTCATGTAATTTGAGACCATAGGCTTCTACCATATTATCAATCATGAAGGTTGTAGAAATTGTTTTGACCACATCACCAGTCATTTTTTTATTTTCGACCAGATGGCGCAAAACCAATGAGAAAATTTGATGCGGATCAACAAAATTACCTTGTGCATCGACTGCACCGATACGATCTGCATCGCCATCGGTTGCCAATCCAACATCGGCATGTTCGCGCTGAACCGCAGCATTAAGTTCTGTTAGATAATGCTGAATGGGTTCAGGATGAATACCGCCAAAACCCGGATTCATCTCCCCACGGATTTCTGTCACGCGTGTCCGTGTGCGCGATAAAATGGTTGCCAGTGACCCACGTCCTGAACCATACATCGCATCAGCAACAACTTTAAGTTCAGTCTCGCTAATTGTATCAAAATCAATTAATTCACTGAGATGTTGATAATAAACCCATGATGGATCAAATTTGCGGATGAGGTCTTTATCGACAGCGACTTGATAATCCATCAGATTTGGCACGCGCCCTTCGAGTTCCATACGCCGTAATTGTTGCTCAACCCGTTTGGATTGCTCTGCTGTCGCACTACCTCCATATGAGGCTTTTAATTTAAAACCATTATAACGGGGCGGATTATGACTCGCTGTAATCACTACCCCTGCATCTGCACCTTTTTCTACCACATTGTAAGAAATTGAGGGGGTGGATGTATCCGCACGTGATAACCATGCAATAATACCATTCGCTGCCATGACACGCGCAGTTTCTGCTGCAAAACGATCCGATAAAAAGCGTGTATCATAACCGATTACGATAGATGCTTGTTGATCGCCTGTATGTTCTTCATTGATAGAATCTGCAACCGCTTGTGCTACGAGGCGCAAATTTGCAAATGTGAATGTATCGGCGATGACTGCACGCCAACCATCTGTACCAAAGCTAATCATATAATGTCCTTTTTGGGTTTGAAATATATTGTATTTAATCTTCCGCAATTATATAAGATATACAAGAGTATATTGGTACTTATCACAGAATCTTATCAATTGTGTGATAAGTGCTTGCTTATGTTTTGGCATTAAGCAACAATAGCAAGATATTAATATCAGTGTTTAAAAATATATTAATATAATTCTCAAGAAAATTATTATTGTTATTTCTATTGAGGAGGATCATGAATTGGCTTCAAAATCGACTTGACGAACTCAATTATACCCACAAGGATTTGCAAAAGCGACTTGCAGCAAAAGGGATAAACCGTGTACGGGAAACTATTACAGGGTGGACAAATGGTAAAGCTGTATCCTTACTCAATAACCCTAAGCATGCTCAAATGCTTGCCGAAACTTTGAATTGGAGTGTATTGGAAATGTTTGTCGCAGCAGGTTATAACGTGTCGATCCCACGAGAACTACTTATGTTCACTAACTTATATCGCACAGCTAGTGAAGAACGTCAAAAACGCTTATGGGAGGGTCTACAATTTGTTACAGGATTCTATGGTAGTTTTACAGATGATGAATTAGATAACGATCAGTAACATGATCTTCAGATAATGAAATGGAAGGGCATAACAACCCTTCCATTTTTGATGTTAGGATTATTTAAAGGGGGCGCTCATCACTTAAATCAAGCCCTGTTGTACTAATCAAATCACGAACTTCCTGACTAGTCAAATCCATATCATGCACAATGCTATAGGGTAAATTATGTTCTTTAACATAGTCAGGCAACATTTCGAGTGTTTCGATGACATCATCTCGTTTTAATTGTCCTAAGCGTACACCTGCGTCCAGCAAAGTATCGCGGATTGGACCAATATTTTGTTTATGAAGGGCTGCTGCAATCAAAATACCGGGACCGACTAAATCAGCATATGGGATACCTGTCCCGCGTGCTGCTTTCGGCTCAATCGCATAAGCGAAATATTGTTCACTACCTTCTTGTGGACGATTATGACCAAGCTGATTGGTCAATTGGACTTCTACACAGATGAGGTCTAATAAATTACGTAAAGCATCTGGGCGACCTTCCCCAACCCCTTTAGCAATTTTATAGGCTTGTTGTGCGATACCTGCTGCAATAGCTGCTGCCCAAGGTTGGAAACGCTCTAAATAAGAATTTTTCTTCTTTTCAGCAGCATATTTCCAATCGAGCAAACCCGTTGTCATACTCAGAATTTCGACAATACCTGTTCCGCGTATGTTCTTGGGCGCACTTGCCACAACATCAATATCGACAATGACTTTCGATGCAGGTCCCGTATTTTCATAATACACAGTATTATCTTTACGCACGGCGACCAATGATGTGAAAAAGCCATCAACGCTCAAGGTCGTGGGGATGATGACTGAAGGTAAGCCATTTTTCCATGCAACGTATTTTGCAACATCACAAACCAAACCCCCACCAACACCATAAACAACTTCAACTTGTTCAGGTAGATTTTTGGCAAGGTCTTCTAAAACATCATAGCGTGCTGTATACGGTTCTGCTTGAACGACTGTTGGTAATTCTAGCAAAGACCCAACTGCCGCCCACGAGCGATTCCCCGTCAAGACAGCAGCACGCCGTGTTTCTTTAATTGACGATAAGTCACGTAATTCGATACGTGGTAAATTCCAGATTGTTTCGATTGTTTCGACCATTTTTAACCTGCTCCAGACTGTGCAGTATTGCTTGTTCACTGAATAATACAAGTTTAGTGCGAAATGCAACAATTTGCCACCAGTTCTTATCGAATTATCGAATTTGCGTTTCTTTGATGGGGATGAATAGTCTCAAATGCTGCGCTAGGGTCTATAAAACCTAGGTTTGATGATTGAATATCGAATTGCCCGTCTTAAAAATTAGGAATAATCATGAAGAAAATGAAACTGATTTTCGACTCATCACTTGAGAGTTAACCATTTGTCGTGTACAACTAGAACGATACGTGGTAATACGGGGTGGAGACAATTATTTTGGATCAATCACCAATCGATAAAGAAACACTAACATTATCCGATATGATGCGATCATGGACACATGGCGTAACATCATCGCTAGGGTTATCACTGTACAAGCTAGGGTTTCATCCTGATGCAATTACCTTCATTGGTTGGCTGATGGTGCTGATTGGTGCTGTATTCATTGCACAAGGAAAATTCTTAGTCGCGGCTATTTGGCTGTTGTTTGCTTTGCCAATGGATGCACTTGATGGTGCAGTCGCACGAGCGATGCAACGCACGAGTAAATTTGGTGCTTTGTTTGATTCAACACTCGATCGCTATGCTGACGGTTTTATTTTTGCAGCTTTGAGTTATTATTTTGCGGTGACTAATCGCCTAGATATGTTTCTATTTGCACAAATGGCACTCATTGGATCATTGTTGGTGAGTTACGTGCGTGCAAGGGCAGAAGGCTTAGGCATAGATTGTAAAGTAGGTTTCTTTACCCGTATGGAACGTTTAGCAGTTATTTTATTGATGTTTTTTTTCCCCATCTTGCTTCATGCTGGGGTCGTGTTGCTTGCTATAGGTACAAATATTACAGCGATGCAACGCATATGGCATGTCTATCGGACTTTAAACAATAGAGGCGAATAAATTATGGATTTTTCTGCACGCGAACACATCAGTTTGATGTTATTTAATCAAGAAGTACAAATACGCTATTACGGGATTATCATCGTAACAGCCATGCTCATCGCAGCATGGGTTGCTTCCCGTTTAGCAGAACGCTATGGACGGGATTCTGATCATATTTGGGGCGCTTTAACATGGGCGATCTTCCCCGGTATCATCTTCGCACGTCTTTGGTATGTCACCTTTCCTCCTATTTCACAAACGGCTGGTTGTGGACCTGACGTTATCCCGGGGGCGCTCGCTGTCTGCAAAGATGCTGCTTACTTTTATTCCAATTTCTTCAACCTAACTGATGGTGCAATCGCTGTCTGGAGTGGTGGCTTGCATATTTTTGGGGCGGTTATCGGTGGTTTGCTGGGTCTATGGTTATATTTTGGTCCTTTGCATAACCCAGTTGCGCGTTTTTTCCACTATATCTTCTTACCGATTGCCATTGTATTTGAAGGTATCGCTTGGATTTTCACTGCAACATTGCAACGCATTGGTGGGCGCGAAGTTACACCATTTAAAGTGCCACAATTTGAGAGTGAATTTTCTAGTGATGGCATGCCAATGAGTCCTTGGCTTGATATTGCTGCTGTCGTTTTACCCTTAGCACAAGCGATTGGTCGTTGGGCGAATTATGTTAATCAAGAACTCTACGGTACACCAACTGATTTACCATGGGGTATTCCGATTGATGCAGCTAACCGTGTTCAACCGTATACCATCTCTGAATATAGTGGTAATTTCCATCCGATATTTTTGTATGAATCTCTCTGGAACTTCATTGCGTTCGCGGTATTGTTTAACCTCTATACCCGTAACCGTGATAAATTCCAAGCTGGCGATTTCTTCTTGTTGTACCTTGCACAATATGCGTTTATTCGCTTTTTCCTAGAATTCTTGCGTATTGATGTTGCGATTGCCTTTGGTGTCAATACATCACAAGCACTATCATTGGTGGTTTTCTTAGGCGCACTTGGTTTATTCTTTATGCGTCGTAATAACAATAAATCAGAAAGTTATGAAGCATCAGTTGGCGATGATGCTAAAGTTGTGCCACAAGCATAAAACAACTACATAAATAATTCTAAAAGCGACCTATCAAAATGTGATAGGTCGCTTTTAGTTTTGTTGAATTAGTCAGCCGTGATGTGTATTTTGTAAGGGGACATTTTCGGATTGTAGGTGTGTAATTTTACGCTGAATATAAGGTGAAAAATAACCCTCATATTTTTCCCACAATTCAGGACGTTGCCAATCATTCCCCGTAACTTGTCCGCGACAGCTTGCTGCTCCACACGAACATTCAAATTCATCATATGGCGCATCATCACACATTGCATAATCAAAGGTGACTTCTTCGCCGATAGCAATATCGCGCATTGCCATAATAGCAATTTGTCCATTTAAGCCAGCATTCGGCTCACACGAATGATTGACATGATCCCCTGCACCAATAACAGTTGATACAAGAAAGAGATCATCTTCGACTTGAATACTTAAGCTCTGAAGATCATCAGGCACATCTTCTAATTGTTCACTTGTGACAACTGTCCCACCAAACACCGCTACAACAGTTCCTTCTGGAATCATGTCACATGCAAAAACGCCATGCCCACCTTTTTCGGGCATTAAGCGACTCTCTAGCTTAGGAGAAAGCCAAGAGCAAGGTAGATTGTTCAATATCTTGTCCTCTTTTCTGAAAAATGGAATGGAACGATGTGGAAACATCGGACAAAAATTATACAGAATCTCTATTTTTTTGTCGATATTCAAGCATTTGATTAAATGTTAAGACCTTATCGCCTAGTCTGTGTCATAATGGATAAAGTAATGAAAGGATAACTGGATACCCTATGTTAGAAACATGCCAACTAACGAAAAAATTTGATGATTTTCAAGCAGTTAGTGATGTGACACTCAAGGTTGAACCGGGGGAAGTTCTGGCAATGCTCGGACCCAATGGGGCAGGTAAAACAACAACTGTCCGTATGATGACCAGCATTTTGCCACCGACATCGGGTTGGGCAAAAATCGCAGGTTTTGATGTGACTAAAGAACCCGAGTTAGTACGCGCTAATGTAGGTGTATTAACCGAACAGCATGGCTTGTATCAACGTATGAAAGCGATTGAATATTTGAGTTTCTTTGCTGAAATCTACCATATTCCCAAAGCGAATCGTGAAAAACGGGCATTAATGCTCATGGAACGCTTTGGCTTAGGCAGTGCGCTCGATAAACGCCTTGGGGAATATAGTAAAGGCATGAAGCAAAAACTAGCACTCGTGCGTGCAATGCTCCATAACCCACCTGTATTGCTGCTTGATGAACCCACCTCCGCCATGGATCCACAAAGTGCAAAACAAGTCCGTGATGCGATTTTAGAGTTACAACGCGATGAACGCACATTTCTAATCACAACACATAATCTAACAGAAGCCCAATTGCTAGCCAATCGTATTGCAATTATTCGGCATGGACGCATCATCGCTAAAGGAACAATTGACGAACTTGCACAGCAATTTGTTGGCGAGCCGATCATGGAATTACGAATTAATGGCGAACTCAATGGACTTCATGATGATCTGAGTCACATGGTAAAAATCGAAAATTATGGCTTAAATTGGCTGCAATATCGTACGGCTGAACCCTATAGCACCAATCCACGTATTCTAGCCAAGTGTGTTGACCTTGGTATTGAAGTTGTTACACTATCACAAATGACGAAAACATTGGAAGACATCTATTTACAAGTGGTTGAAGAAGATGAAAAAGTCTTACAGGAGCAGCAATCTCTATGACACGTTTGAATATCCCTCAATCAGAACGCTCTTGGCAAATGACATTCAGCAATGCGATGATTATTACCAAACGTGAAGTGCGTGATAGCTTGCGCGATTGGCGTATCATTGCCCCCATTATCATCTTAACATTTTTCTTTCCACTTTTAGCACAAGTTGCTGCGACATGGATTGCTAGCTTTTTAGCACAATATGGTGCGGAATTTATTGGTGGGCAATTTATCCCCCTCTTTTTGATGATTGTTGGCTTCTTCCCAATCTCTATTTCGTTGGTGATTGCGCTGGAAACATTTGTTGGAGAAAAAGAACGCCTCAGCCTTGAACCTTTACTCAGTACACCCTTAACCAATACCGAACTCTATATTGGTAAAGCAGTTGCTTCTATGATTCCGCCCATGATTGCAGCTTTTGGGGGCATGACCGTCTATCTCATCACTTTAATTGTGTTTAATCCTACGGAAATTCCGCCAGTGATGGTGATTATCCAAATGTATTTGCTGACCTTTGTGCAAGCCTTGGTGATGGTCACAGGTGCAGTCGTCGTTTCTAGTCAATCGACTACCACGCGATCTGCAAATTTATTAGCCAGCTTTATCATTATCCCCATGACACTTGTTGTTAATGCCGAAGCGGTCATTATTTTTATCGCGCCTGATACACAATCGCCATTCGGGATTCGCGCTTTATGGGGAATTGCCTTAGCGATGCTGGTTGTGATGGTTCTGCTATTACGCGTCGGTAATAGTATCTTCAATCGGGAAGAGTTGCTCGGACGCTTAATAGATAATCTCAATTTGCGCGGTATTTTTGCCAAAATTTGGTTCTATATGCGTACTTATGATGACCAAGAGCAGGTTGCGACCAATATTGTGGAATGGTATAGCAAATCCATCCCCTACACACTAAGAAAATTAAGAATACCAATCTTAATTACCATTGGCGTGTTTATCGTCTATTTTATCATCGGGATGTGGGTGGGGACATTACCTGCCTATCAACTGCCTTTAGATGGCACTACTGTCTCAGCTTCAGGGAGTGTGACGAACGAGGGCTTGGGTATTTTCTGGATATTCAGTAATAATGTGCGCGTACTCGCACTCGGTTTTGCCTTATCTGTTGTGACCTTTGGCGTAGCAGGCTATATCATTGTGCCGATTGTATTTATTGTACTTGGCTACACAAGCGTACAATTATTCTCAGCAGGCTATGGCTCACTATTTCTATTGGGCATTATCCCACATGGACTAGTAGAGATTCCGATGATTGTAATTGGCACAGCCCTGATGCTCTATGTAGGGGCAAGTCTCACAAAGCCCCCCACAGATCAAACAGTCGGGCAAGCATGGCTTACTGCCTTTGGAGGCGCTGTCAAAGTTTGGGTAGGTGTGATCTTGCCCGGACTATTCATTGCTGCCATCATTGAAAGCACAGTTACAATTGCGCTTGTTCAAAATGCCTTACTCAGTATCAATTGATGGCGTATTCACGATTTGATCGAGCCGTAAGCGATTCATATCTAGCCATTGTAAAGCTAATATCGTCTTTGCATCTGTAAATTCACGCGCTCGCAATTTTTTTAGTGCATCGCTCACACGGATAGAGGTGGTCTTAATATATTCATGTTCTCGTTGATTGAGACCACCCCCTGCACTAATTTTTTCAGTATTAGCCAAGCGACCATAATACAAGAAAATCCGCTCTGACGACCCACCGGGACTCAAGAAAAAAGTATAAAGATGATACAGTTTATCAACCCCATACCCTGTTTCTTCTTCGATCTCACGACGCATCGTATTTTCGGGGTCTTCCCCATCTTCAACAATGCCTGCTGGTAATTCAAGCATCCAACCATCTTGTGTTTTATGATACGTAGGGTAACGAAATTGCTCGACCAGCAAAATAGTATCATCGGCTACGTTATGAATAATGGCTGCAACCGCATCACCACGCTCAAGGTTCAGGCGTGTCATCTTATCCGTCATTGTGCCGTCAAAGGCTTCATGGCGTAATTCTGCTGCGGTAATTTTGAAAATGGCACGCTTATAATCTTGAACCTCTTCAATGATTTCTACTTTTCTGGGCATAATAA
>JBAUIA010000231.1:0-1614 GCA_049680565.1 Phototrophicaceae bacterium
GATACGATTGCAGTTTTTGTACCATCTAATGAAATTATCCCCATCGAAGAATTACAAGACCTCACCACCGTTAATGAGTGGATTATCTTGCGTGATGATAACGAGAATATTATTGGCTACCGTATGATTTGGGATGCCGTGCAGCTAGAGATGCGCTTCCTTGATGACCATACCCAACAAGCTAAAATTGATCAATTTCTAGCAACGGCTGAAGATTTGCTCGATAAGCGCAAAGATAAAAAAGCGAGTAAAGTTTTACGGCGTGCCGAGCGCATGGAACAATATATTGCCTGTGAAGTTACGCCTGATTGGGATGATGACCGTCAAGCACAATTACTGGTTGAAGGCTTGATGGCGTACTATGATTACGCGCTGATGTTCGCACATGGCGCGATCTATAACGACAACGGCAATATTGAAGTCGGCAAAGAAGGCAGCAAGCCTAAATATTGGGTTGAACTGGTCGAAAAAGATAAATCAGAAGTGCCTAATGAGCGCAAAAAACAGAGTTTGCAAATCCTCAACCGTGAAAAAGTGCCTTTTATCAAGCATTTACGGAATATCCCTGAGGATGAATTTTTTACATTACGCACAGAAGAAGAAATTATAAAACGTGCGATTGTGCTGAACCTAATTTCACGGCGTGCGGATGGAAAATCACGCGAGTGGCTACTTGAAAAACTCGAACAATATCAATTAAGCGATGTACTCACCGATGAAGAAGCGATCTTCAATGAAGATACCGAACCCGAACAATACATCAGCATCATGTTCAGCCAGCGTTTAGAAGCCAGTTGGTTATTGCTATGGGCATTGCGCTTAGTGCCTGATTTGGTACGCCCTGATACCTTTGCAGATGCAGCACTCGCCAACGAAATCATTGATACACGCTCGATTGACCAATTCTTGATTGAATCGCAATTACGCTCAAAAAGTGAAATTCTCGATATGCTCGATTTGCATTTTCG
The DNA here is from genome assembly GCA_049680565.1 of Phototrophicaceae bacterium. GTDB lineage: Bacteria > Chloroflexota > Anaerolineae > Aggregatilineales > Phototrophicaceae > JAUZRW01. Next base: position 969 of record JBAUIA010000231.1, read on the forward strand.
TTATCATTGGGCAGTGGTTGATGCCGAGTTATATGGTAAAAAATCCCCGACAGGCTTAAAGCCCGATGTGGTTTATCAACGCCATTATGCGCTCAATTGGGTCACGCAATTACGCGATCAAGATTGGGATGCGATCACAACTGATACGTAAAATTTAGAATATACGTCATTTGTGGAATGATTTGCCTAAAAACATAATTTAAAGCAATTTTCACCACAAAGGCTCAAAGACACAGAGAAAATCAATGAAAAATAGCATATGATTCGCTCGCATAAATGGCATAACTCATTCATATTCGTTTTTAGCTGAAATGCTGATGGCTGACTAGCTGAATATCATGATAAATACACGCTATTTTAACCATTTCACGGATCGTCTATTTCACATACAGCGTAATATATAGCAAATTCTATTAACAACTAGACAAAACTGAGAGCGCCTGACAGGCTCGAAAAGCAATCGGATAAGCGTGTCTTCAAAAGTTGACTTCAGGCGACGATAAGTTAAGCATTATTCGCGTTATATACTAATATTGGGATGACACAGTGATGTAATGTCCTAAAAGTTTTTATAGAGTGTAGGGGATGGACTTTATGTCCTCCCACTGGGCGGGCGCAGACAGAGCAACGCCCCTACACATCTTCT
>JBAUIA010000232.1:0-33532 GCA_049680565.1 Phototrophicaceae bacterium
TGCAGAAAACGACAATAATAAGATAATGTTGAGGGTGCAATTGCACTCTCTTTTTTTGTCATAGTTGCGGATGTTCGCTTATGGATAGACAATGGTTATAAGCATTAGCGTTAGGATAAACACAATGCACCAACGATTGATGATACAACTCATCCTCATGTTGCTAATCGCTTCATCGGCACAGGTCGCATTGGCACATGATGGATCAGATCATGGCAATGAACTGGAAATGTGGATTTCTGGTATTGGGATTATCGTTATCATCAGCCTGACAATTTATAAGCTATGGTGGCAACAGCGTGGTTTAGCACCTGTTGATAAAAACCATGATTTTTTCAGCGATCAGGCATAGAATACCTGTACTTTTGGCACTGTTTGAGAATACAAACAGCGCCAAAATGCCCGTAAATTGTGTTTTGTGGTGTATAATAACGTTTTATTATGATGGATGATTATTTGAGGAACTTATGGATGACCTAATCGGTCAAATGCTCGGTCAATACGAGATATTAGATGAAATTGCGCGGGGTGGTATGGCGACAGTTTATCGCGCACGTCAGGGGTCTATTGGGCGTGATGTCGCTATTAAAGTATTACCAGCAAAATTTACACATGACCAAAATTTCATTGAGCGCTTCAATCGGGAAGTAGAAGTCATTGCCCAATTGCAACATCCGCATATTTTGCCTGTTTACGATTATGGCGAATATGACGGGATGCCCTATATTGTAATGGCTTTCATTACAGGTGGTACGTTAACAGACATCATCAATGATGGACCTATGCCGTCCACTGATATTGCGCGGATGGTACATCAAATTGCGGATGCGCTTGATTTTGCACATAGCAAAGGGATTGTGCATCGTGATTTCAAACCGAGTAATGTCTTGCTAGATGAGCGTGGCAACACCTACCTAGCTGATTTTGGTTTAGCGAAAATCACTGAAAATAGTAGCGACATCACAGGCACGATGATTGTCGGTACACCGCATTTTATGGCACCTGAACAAGCGCGTGCAGGCGACATCACAGGGGCAATTGATGTCTATGCTTTAGGGGTTACGATTTATCAAATGCTGACAGGACATGCGCCTTACGAAGCCCCAACAGCAGCAGGTGTGATGGTGGCGCATATCACCGAGCCGATTCCAAATATTCATGAATCACGCCCAGATTTACCGAAGGTTGTTCAAGCGGTAATTGAACAATCTATGGCGAAAGAAGCCAGCGAGCGCTATCAATCATCGGGTGTTTTAGCGATTGATCTTGAAAGTGCCTTAGCCAACAAAGCCACCACACAAACCACCAGTGAAGTGCATGAAGATGCGATCAAAGCACTCATCATGACCAATATGCTAGGGCATGTCATCTTCATTGACGATCAATGTTTGCGCTTGTTACGTCGCCATCAGAGCGATGCACGCAATATCATTGGTAAACCACTGGCAACAACCCTCGGTGCTGACCCAGCGACAATGAAACGACTGCTCAATACCATTACAAATGAAGGCAAATTAGCAGAACAAGCCCTTGAAATTACCGACTCGCGCGGGGCAATCCAACAAGTGAATATTTCTGCGATTGCAACACGCGATGACGATGGAAAATTTGTAGGCGCAGATATTATCTTGCGCTTAATCCCGAATGTGAGCAATATGCCTAGCGAAACATTCAACTCCATCAAAGAGACAATGGATACACAAGAATCTAATTATGTAGGGCAATATTTCACGGCACAGATTAATGCCTTATACGAAATGTTGTTGCAATGGGCAGGTAAGCATGTTGCCCAAAATCTCGAAGACATTATCAATGAAACAGGTCAGCGCAATGTTTGGGCGATTTCGATGGCGAAAGGCACAATCACCATTGAACTCAATCACGGTGATGATGCTATCTATCAAGCGCTATTGGCACGCGCCATGTCTTACGCGGCAAGTATTCTCGGTAAGAAGCAAGTCGTTAGTGAGATTGAATATATCAATAAATCAATGGATGCTGCTCAAATGAGCTATGTGAAAGCCCTTGGTTTAGATGAACTGTATAAAACAATATTAGATTAATAGGAGTACGATTATGCCAACAGTAGATATTTTGAATATTATTTTGGATGTGGTTTTGATTCTCGCTTCCATTTGGATGGTGATGACGGTTCGCGGTGTCGGGGGTGTTGTCGGTAAAACATTGAACTATATCGTTATTGGGACTGTTATCCTCGGTGTGGCACATTTGCAAGCGACGATTACGGGTAATTTAGACCTCTTTACCTTTGATGGTACTGATTATAACGGCACGGTTCATCGCGTTGTTGTGTTATTGGGCTTCTTCGTCCTCGTGATTGGTTTCCGTCAATTACAAGCGATGAAACGATAAATTATTATCATACGCGCATGATAGGTAATAGTCTTACCTATCATGTTTTACGCAGCATTTCCTCTGATCTTACCCCATGAGTTATCAATGAGAATCTTACAACTATAAGATAATTTTAACACTTATCGCCTACTTTAGGGGGCATGTATACACCTAGACTGAAAGTATTATATGGCATCTGAACAACGACAATTTCCATTTGGTGAAGTTGAAGACTTAATGCGCTCCCCCAGTGGCGCACCTGCTGAAGGTCATGCCGTGCGTGATTATTTTTCAACGGATGAAATTTTTCAGCGTGTTGCTGCCAGCGCCGATGAAGAATTTGGCTTATCGATCCGCTTGCTATTTTTAGGCGGATTAGCAGCAGGTTTATCCATTGGTTTATCCTTCTATGCGCGAGCAGCCGTGATGGCACAAACTGATTCTGCCTTAGTTGGTAATTTACTATATCCGATTGGCTTTTTGCTGATCGTTATTGGGCGCTATCAATTATTTACTGAAAATACACTTACCCCTGTTACGTTAGTGCTGACACGGATTGCCAGTGTACCAATGTTATTGCGTAATTGGGCAATTGTGTTGTTCGCCAATGTATTAGGTGCTATCGGATTAGCCTTTTTATTAGCCTATACACCCATTTTTGAAGCAGATGCTTTTGCGGAAGCAATTGCCATCGGTGAACATGCCCTTGAAGCCTCTTGGGATGCTCTATTCTTTAAGGGAGTTATGGCTGGTTGGCTGGTTGCGAGTATGGTTTGGCTGGTTCATGCCGCGCGTGATACGATGAGTCGCATTGTCTTGGTATTTTTTATCATGTATATGGTGCCAACGGCTGATCTTTACCATTGTATTATTGGTATCTGTGAAGCGATGTTCATGTTCTTCAATGGCTTGACTACATTACCTGATGCGATTTTTGGATTCTTCTTACCTGTTGTACTCGGTAATACAGTGGGTGGCGTGTTCTTAGTTGCGATTCTCAATTTCGCACAAACACGTAATAATCGTTTCCCTGACCGTGATTGTAATCAATTAGAATTAACATGGCGCGAATGGTTGCTCGAATTTCATGCAGGTCGTCCAGAACCTTCCGAAATGACACCTGAACAACTCGAACGAGCGATGACCTTACAACGTGATGTTGATGCGTCATACGATCATATTCATGGTCAAGACGATGCAGAGATTACGCTGGTTCAATATGGGGATTATGAATGTCCTGATAGTCGTCATATTTATGGCATTGTCCAACATATTGCCACCAAATTAGACATCAATTATCGGTATGTGTATCGGCATTTACCCTTAGGGAGTCATCATCCGCGTGCTATCCCTGCTGCAAAAGCTGCCGAAGCTGCTGGGGTGCAAGGGGCATTTTGGCAAATGCATGATAAATTATTCCACCATTTAGAAAATCTCCAAGATCGTGATTTAGAAGCCTATGCAAAAGAAATTGGCTTAGACTTGCCTCAATTCTGGAGCGATTATAATTCTGCTGTGATTCAAGAAAAAGTAGCCTCTGATCGCGCAGATGCACTTAATAATGAAATCTATTCATCTATGAATATTTTCATTAATGGGCAACGTTACATGGCAGATTTCAACCTTGATGACATCGTTGAAGCGCTCAAAAATAGAGTGCAATCGGTGCATGTTTACGAATAACAACTTGGGCGACTATCATCACATAGTCGCCCATTTTTATGTTAGGCTTTGATGGCATATTCATTGCGCGATTGCATCCGAACCACTTGCCCTGCCTCATTGCGGATAAAGCGCGTTGTTTCGCCCGGATTGCCCGGTACATGAATGATAAAAGTATCGGCTTCATCAGTCGCTTCTAAAATAGCAGGAGGCATCGCCATAAATTTGAGGTTAATGACTTGTAATTGACCGTCCCGAATGACCACTTCGCTATCACCCCAATCATTGAGGTATGTCCCAACATAATCATACCATACAGGATTAACAATGCGTGATTTTGCCGTGATTTTTAGGATTTCAGGGAGTACCAATTTATAAGCCTGTTCAACATAGCTATAGGGACTGCTATCAATGCTATTGGTGAGTGCAATCACGCCGAAGTCATGGTCGCGTGCAACACTGAACATCGTCAAGAAACCTTTATATCCGCCTGTGTGCCCACTGACTGCCCACTCGTTATGGATACGCCATGTGCGCGTGCCTAAACCATAGCCACCACTCCAATCCTCATTAACCCAATGGACACGGTGCATTTCGCGTAAGCTATAGCCTGATAGTAGCGGTGTTTGCCCTTTGCTGAGATGGAATTTGGCATACTTTACGAGATCGTTAATACTGGATGCCATGCTCGCAGAGGGTGAAAAGCCTTTCGTTTCGATGAATGGCACAGCTTGCCGTTGATACGACTCATCAGGGGATAGATAGCCAATTGCAAGATTTGCTTCTTCGCCTGTTGGCGCGACGATGGTATCCTGCATTCCTAATGGCTCGACAATATGATTTTGTAGATAATCTTGCCAGCGTTCGCCTGATACTTCTTCAATGACACCGCCCAGCAACGAATAGCCAAGATTACTGTAGCTAAAGGCTTGTAGAGGGGGCATCATCGGTTGGCGTGTTTGGGTTGTCGTGATGACTTCGTCCCAATCTTGGAAAGCATTCTCTGTCCAATGTGGAATAGTGGCATCGCGCGGTAAGCCTGATGTATGCGTCAAACAATGATAGATCGTAATTTGTGGTGCATCAGGATATTGCAAATCAAACCATGATAGATACTTTGAAATTGGGTCATCAAGGCGCAATTTACCAGCATCATATAATTGCAAAATCGCAACCGAGGTGAAGGTTTTGGTGATGCTAGCAATACGGAAGCGTGTATCAAGCGTGACTGGTATTTGTTGCGCGATATTGGCATAACCATACCCATTGCCCCATAATAAGTCACCATTATGAACGATCCCTAAAGCTAATCCTGATAAATGCGTATCATGGACTTGTTTTGCTAACCATTTATCAAGCAAGGTCAATGCGGTGTTTAAATCAGGGTGATCTATTATAAAATCATGGGTCATACGATTGAAATCCTTTTTGCTATTTTGTTTATAAATATTGTATCTTTTAATTAATCTTACTATCAAGCAATAGACCATTTTAGTCACTTTTGGATAAACTCAAAAGCGATCATAACAATTTAAGAATCCTTGTAGCATCCGATTTTATTCGGATGCGAAGCCAAGTAAAATTTGAATCCTACAAGGCTATTCTATTTCATAAAACGTTTAGAAAGAGACTTATCATGAAAGAAGCGATATACAAATTTGACCCAAGCAGCGAGTTCTTCATCCCAGAAGGATGTTTCATCATTGAACAATCCAGTTCCGATAATGATCCTGATTTAAGCATTGCCCATGCGCGTGTGGAAGCGGGCGTGACAACCCGTTGGCATCGTCTGCATGATACCATCGAACGCTACGTCATTATTTCGGGTACAGGTCGAATGGAAGTGGGTGATTTACCGCCTCAAGAAGTCCGAGCAGGAGATGCCGTGATTATCCCTGCGATGGTACGTCAACGCATTACCAATATCGGTGATGAGGATTTAACCTTCCTTGCCTTGTGTTCACCACGCTTTTTGCAAGAAAATTACGAAGATATTGACGATCAGCAATGATTTTTAGGCGATTAAGGGCTTTCGAGCGCCCTTATACGCTTATTGTGTAATTTGCTCAGAGTAAAACTACCGCAGACGCAGATTACATAGTATAATGAATCTACGAGAGTGATCTGTAAACCAATGGAAGTCAAATATAGTGCGTCGGATTGCAGTCCTGTTGTTGTTTATGATAGTGGGCTGTGCGCCACAGAACCAACCGGTTATACGGGAAGTTGATTTACCAACTTTGGTTCCGTTGCCAACAGTACCCTTAGATTTACAAGAACCAGCACGCATTGCGACAGCGTTTCTTGGAGCGTGGCAAACGCAAGATTTTGCCACTATGTATAGTTTGCTTGCATTCAATACACAAGAAGCCATCACTTTAGAAGACTTTCGCGTACTATACCTAGACACACAAGACACGATGACGTTTGAAGCGGTGACGTTTGAAGCGGTATCGATGGCTCCTGTGGGATCACGCACAGTGCAACTTTCGTATAATGTTACATTCCAGACCCGTTTGTTGGGCATGATAGAAGATAACGGACGCACCCTGACTGTTATCTCCGACCAACAAGCGGGTTTCTGGCGTGTGGCGTGGACGGCAGGCGATATTTTTGCAGAACTTGGCAATGGCGCACGCCTCGAATTTCAACCGAATGCCCCCGGGCGAGCAAATATTTATGCGCGTGATGGCGAAATCATCGCCGATATGCAAGGACGGATTGTCGAAGTCTTTGTCGTGCAGGATGATGTTGAAGATTGGGATACCTGCCGTAGCACCCTCGATCAAATTACAGATGTGAATGCTGAACGTGTCGATCAAATTTTTGCGAATTCGCAACCCTCGTGGTCAACGCGTGTCGGACGCATTGAAAGCACTGTTTATTCTGATGACCGCCAACGCGAAAAACTCATCAATGATTGTGATGCCTCCTTTGAAGGGGTAGCGATTCGGCGTTATCACCCTAATGGCAGTGTGATGCCACACGTTTTGGGCTATGTTGGCTTACCAAGCCCTGAGCAAGTCGACGGCTTAGTTCGGCAAGGCTTCAATGCTGAGACCATTATTGGGCAAGCGGGGATTGAGCAAAGCTGGAATGATACCTTGATGGGTACACCCGGTGGGCGTTTGCAGCTTATCAATGCTGATGGCTCACGCGCGCGTGTTCTAGCAGAAGCAACCTCACAAATTTCAGAATCTATCTGGCTAACAATTGACCTCAGTTTGCAACAATTCATCATTGATACCTTCAACCGTGAATATTTGCAGAACGGCTTGAATGCCGATGATAGTCTCGGTTGGGGGGCGCGTTCACCCGGTGCAGCCGCCATTGTGATGAATGTCAATACAGGCGAAATTTTGGCGATGGTCAGTTATCCCACCTATGATGGTAACGCCTATACAACCTACCCTGCTATCGGGCGCGAAATTGCCAATCAGGTTCAGCTAGAAGTCGCTGAAGATGACCGTAATCCTTTATTGAACCGTGCCACGCAAGGTTTATATCCTGCTGGGTCGGTATTCAAGGTCGTTGATGCGATTGCGGTTTTAGATACGGGTGTTTATGATGCCAACACCAATTACTTCTGTAGTGGTTTGTGGGAACATGAAGGTGATTTCCGTGATGACTGGCTCGGTGGTGGACATGGCTCAGTCAATACGCGGACAGCGATTCGCGGGAGTTGTAATCCATTTTTCTATGAAACAGGCTTCGTCCTTAATAATGCCGATCCTTACTTTTTGCCTAATTATGCCCGACGTTTAGGCTTAGGTGTGCCAACGGGCTTGACCGATCTCCCAGAAGAAACGGGTCAAATTCCTGATCCTGATAGTGCCTTACGCTTAACAGGCATCCCTTGGTCATATGCCAATGCTGTCAATTTATCAATTGGGCAAGGTGAAATTGCCATTACGCCCTTACAGATGGTGCGGATGTATGCTGCGATTGCCAATGGTGGTAATTTGATGCAACCGTATTTGGTGCGTGAAAGCGGTATACTCAATCAGCGTACCCCTGTTAATGAACCGACGATCACCAGCCAATTCGATGTCTCACAAGCAACCTTAGATATTGTGCAAGCAGGTTTATGTGATGTCACGACTGTTGAGCTTTATGGCACAGCGACGCATGTTTTTAGAGGCTCGCAATTGATGGATACCATTGGGGTTTGTGGTAAGACGGGTACAGCCCAAGCATCAGGCGATCAATTCCCCTATAGTTGGTTTGCATCCTATGCCCCTGCTGATACGCCTGAAATTGCCGTGGTGGTCATGATCGAAAATGCTGGTGATGGCTCGGCGATTGCTGCCCCAATCACACGCCAAATTCTGGAATATTATTACTTCCTCAATGATTAAATTTAATATCCAATTGAGATGAAATCGTAATAGAGATTAGCTATAATCTTAGTAAATAGTAGAAATAGGAGGGTTATTTGGATATTCTTGAAAATCGTGAGGCGTGGCAAGCACATTTTGAAGCGAATTGGCTTGCCCATTACGAAAAAACTGGTGAAACAAATTTTAAGCTCTATGAATATAGTCGTAATGAGGATGCACCATCTGGCAAAGCGATTGATCTAAGCCAGAGTAAATTGTTGTTTGTAACATCGTCAGGGGCGTATCTTAAAGCTAGTCAGACCGCATTTGATGCCGCCAATCCATTAGGTGATTATAGCGTGCGCTTAATTCCGCAATCAAGCCGTTTAGATGATCTGGCATTTGCTCATGAGCATTATGACCATCAATATGTCGATCAAGATCCACAATCGCTTGTGCCACTCCGCATTTTGGAAAGTTTACAAGCGGATGGTGTCATTGGCGAATTAGCCGAAAATATTGTTAGCTTTCATGGCTATACACCCAATGTGAGCATCATCCTTGATGAATTGATTCCGCAAATTATTGGCTTGGCAAAAGATCAACAAGTAGACGCTGCGCTACTTGTCCCTGCCTGACCGCTCTGCACGCAAGCCGTGAGCTTGCTTAATCGAGCATTTGAAATTGAAGGCATTCCATCCGTGATGACAACATGGCGTGATGGCATTGCGCGGATCGCAAAAGCACCTCGCGCGACCTTTACAAAACTACCGCGTGGAGCATCTGTAGGCGCACCGCATGATAGCGCCCAACAACGGCGTGTATTGGAAGCCACATTTGAATTATTCAAGCAAGACGCACCCATTACACCTGTTGTCCTTGATGAAACAATGGACGAGGTATAGCATAAATCTTAGGGAGATGGCAATCATCTCCCGTTTGCATTGCTGTTTAGAAGTAAGAGCGATTACGGAATGATTCAAGCAAGGATACTGCACGCCCCGGCTTATCCGCAAAGAAGTGTTCATTAATTAAACCATTATAGCCTTCAATACTTTCCAAATGTTTATCTTCAACGCGGTTAAAGCCCATCGACCAATCCGTGAATAAACGTTCTTTGATTTCATTTTGATAGACAGTGATAATATTTTTATGGCGTTGATCTTTTGCAATATGTGCATAGAGGTCTTCGACAACATCTTGCTCACCTTCTAAGGCTTGGATAAAAAATCCATCACGATAGAGCAACATCCCTGTCACATTTAATTTTTGATTGTTTTCACGCGCTTCTTTGAGGATTCGTAGCAATTCATCGTTGTTCATTTGCCGATTTTGGGCAACGCTAACATAAACCAGTGTAATTAATGTCATTTTGAGTATCCCTACATAATTACTGTTCAGATAACATAATTTTAGCGTTTAAAATAATATATTTTGTATTAATGAAATATTTCACTAATTTATTTCACAATATTAAAATGATTCTTAGTGTATGAAAATAAGCATTGTTTCCATTTATTGACAAAATGTCTAAATTAATTGAATCATGATTTAATTAATTGTATACTAGGAATACATAGACAAGATTAAATGAGGTAATTGCAATGGCAAGCCCAGAAAAAACAGCTCAAGACTATCTAGGATTTGATTATTACGGATTAGATAGCAAACTCACTGAAAAACAACTTGCAACACGCGATAAAGTTCGGGCATTCGTCAATGAAGAAGTGCTTCCGAATATCAATCCTTATTGGGAAAAAGCAGAATTTCCTTGGGAAATCGTCAATAAAATTCCTGAACTTGGCATCATCGGAGGACCTATCCCAACGCATGGTGGCGCAGGGATGGATTTCTTCGAGATGGGTCTCACGATGTATGAATTGGCAAAAGGTGATGGCAGTATCACGACTTTTTATGGGGTACATAGTGGTTTAGCAGGTGGATCAATTGCCCTCTTAGGGAGTGAAGAACAAAAAGATCGCTGGCTGCCTGATATGTTCGCTATGAAAAAGATCGGTGCATTTGCTTTAACTGAACCGAATGTCGGCAGTAATGCTGTATTTGTACAGACAGAAGCAAAACGTGAAGGCGATTATTATGTACTCAATGGTGCGAAACGCTGGATTGGTAACGCTAGCATTGCAGATATTATTATCATTTGGGCGCGTGATGAAGAAGGCAAATTCGGTGGGTTTGTCATTGATAATGCCAAAGAATGTGACGGCTTAGAGATTAATGATATTTGGGGCAAAGTCGGTAAACGCGGTGTCCTCAATGCGGATATTACTTTGACCAATGTCAAAATTCCTGTTGCCAATCGTTTAGCGAATGTCAGTAGCTTCAAGCATACCGCACAAGTATTGGGTATGGGGCGCTTTGGTGTAGCATGGGAAGCAGCAGGTTGTGCAGCAGGTGCATTTGAACATGCCCTCGCCTATGCTAAAGAGCGTGAGCAATTTGGTCGTCCGATTGCTGGTTTCCAATTGATCCAACAAAAATTGGTTGAAATGGCAACCGAAGTCACTTTGATGCAATTATTGTGTATGCGTCTGGGTGAATTAGCATCAGCATGGAAGATGGACGAAGGCACAGTGAGTATGGCAAAATACAATAATGCGCGTAAAGCACGCTATGTTACGGGGCTTGCGCGTGAAACTCTCGGTGGCAATGGTATCGTCATTGATAATCATATTGCACGCCTCTGGACAGATGCCGAAGTCATTTACACTTATGAAGGCACAAATGAAATCAATCTGTTACTGGTTGGGCGTGATCTCACTGGTATTAATGCCATCGTTGAAGGCGCACGCTAAGTCTGTATTCTGCATTTATAAGCAATGATTTGTATGAGGGCATCGCACACAAGCGATGCCCTTTTGTATTTTATCAATCGTCAGTACGACGCGGTAAACCGATGATAAGTGCGATTGGACTGATTAATAAGCACCACATCGCTACATTGAGACCATAAACCTGAGCAATGACACCCAATATGAGTGGTATAATCGCCCCGAAAATCCCTGCTGCATTGCCGACTATCAAGACTGCTCCGCTTTGTTCACCGAGTGCATCATAGAGCTTACCTTGTAAGATAGCATACCAACCTGCATTGAAGAGACCAATCAATCCTAGCAAAACCAACTTGAGCCACCAATAATCTACCAGTAAAAACATCGGATATAGGATGAGTTCCATGATGGCACTAAAGCGTAGATAAACTAAGCCATCTATTTTTTCGAGTAATGGAATCAGCAAGAAATCACCCATTAAGCCAATACCTGTCCAGACGATGATCGCCAGTGCGGCTTGCGCTTGCGATACGCCCACGACATCCACCATATAGAGGGCTAACAAAGCAAAGAGAATATCCAGCATTAAGTTGCTAAATTCAAGCAAGATGAGCCAACGCCATACCAGCCATTGTCGCAGTAAATCCCATGCGCCATGTATATTCTCACGTAAGCTACGTGAGTCGTCATCATCACTATCCACTGCATCAGACCGTAGCGCAGCATTCGGTGGCAAACGCAATAATCCCAATGAGATCAACACAAATAGACTCCCTGTTACTACAAAGAAAATACGCCAGTCAATGCCGAGTGCTAATAAGCCAGCTAAGGTCAATGGACCAATGACCACAGCCAATGAGCCACTCAATGTCCAGAGTGCCATGCGATTTTCACGGCGTGTCGGGGCATCATCCATCAAGGCAGCTTGAGCAATATTAATGAACACCCCTGCTGCTGGAAATTGCAAAATAGCCCCTAGCAGGAAGATTAAAAATGTTGCAGCAAGCCCCTGAATTATCAATCCAATGCCATAGGCGACACCCCCACCAATCATCAACAGACGGCGTTTATCGGTATCTGCAAAAAGCCCTATGATTGGCTCAATGACAATCGCAGCGAGTACAGGAATTGTCGTCATTAAGCCCAGTTCGACATAAGACAAGCTAAAGGCATCACGGATAAGGGGACGCGCTGCTTCAAATGCGCTGAAAAAGAACTCATCCATAAATTCAACAACAAGCATCATCAATACAAAATAGGTCATACGCCACCAAGGGCGCGACTGAGAGTCGGTCATATGATTTTCCTTTTATTGGGTATGGTTATAGAGAAATGGGTATTACTGAGGAACGCAAAAATAGCCCATTGATAACAATCAATGCGCGTGATGGTGAAATATACAATTGGTGCATTTGAGGGTTAGCAGCTACCGCGACAATGTGTCATGAAAAATAACCTCCTAAGACGATCATCCGATACATATAGGATACGATATTTATGGCATCATTAGCAAGCGATACTCAATATAAGCGTACATTTTAATATTTTGGCAGATTATGTTTTTGGCATTATAAATCATATTAAAGCCGTCTAGCTACGATATTTCGGGCGCTAGAACGTACTTTTTAAACCTGATTGTTTTAGCACGATACCAATTTTGTCTAGTTGTTAATTGAATTTGCTATAATTGTATTTAAGGTGTCAAACATCTGATGATAAGATTATGAGTTTCTCTGTGTTTTTGAGCCTTTGTGGTGAAAATTACTTTAAAATATATTTTTGGCAAACTGTGCTACATCTATAATCATATAATCAATAAAATTTGCCTTATACATACTCTTTCCGAAAGTCATTTTATGCTTATATTAGTAACAGGTGGATTTGGCATGCTTGGGCGTGCTATTACAGAACAATTATTGCTACATGGGCATCAAGTACGTGTATTAGATTTAGAAAATTTAGCGACTGTAGATGTAGAAATAATCATTGGTAACGTCACAGATTTTGATACCGTGCTAAAAGCCTGTGAAGGGGTCGATGCTGTTATTCATACGGCATCATTGGTTAGTCAAGAATTAGGGCAGCCACAAATTTTATACGATGTTAATGTGTCGGGTACAGAAAATATTATTCGTGCATGTCAACAACAATCTGTCAAAAAATTAGTTTATACCAGTTCCATAGATGTAGTCTTTGATGGTACACCCATAAGCAATGGTGACGAAACCCTACCTTATCCAGCAAAACATTTAGATTATTATGGTACAACCAAAATGTTAGCCGAGAAAGCAGTCATTAATGCCAATGGTGTTGATGGTTTGGCAACTGCTAGCATTCGTTCAGCAGGTATTTATGGACCATACGATAAGCATCGCTTTCCTGCTGTGATTTCTCAAACTTTAACAGGTCAATTTACTAAGATAGGGGATGGTACAGCTAAATTCACGCATGTTTATGTAGAAAATTTAGCTCACGCGCATGTTTTATTAGTTGAAGCATTAGAGCTAAATGCAGTTTCTGCTGGAGAAATCTATTTTATAACTGACTATGCAGCATCGAATTTCTTTGATTTCTTCCTACCTTATTTAGATGCTTTAGATATTGAGTATCGTATCCAAACAATTCCTTTAGTCTTAGCCCAAACAATTGCCAACGTGCTAGAATTTAGACATAAGATATGGCAAACGGATAAAACAGGATTCATACAATTATCTCGGTATACTGTTGCATCAGTGGCGACTGATTTTTGGTTTAATCACAATAAAGCGACACAAGATTTTGGTTATGAACCGCTTGTATCAGAGCAAGAGGCTTTTGAGAGAACCTTAAGTTGGTTGAAGAATATATGGCTGCCATCTTTTGATACTGATATATACTGAGTAAACTGAGGAGGTTGATTATGACAATTAAAGTAAAGTGGCTCATCGAAAATCATGTAATGCTGTCACAGTTTAGTGAGATGATTGATTCTGAGCAGATTATTCGCTATTTAGATAAATCTATGGCAATGCGTGATGAGGCAAACGAAGCAAATGGCAAAAATGGCGTACTAATCCATACGATTACGGATACGAATGGTGTTACACGACAAAACCTTGATCTCAAAACACTTCGTCAAATTATGAAGTCCTTACGCCAACAACGCGTTGGTTGGTCTTTACAGGTAAGCACGAATGCAATGGATCGATTTATGTCATCAATGGCACATCAATTCGGAGGCATTCGCTACCAATCTTTTACAACTATGGATGAGGCAATCGATTTTTTAAGAAAAAATGAGGTTCTGTTGGAGGGAATGTTACACAAAGGCTTAGATTTTTCATTTCCCGATGATGTTTAATTCATTTTCCTCACTCACATAAAACACACTATGATGTAAGTCATTTATAGTGTGCGGATTTCTTGTGTTCGGCGGTTCATATTCAGGGATGATTGGGATGGCTTTGGTTGTATTCTTGGTAATATCAAGCTAAATGTAGCGCCTTCACCTTCTACACTTTTGACCGTCAGTTGTCCGTGATGCTTATCGACAATTGCTTTGCTAATCGCTAGTCCTAAGCCTGTCCCTTCTTGAATGTTGATTGCCGAGTTTGTACGGAAAAATCGATCAAAAACACGCCCAAGACTTTCTTGAGGAATACCGATGCCTGTATCTGCCACATGCAAGATGACCTGTGTCGAATCAATCAAGGTCGAAATCTGTATGCTGCCGTGACTCGTATAGCGAATCGCATTGCTGATAAGATTGCTCACGACACGGTGAATCTGATCAGCATTACCCATAAAATTCGTTTGATCTTGGGTTAAAGTCGATGTAAATTCTAATTGTTTATGTTCTGCAAGTAAGCGTGTATCTTGTATCACGCCTTCAACAATTTGATTGAGATTGATGCTTTCCATTTCGACCTCATCGGCAGCCTCAATCCGTGATAGTGTGAATAAATCCGTGATAAAGTCAGATAGATACAGCGCACGTCCTCGCAATTCAGAGCGTATTTCTTTGCGCCGTTGTTCGTCATCAATGCGGTCTAGCAAGCCAATCTTTAAGATCATGGCACTAATAGGCGTTTTGAGATCATGCGAGGCATCGCGGATAAAATCATGCAAGACTTGCATCCGTTCACGGGCGATTGCGAGTTCAAAGGCATTTTCGCTAAGTGTTTTACGTTCAGTAATATCTTCTGCAATCCCTGCATAACGAATGATCTTGCCTACTTCATCTTTAATTGGAAATGAGCGCGCACGCAACCAGCGCACCATTTTATTAGGGCGTACAATACGAAATTCCGTATCGCGTTCTTCTGTCAGAAAGCCCAAAATATTACCTTCGGTATACTGACGATCATCTTGATGAATAATTTGTAACAGATTGTTGATATTCTGGTACAGTGGCTCAACACTATAATTCGTAATACGTTCATAGGCAGGGCTGATATAGATAAAACGATGCGCTTCGATATCGAGCAGCCAAAAAATTTCCTCAATATGTTGCGTGAGTTGATTATAGACCGTGCGGCTGATGCGTAATTCACTTTCGAGTGTTTCAATCTGGGCATCACCCGCATTGCTATGGAATAAGATTCCTAGTGTTGGACGTTTTTCTACCCCTGCAAAATTCGGTAGATGTGGTGCAATCCGTGTGATATACCAACCAATAATTGGGGTTAGAATCAATCCTGCACCTGTTTTAACAAGAATATCACTGGGGATACTCAGATTGAAATTGGATGTGCCGACAAACGCCCCTATATTATAAACAATGGAATCTATCCACAGTGCAACAATGAGTGCTATGCCAGCAACCAATAGCTTGGGTATCCACTTGAGATAATTAGTAATCCCTTGAAAAACAACGATTAAAATGAGCATATCCGCGATATAGGCAATCAATGATGCCACCATACCGCGTATAAATTGTTGATTAAACGCTGCTTCGTTTGTAAATAAGCCAGATACTTGGGTATCACTACCTGCAAATTGAACGTACAACGATAAAAATAGGAGTGTCACGAAAACGAGACTATTGACTCCCATAACGCCCAAGACAGCAACCTGTGCAGGACGTGTGCCTTGCACAACATAGATCATCAAGAGAATCAATAATGCGACAGGGATGAAAATATGCCCACCGGGTCGTAAGACAATATTATTGGGCAAAATAATGACGAGTGCATTCAGTTCGATGACATTTAATAAACCGATGATGCCCGCAAGCATAAAGAGCAACGGAGCAAGACCAATTCTTGGACTAGCATAATGCAAGCCCATTGCAAGTAAACTCAAGAAAATTAATTGGCTAATAAAAATAAGCACACTCGGCATCCGTGATCCTTACAGTTCTTATATCATAAGAACATTTATCGTATCTTTATTATTATAACGTATCTATGACAACATGCTCACAATCTTATATTGAATGATCCATAATCTAAAGAAGTTACTTTCTGGCTACAGATAAATGACAATCATAAACGTAATTCTGACTTTAAAATGCTATGCTTAATCATATAGATGAAAGTAAATCGCATGAACCACAATGACCATGTTAATCTTATCAAAGATGGTATTCCGAGCGGTGGCATTTGGGCAGATTTAGGCAGTGGGCGCGGCGCATTTACACTTGCACTCGCGGAGTGTATTGGTGTCGATAGCCATATTTATTCGGTAGATATTAATCAGCGTGAGCTTAAATTACAAGAAACGCGCATGAGTGCTGAATTTCCTCAGAACACGGTGCAGTATCAAGTTGGCGATTTTACCCATCCGCTAGACTTGCCAGCACTGGATGGTGTTATCATGGCAAACTCACTGCATTTTGTGCATGACAAACTACCTGTGTTAGAGGCAATTCGTGCTTATTTGAAACCAACAGGACGTTTAATCGTGGTTGAATATGATACAGCCGAGGGTAATTATGCTGTGCCATATCCGATGACTTATACCATGTGGCTTGATTTATCTCACAAAGCAGGTTTTCGTGAAACAACCTTACTCGCAACACGTCCAAGCCGATTTTTGGGGCAATTTTTCTCGTCGGTGAGTTATGCCTGATGCTGTCAAAAAAATAGATACATCACAAGGTAATGCCCCACAACATGGTTGACCAATCTGGCGCAAAGACAATCACATTGACAGCCAATGCCAATAATAACGCCCCTGCAATAATGTAATTGCGCGTTGTAGTACGTGTGGCATCACGCAGTAAAAATATCGGCAAGCCAACTGTCAAAAATGGTGTGGTGAAAATGCTAGCGGGCAAGCAAACCAGTTGATACAAAGATGTGTCTGTTGATTGTGCAAGGATAAATGAGGCAATCAAAAAGCGTGCCATACCATATACACCAAGACCTACAGTAGGAATTAGCAGCATATAGGCGATTATTTTCCATGCAGTTGGCGCTTGGTTTTGTATTAACTCGCTGGTGTTTTCGCTACTCATACTCATTAAATCCTCTTTAGTGTGGTCAGCCTGATTTTAATGGCGCACCACCATAAGTAAACTGCCAATTAAAACACTCGAAAGTTAGAAAATTGCAACAATAAATGGCAAATATACTAAGTATGGTTATTATTAGAATTATTAATATAGGGTTGTTATTGGGATAAAGTTGAAAAAGTTATGGATCAATCAGGCGATGATGTACACAATCTAATCAATGATACGACTAGTAATACCAAACAAGACAAACAGTCACTCGATTATGCACAAATATGTGATATGTTGCCACAAGGTATTGTTGTACAAGATACTGATGGCGCTATTATCTACAGTAATAAAAGTGCCGAAACCATCCTCGGTTTGACGGCTGAAAAAATGGCAGGTCGTAAGTCGATTGATCCGCGTTGGCATGCTCTTCATGCTGATGGCTCTCCCTTCCCCGGTGAAGAACATCCGATTATGGTTAGCCTACAAACAGGCGCTACATTTGATAATGTGATTATGGGTATTCATAAGCCTGATGGTTTTCTCACATGGCTTTCGGTTAATTCCCGTCCAATTTTAGACCCTGATTCGCAAGCGATTGTCGGTGCTATTGCCATTTTTACCGATACAACACATATTCAACTTGTTCAAGAAGAAGCAGCATTCATGGAGCGATTAGAAAAAGAGCGTATCAAAATTTTGAGTGACTTTGTGCGCGATGCCAGTCATGAATTCCGCACACCCTTAGCCACCATCCATACCAAGCTCTACTTGATGAAGCGTCACTATCCTCAGATAGCTGATTCAAAAGAAATTACAGATATTAATCGCTATCTGGATTCTATTGATGCCTTGGTCAATAAGATGCAATTGATGGTCAATTTGAATGAGCTTACAAAATGGACGATTTCATCAGTGACTATCCAACCTTTGATGGATGGCATCGTCTATAAGTATCAAAATAGTTATGCTGGAACAATCAGTGTGACCTATAGCGACCCCGATAGCAAAATATTCGCCAATGAAGAATTGGTCATTATAGCAATTTCTCAGGTTCTTGATAATGCCATCAGTTTTTCGCCTGATGAGGGAGATATACTTATCAATATCAGCGATGAAGGACACTACATTCAGATTGATATAATCGACCATGGAATTGGGATGAGTGCTGAGGTTTTATCGCACGTCTATGAGCGTTTTTTCCGTGTTGATACAGCCCGAACAAAACGTGGATTTGGCTTAGGGTTACCGATTGTGCAGCGTATTATGGCACTCCATACTCATCAATTACATATCACAAGTTCACCTGATGAAGGCACGCAGGTCACTATGAAATTCGTTAATGTTAATGCAATTGGTCAATAATACGATTTGTTGACCACTGCCTTGATTGAATGCCCTATAAACTTCGCCTGCCTGTAGCACATTACATCACATTCCGCTAAACTACCTTATTCAAGTGGAGTGGTGTATGAGTAAAAAATCAAGTAAGCGCATTGTACGCATAATTGCCAAATTAAATATTAGTGGTCCTGCGATGCAGGCTATCTTGCTGACTGCCGAATTACAAAAACTCGATTACGAGTGCTTTCTGATTGCTCACATTGAGCCTGAATCAAACGATAGCCTCGCAAAACTCGCAGAAGATTACCACATTCAAACGATTGATATGCCTGAATTTGCCTATTCCAATATTTGGGGTGCAATCCGTGCGTTTTGGCGCTTGGTACAATTACTCAAGGAATTACACCCCGATATTGTGCATACCCATAATCCGCGTGCAGGGTTTCTGAGTCGGATTGCTGCGCGTGTTGCTGGTGTACCAGTTGTTGTACATACCTTACATGAATATCCATTTCGAGGATACTATACACGCTTTCGGACGCTCATTTTTGTGCTGATGGAGCGCATCGGTGCTTATTTTTCGGATAGTATCATCACATTATCACAAAGTTTACGCAAAGCGCTTGTCGAAACCTATAAAATTACGCACAAAAGCCGTATCACAGTGTTACCACTGGGCTATGATCTGCAAGCCTTTGCTGATACCAAACGGCATGATGGCAGATTTAGATCGCAGTGGGGCATCCCTGACGATGCGCCTTTGATTGGGATTATTGGGCGCTTACTCCCTGTTAAAAATCATCGCTTATTTTTAGAAATGGCAGCACAAATTCACGATAAGATACCTAAGGCTTATTTTGTTATTGTTGGCGATGGTACAGAGCGTGCTGCATTAGTAGCATACACGCAGCAACTTGGCATGAGCGATTGGGTTATCTTTACAGGCTGGCAACAAGCGATGGAATCTATTTATAGTGATCTCGATGTTTTAGTGAATACCAGCCTGAACGAAGGGACACCTGTTCCAATCATTGAAGCCTTAACAGCACAATGCCCTGTTGTTGCAAGCGATGTGGGTGGTGTTGCTGATTTACTGAATAATGGTGAATTGGGTATGTTAGTCCCTGCTAACGATTGTGATGCACTGGTGCAGGCAATCCAAGCCACCTTACACAACACCCCTGATATGGCAATTGCCCAAGCAACCATGCTGCGTCGTTATAGCATCCAACGCCTTGCACAAGATTTAGATAGTTTGTATCGGGGCTTATTGGCAAGAAAACAAGCGCACAAATCAACATAATGCCTTGAAGCGGATCAATTGAATACTATACGTCTTATGTGGAATGATTTTCCCAAAACGTGTTTTAAAGCAATTTTCACCACAAAGGCTCAAAGACACATAGAAAATCAAGGGAAAATAACATACTATTCGCTCGAATAAGTAGCATAGCACATCGTTTATATCGTTCTTATTCGTTTTTTAAACTTCCCCCAAAAAGCTGAAAGCTAGGGTTAAGTCTTGTTATTTAGCTTATTTTGCTAATTTTTAGACAGTCTAATTCATATAAAGCGTGTGATATGACTATTAATTAACGAAAAATAGTTTGACAGAAAATTAGATTTCTCATACGCTTAGAGCATATGATCCAAGTGGTTTGGAAAAGATAATGGCGAAGAAAAAGAAGCAATTTAACAATACCACCGTTCTATCCAAAGATAATCCATTATTACGGCGTGCGATTAATCAACAATCGCGTGAAGATACGGATGAGCTAACAATCAGCGAAGCGCGTGAGTTCCTCATTCTTATACGTGGTATGGTTGAGCGTGTTGAAATTGCCGATGGTGGTATGGTCACACTTGGACGCTTTGATTTAACAACCAATCCTCATGAAGTTGATCTTACACCCTATGGTGCAGCAGATCGTGGTGTTTCTCGTGAACATGCTAAAATTCATATGCAAGGCGATAATGTTTATCTGACAGATTTAGGCAGCACTAACGGCACGTATCTGCGTGGTGAACGCCTTGAACCCAATGAACCTGTCGAATTGCAAAAAGGCAATGAAATCCTCTTTGGGCGCTTAGCTGCACAAATTATGTTCCGCTAAGTAAAATTGTAATTAAGAATACTCTTAATTCATTAACTTGACATTGATCGGGATAGGGTTAATATAAAGTTAGGGAATGGTTGTTTTATCTTTCCCCAACAATTATCCTATCGATCCCTGATAATATGATTTGGAGCGTTTAGATGATGAAAACCCAAAAAACCCACATCCTCAGTCAACAAGATGAATCCATTAAGGTACTGGCAGCCCAACAAAGCCGTGACCTCAGTGCAACGGCTTCTTTAAAAGAAGCACGGGAAATTATGCTGACGATTCGATCTCACAAAGAATTCATTCGGGTGACAGAAGGTGATGAATTTGAATTTGGTCGCTACGAATATCCTGATAATAATCAACTCAACTTAAGCCCGTATGGGGCTTTGGAATCAGGTATATCTCGGCAACATGCGAAACTTTATTTACTCGGTGGACGCTTATATATTGCAGATATGGGTAGCACAAATGGTACATATATACGTGGCAAATTACTCACGCCTGCCGTCCCAACACTTATTCGCAATGGGGATGAACTATTGCTTGGGCGTTTGCGGGTAAAAATTCAATTTTAGATACGAAGACTACTTTCCGATAAATCATGTGCGATCTGATATAGACGTGGCACTTGTGTTTCGAGTGCATGCTTATCACTACCACATAAATCTTTCAGCATCTCAATGCCGCCATATTCAAAGGCAATGACATCAGGAACACGCCAAACCCCTGCTTTAAATTGCTCGACACAAAAATCTAGTCGCTGCCAATCAACAGCTTCCATTGGCATATGATCGCCCCTTACACCTGTTGACCATGCCCCAATGCCTGTGATGTGAAATTCACGAATATGT
Organism: Phototrophicaceae bacterium; assembly: GCA_049680565.1. Lineage (GTDB taxonomy): Bacteria > Chloroflexota > Anaerolineae > Aggregatilineales > Phototrophicaceae > JAUZRW01. Next base: position 21,853 of record JBAUIA010000232.1, read on the forward strand.
TGCACAGGTAAAGCACAGATTATGTCTTCAAATGACCATCCTAGAAAATCAGTTACAAGAACTACATGCGCCATATCTAGTAAAAATCCGCAGCCTGTAGCCGTGATAATATCATGGAAGACTTGTGGATTGATGCCTTGCTGCATGTATCCATCGGCAACATTACCTGCAAAGTACGGGCAATTTTCGATAATGACGCGCTCTTTACCAAATTCGTTAACCAATGTTTGAACATCATCAATCAATGATGGCATCAAATCATCATGGCTGATGTCAGAGGGAAACACAGCCGTATTAGGTGTGATGTGGCAATTTACGAATTGTGTATCAGTGGTCGCTAGCCAGTGGTGAATGGCTTTAAAATCCCATGATGGGCGTTGATTGGTGCCAATCGTCAAAGGAAAATGAATATAACTCGGATGTTGTGCTTTGGCATCTGCAACTAAGTTATCCCAATCGGGACATTTAAATAAATCAATCTGGATGATGCCATCATCTAATAATGATGCAGCTTCTGGTGACCAATTGACTGCAAATTGCATATACACTCCTCCTAGGTATGGACTTTATCTATACACAAAAGATGCTCTACATGCTTAAAGTAACATATTTTTGCGTTCATCTAAGGCACGGATGACTTCACGGTCTGCTTTGCCGAAGCTATAGTCATGCAGTTGATCTTGTGTGACCCACGCCCAATCAGCAGCTTGTATCGCTTGTGGCGCATCGCTGCCATCGCTTGATCCTAGATAGGTACATTCGTAAGCATGAAGTGTGATTTTGAAATGGGTGAAGGCATGCTTAACTTTAATAAATAATGCTCCAACATCCACTTCAATTGCGAGTTCCTCTCGTAATTCGCGCTGTAAACACGCAATCATGGTTTCATCGGATTCTTGCTTACCACCCGGAAATTCCCATAAGCCACCTAACAACCCATCGACAGGACGTTGGGCAATCAGAAATTGACCTTGCTCATTGCGGATAATCCCTGCGGATACATCATAATGCGGTGTTTTGGCTTTCTTCTTTTTCACAGGACGTTGTGCTTGTGTATCATTGGCATATGCCAAGCAAATTGGCTGTACAGGACATTGTGAGCAATCAGGATTTTTAGGGGTGCAAATTTTTTGTCCCAATTCCATCAAGGCTTGGTTGTAATCCCCTGCACGTTGAGGTGGCACGAGTTCATCGGCAACATCCCACAACATAGATTTTGTTTTTGATTGCGTGACATCATCAGCGAGATCAAGCCAACGACTAAAAACACGGATCACATTGCCATCAAGGAGTGCTGCTTGTGCGCCAAATGCAATACTAGCAATTGCCCCTGCCGTATACTGCCCAATCCCCGGCAATTTGAGCAAGTCGGGCACTGTCGATGGGAATGCTCCGTTGAAATCATTGGTGATAATTTTAGCGGTTTTATGTAAATTACGCGCCCGACTATAATAGCCTAATCCTTCCCACATTTTGAGAACTTGGTCTAAGTCAGCAGCAGCGAGCGCAACAATTGAAGGATAGCTTTCTAAAAAGCGATTATAATATGGAATAACCGTATCAATTTGTGTTTGCTGCAACATAATCTCGGAAAGCCATACGCGATAGGCATCCGCACCACGCCAAGGTAAATTGGCTTTGTTTGCATCGTACCACGTCAGTAAGGCAGTGCTTACGTCATTTGATTGTATATGGATGCTCATATCATTGATTTCCTTTAATCTTTTTGCAGCAATATTATGATCGTAGGGTATACTGGTAAATATCGTTTATGTGAATGGTAAATGATGTGGAAAATCATCAAATACTTAATCTCGCATGGATTCGATAATGCTAGTTTCATCTATAGATAGCATAGGATAGGTTATGGCAACACTGAAAGAACAATTCACAATCAACTTTGCAGACGGACAATTCGCGCCAGCGATGCGTATTGCTCCCAAAGGCGATCCGCTTCGCATTATTGATGTTTTTAATCTGATTACACCACGCCCAACGATTTTTATTTCAGGGGGTGCGTCGGCGATGTCCGATGAAGATATTGAACGCACACGGATTTTGATTGATGAATGTATTAGTGTTTTTGCCGAAGAGAAAAAAATCACCGTTATTGATGGTGGTACAGAAGCAGGTGTGATGGATATGATTGGTGATTCACGCCTAAATCGTAATTATAAATATCCGCTAATCGGCGTGTCCCCGCTCCAAAAAGTTGAGTGGCCGGGCTTTAGCGGCTCTAGTGCTGAAGCTGAACTCCAGAATGGACATTCTCACTTTGTCTTAGTTGAATCCGATGAATGGGGTGGCGAGACGGAGATGATTGTTGCACTCACAAAAGCGATTGCAGCACGCCAAGCCCCCATGGTTGGTATTTTGGTCAATGGTGGCAAAATTGCCGAGCGCGAAGCCTATATGGCAAGTGCCATTGGCGAAAATCGGATGCCATTAATTATCATAGATGGTAGCGGACGCGCTGCCGATAATATCTCGACAGCTTTCAAAACTCAAAGTACCGATAGTTATCTTATTCGTTCCATTATTAAAGGTGCTGATTTACGCCTGACTGCCCTCTATGATGGCAAAGAGGCTTTGCGTAAAGAACTGGATAAGGTTTTTCATAATTGGCATGAAAAAGGTGATGTTTCTGGATAATCACTTTTAATCGCTGATGGAGCATCCGAATAAACTCGGATGCTGTGACTGCATCACGCTTCGAGCAATATTTTGATATTTTTCCATTCTTGTGCGGTTTGTTTTCTGAGTGTTGAAATCAAGAAGGGTCGCCACCAGAAAAATAACATCCCTGTTTTGACCCAAATACGATCTTTGATATGTGTTTCGCGCCCATTAGGATTAAATTCAATCTCACGGACAAATGGAAAGCGCCCATGAATCCCTTTTAGATCAAAGCGTTTGTTGCGTTGCATATCAATCACATCAGCATTGACGAAAATGACGCTGGTGATGAAATTACGCTTCATCGCAATCATACTGCCTGTGCGTAATGGATCACCTGCCGTAACCCCTACCGACTTAATTGATGGTTGCCATTGTTTAATCAATGCTTCATCGTCATAGGCGGTGACGGTTTTGTAGACTTCGACTAAATTTTTCTCGATGATGATACTGTGGTCTATATTTGCCATGAAAACTCCCTAGTTATTTTAATTTGCGTGCTTGATACTGCCCATTATAACGAAACTACGAGATACGAGAACCTTTTTCGCTAAAAGTAATTTTTTGTGTCATACTGACATACATCAATTATCAGACAAATAGGATACACGCACTATGTCAGATATTTTTGTTTCATATTCACGACGCGATAGTACCTTTGTTGCTGAATTGCATAATAAACTGGTTGCCGAAGGGCATGATGTTTGGGTGGATTGGGAAGATATTCCACCAACGGCTGATTGGTGGGCAGAGATTAAATCTGCAATTGAAGAAGCGCATATTTTTGCTTTTGTCATCAGCCCCAATTCGGTACGCTCTGATATTTGCCGCGATGAAATCCAACATGCGATTGATAATAATAAACGCTTCATTCCCATTTTGTTTCAAGAAATTGAAGATATTGATGCGCCCTATGTGCATTCTGCAATTCGCTCACATAATTGGATTCCATTCATTTCAGAAGATATTTATGAATCATCCTTCAAAAAGTTGACAGATGCGTTCACAACTGAGCCTGATTACTTACGCCGTCATACGCGCTTGCTTGTGCGTGCTAAAGAATGGATCACGAATAATCGTCAACCGAGTTACATGCTGGAGGGCGCAGAATTACGCGAATTTCAAGCATGGCTAGAGCGTAGCCATACCCGTGAACCCAAGCCAACAGAACTCCAGTATGAATATATTCTTGCGAGCCAAACGCAACGCACCCGTAATCAATTACGTTGGGCAGGTGGTATCATTATTGGTTTTTCGGTTGTTGCGATCTTATCCATTTTTGCAATTTTTCAACAACGTCAACTACAAAATCAACAGACCTTACAAGCAACAATTGAAGGGGTTGCACTGGCTCAAAGCACACAAATTGCAGCCCAAAAAACACGCATTGCAGCCGTCCAAGTTAATGCAACAGGGATTATCCAAGATGCCAACATCCAAAACACGCAATCGGCATTGCAAGGTCAAATTATTAGTTTTCAGGGAACAATCGCTGCCTTTGAAACACGCGCTGCTGTGACCAATACACCAATACCGACAGCGCTACCAACGATTACTAGCACCTTACCACCGACATGGACACCCACAGTTGTTAGCGAAAGCGCCGAAGCTGCATCAGTAGGAGACGATGATGCAGAACCAACACTTGATCCGAATATTGGGTTGACCGCAACCGCGCAACAAAGTATTTACGCCACAGCCACGCAGGTCGCGCAAGCATCGCCAACGCCTTTACCAAGCGATACACCAACACTAACACCATTACCGCCAACACCGACTATGGTAGTAGCCGAGCTAGCGCCCATCCAAACAATTAGTTATGTTGTGCAAGAGGGTGATTTTGCGGTAGATATTGCTGCCCGTTTTAACGTGTCGGTGCGCGATATTATGAATGCGAACGCAATCAGTAACCCATCTTTAATTTTTGCTGGACAACAACTCTTGATCCCCTTCCAAACAGACCTCGAAACAGATGAGACCTTAGTCGTTGCACCAACGGGTGATGATACACGTACTTGTGGGACAGCGCTTGCACCTTGCCGTACCATTAATGGTGCAATTCAAGTTGCAAGAGGCTTTGCTGAAATTCGTGTTGCACCCGGTATTTATCAAGAACAACTGACTCTTACACAAGATGTTGTGATTATTGGCAATGGGGTTGAAAGCACGATTGTGACAGGTGATTTCACGGGGACAATCTTGACGGTTAATCCTGATGTACGTGTCAATTTAATTGGTATGACGATTACAGGTGGCAATGCTCTCTGGGGCGGTGGTATTGCCAATTATGGCACGGTGAATCTCCAAAATATGCGAATTTCTGGCAATGTAGCCGAACTCGCAGGTGGCGGCGTTGCTAACTTTGGCACATTAATTGGTGAATTTACTGACTTCATTGATAATTATGCGCCACTATATATTGATATTTATTCTGCGCCAGATGCAGGATTGGTCATCAATGATAGCATGAATTTCATGGCTGAAACGTCCTTGCCAGACCTTGCTAATGTTGATGGTGAACTCAATATTGGCGCATTGGTCTTGGTCAGTACGACTGATGGCGATGCGTTGAATTTACGTCCAGAAACCAGTACAAATAATACGCCATTGCTGCGTATGCCAGCAGGGACACCCTTACTGATTATTGATGGTCCACGCCGTTCAACTAATTATCGTTGGTGGCAAGTTCAGACGAGTACAGGTGTTATCGGGTGGGCAGCCGATTTTGATGATGAGCCAACACTGACTCGCATCCGTGAGCCACTACCGATCTTACCCACAGAAAGTCCATAGATTAGCCTAGATCATCGACAAGATATGGCGTGCAGCTTGCTGTGCGCCATTGGTATCAACATCTTGCCAATAGTGGGTTTGATTTAAAAATGTTGGAAAATAATCAACCCATGCCCCTGCTAAAAAGTCAACCATTGGCACATATTGCGACGCAGCATACCTCGTAAGTGTCTCTGAAAGCAGATCAATTTCTCGCCATTGTTCACGGGCTTGGGTGGTGTAAATCATCGGTGTACGATGCCCGATCACTTCCGCAACGGTACTTCCACCTGCTTTACCGACTAAGCAATCCGCAGCAGCAATCAAATTATGATAATCAGGATAATCCATCGGAACATAACGAAAATGCTCAGGTGTGGCTTTGACTTGTTCCCACGCATCAGGCATAACAAGGAAAATGACATCATCAATTGTCTGTAAGGTATTGATATTACTCGTGCCCCAGCGATGCCCACCCATACTTAATAACACCATCGACATGCCATCAGGAATAGCAAAGGCAGCGCGAATATCAGCGCGTGATTGTGTCATCGGATTATGGACTAAGCCGATAGGTTCGACCCTTGGGAACATATCGAAGGAATGCGGTATCGGGTATTGCATCTGGAGTGCAAGCGTTGCTTTTGCGTACTGCGCTTGTAAGTGATCGACAATGTACTGATAATGTGGATAGGCATCCATATAATGTGCGTAAACCCAATCCCATGTGAAGTGCGTCATAACGAGTGATGGAATACCTGCCTGTGTAGCAATATCACATGCAATCGCTGGCATATCACTCACAATGAGATCAATTTTATGAGATTGGATGAAGGCAATTTCTTGTGCAATCAATCTTGATTCATCGCCTAAGAAATCTGCCATCCACTGTAAAGAAGCCTCAATATCCATGTGTAAGGCATCAGCTTGAATCATGCCGATGTCATAGCGTTGATGATGAATGGCTGTGGCATGTGTAAAGAACTTTTCTGGCGTTGCGGTTCGCACGAAAATTTGTAGGCTTGATTGTGCTAATTCATTGATGATCGCTTGCTGACGAGCAGCGTGTCCGTAACCATGACTGCTCACATAATAGGCAATATTGACTGTCATTACTTCATTTTTTCCTAAGCTGATTGTCGATCAATGTTATTGTACACAAAGTAGACCCTTCACCCCTATCCTCCAAATACTGATTGTGATGCGTAAGGCTTACAAGGCAGTCCCAACCGACAATAGTCCTCCGCTAAATGAGTAATTTAAGGTTTTTTAATGTGCATATGCTATAATAATATATAGTTACAAAAATAACGTCCATTTAGTTTTGGAGTACACTCTCACATGAGCGAGTCAAATGAAGTAAACGCACTCAGCCTACACATTAAACCTCTTGATAATAGCAATTGGGGAGAATCAGTCAATGCGATGCATGACTATCTCGCTGTATTGAAAGAACATGCAGGGCGCAAAGCAGAAGCTGCTGAAGAAAAAGTTGCAGAACGCGAAGAAGACCTTGAAGCGATGAAACTCAAACGCCGTAAACGTCGTAATTATGGCACACGCACAGGCATTGTCCTCGAAGATGGTACAGATACCCACTTTGAACTTTAAGTAAGATAGCTTGGCATCAAAATCATACAAAAAGCCCTCACGATGATTAGTGAAGGCTTTTTTGTTTTTGAGGTGGCTATAGCTCTCGGGAGCGCTTGATGCGAAAAGGCTATAACTTACGCCTCATCATCGCTATCTAGAACATCCTCATCAACGAGGGTTTCATCGAAATCAGGCGCGTCGGCTTCATCGGCTACAACAGGCGCTTGGCGGATGGGTGCAACCCGTGAGAAATCAACACTATTGGCTGAACCTGTTGCAGCTTGCATCAAAGCGGTGAGTCGGTCTGCCATGGCAGCAGGGTCAGGATGGATGCCATCTTGCAAGAGTGCGGTTTCAAAGACTTGCTCAATCACCACATCAATAATCGGATTATCGCTATCACCATCCAGCAAACCTGTTACATTGTGCAACAAAGGATGACGCGGATTGAGTTCTAGCGCTTTAACTGGCAATTGGTAATCTTTATCCAGCAAACGATTAATGCGATACATATGTCGTCCGCCTGTCGCATCGTCTGTGACCAAACGTGCAGGACTGCCTACGAGCGATTTACTCTCGCGCACATCGGAAACACGCCCACCGAGAACCGCTTTCACACGTCCTACCAAGCTCTCGAAGGTATCTTCGGCGATAGGTGCTTGTTGTTCGTCCTCAGCAATCTCGCCCACATCTTTGAGATCAATATCGGATTCATCGACAGCGCGTAAGGGAAATTCGTTAAATTCAGTCAAACCCATCGGTAACATCGAATCGACAGGATCAGCAAAATAGAGGACTTCAATGCCACGTTGACGGAAGGCATCCAAATGAGGGCTACGTTTTGCGCCTTGGAAATCGTTGGCAATCACATAGTAAATTTCACTCTGACCATCGACCATGCGCTCGGTATATTCTTGCAATGAGTAGAACATATCAGGGTCATCATCATGGCTGGTGTTGAAGAGCAGCAACGGCAACAAATCATCTTTTGCCGCAGGATCCATCACGACACCTTGCTTGAGGAAACGTCCAAATTGTTGATAAATTTGTAGATAATCTTCGGTTTGGCGCTTTGCCATTCCTTTTAATTCGCGTAGTATCTTATCGGTGACAGTCTTTCTCAAATTTGCCATAATCCGATCTGCACGCACACTCTCACGGCTTACATTGAGTGGTAAATCTTCGCTATCAACGACACCTTGTACAAATCCGAGATATTCAGGCAATAAATCGGTATTGTATTCATCAATCAAGACCTTACGTGCATAGAGCTTTAAGCCCGGTTCTTTACGAGGGCTAAAGGGACTCGCTTCTGCGCTCGATGGGATATAGAGCAAAGTATAGAATTGCATCGGCACATCAGCACGCATATGAATGGTGTGTAATGGCGCGTTGAAATCCATGGTTAGCATTTTATAGAAATTGTTATAGGCTTCGTCATCTGTATCATTAGGGGATTGTCGCCAAATTGCTTCTTGCTTATTGGCAGGGGCTTCTTCATCGGCTACATAAATCGGGAAAGCGACATAATCACTATGTTTGGTGATGACATTCTTGAGCTTCCATGCTTTCAGAAATTCTTTGGCGGCTTCTTCGTTCAAATGTAGAATGACATCTGTACCGCGTGTGGCACGGTCTGAGGCTTCGATTTTGTATTCCGTACCGCCTGTCGCTTCCCAGACAACGGCTTCAGCATCAGGACGATAACTACGGCTGACTACTTCTACGCGGTCTGCCACCATGAAAGCACTATAAAAGCCGACCCCAAATTGCCCAATGATATTCTGTGCAGCATCTTTATTGGGGGCATCTTTGAGGGCATCTAAGAAATTTTTCGCACCACTTTTGGCGATTGTCCCTAAATTCTCGATCATTTCCTCGCGTGTCATGCCGATACCCGTATCACGGATCGTCAGTGTATGGGCATCTTCATCAAATGTAATGTGAATCGCCAATTCCGCATCAGGATCAAGAACATCATTATCCGTCAGTTGTTGAAATTGCATGCGATTCAAGGCATCCGAGGCATTACTCACTAACTCACGCAAGAAAATCTCGCGTTCGGTATATAGCGAATGAATCAAAATATCGAGAAGTTGCTGTGTTTCTGCTTGAAAAGTATAGGTATTGCTCATGTTCAAACGCTCCGATTATTATCGTTTAGTATGGTTCTTTTTCGCGTTGGATTATGCCACATCATCATAAGATTTAAATAAAAGATTGACATGAATTTTAAGTTCATCCTCCTTAGCTGAATAACAGAGGTACTAAATATCACCTGATAAGCTGAATTTATTGCTGTATGTCTTTGCACCTCGATGATACAACTCTTAGACTAGCATGGCTAGAAACTAATAACACTCTATGACTCTCCCCTACACAAGCGGATTGCAAGTCGCTATAATGAGCGTTCGTAGGGGCGGCATATGTGATGTCGCCCTTATTTACGCCACATTGTGGCAATCGCAAATACAAAGTCTGAAGCGAAGGAATAACAATGGCTAAAAAAGTCAAAGCAATTGTGACTTTGCAGATCACAGGTGGTAAGGCAAACCCTGCACCCCCTATCGGTCCTGCATTGGCACAACATGGTGTTAACTTGATGCAGTTCACCAAAGATTACAACGCACGTACCAGTGATCGCGTTGGGGAAATCATCCCAGCAGAAATCACCATTTATCAAGATGGTAGCTTCAAGTTCCGCTTGAAATCACCACCCACCGCTTACCTCATCAAGAAGTATGCAAATATTAAAAAAGCTGCAAGCAATCCTAAAACAGATGTTGCTGGTAGACTGACAAAAGCGCAAGTGCGTGAAATCGCTGATCTCAAGTTCAAAGCGGGTGATACCAATGCCCTCGATGTGGAAGCGATGATGCGTCAAGTTGAAGGTACATGCCGTAATATGGGTGTGGAAGTTGTCGATTAAGCATCAACAATAACCGCAACATGCAGCGCAATAAATGATAGATAACATGATATGTGTGGGAGGGTGTGCAACCCGTCTTACCACAAGGAGAAAAACTTATGCCTAAACATGGCAAACGATACCTCGCGCTAGCCGAAAAAATGGAACGCGAAAAAGAATACTCATTAGAAGAAGCGATTGCGATGGCAAAAGAATTCGCAACTGCTAAATTTGACGAAACAATTGAAATGCATTTCCGTCTCGGGATTGATCCACGCCAAGCTGATGAACAAATCCGTACAACGGTGATGTTACCGAATGGCTTGGGTAAAACCGTGCGCGTTTTGGTCTTTGCTGAAGGTGAAGATGCGCGTGCAGCCGAAGAAGCTGGCGCAGACATCATTGCTGATGATGCAATCATCGCACAAATCCAAAATGACGGCTGGACTGACTTTGATGCAGCGATTGCTGTACCAAGCATGATGCCTAAAGTGGGTCGTTTGGGGCGTATCTTGGGTCCACGTAGCTTGATGCCAACCCCTAAAGCAGGGACAGTTGTGCAACCAAGCGATTTACCACGCGCGATTGAAGAATTAAAATCGGGTCGTATTGAAATCCGTAATGATCGTACAGGTAACTTGCATTTCCCAGTGGGTAAAGCCAGCTTCACAACCGAAGCCTTAGTCGAAAATGCACAAGTCGCATTGGATGTTGTCCAAGGTCACAAACCCAGTGGCATGAAGGGCATCTACATGCGCCGTTTCGTTGTTACGTCAACCATGGGTCCTGGTATTCGCGTTAGTAGCAGTGGTTCCTAAGCGACACAGACTTTTTGATTGATTAAAAGGCGTATCCAAATTGGATGCGCCTTTTTTGTTTTAATGAGATTGTGCCCTCTCATGTGTTATTCATCTTATCTTGCTTGACTTAGAGTGGACTCGAAGTTGTAGGATAAAAATATGACAAACTACTACACCATCACACACGTTGCGAAACAAACAGGATTGAGCGCATATACGCTGCGATATTACGAGCAATTGGGACTGATTACCAATGTTGAGCGTGCAGCAAATGGGCATCGGCGTTATAGCGATAGCAATCTGCAATTTATTGAGCTTGTCCTTTATCTGCGCGATACGGGCATGTCATTGGATGATATGGTTCAATTTGTGAGCTTATATCGGGAAGGCGATGAAACAGGCACAGAACGCTATGCTATCTTGTCGCAACATCGCCAAGCTGTTCAAGCAAAGGTAGATGATTTGTGCAATATGCTAGCGTACATTGATAAAAAGCTAGCCTATTATCAGAGCATTGAATTAGACGTGATCGGTGGTGAAGCTAGTTAGGTTCGTCATGTAAGTGCTGTTCAAATTATGGGAGAAACACACATGCGTACTATGGGATACCGTACATTAGGTCGGACAGGTTTATTGGTTTCTGAATTATGCCTCGGGACAATGACATTCGGGGGCGAGGGATTCTGGAAAGCGATTGGCGAACAAGCGCAAGATGTGGTTGATGCGATTGTTGGGCGGTCAATTGATGCAGGGATTAACTTCATCGATACAGCAAATATCTATTCTTACGGACAATCGGAAACGCAGCTCGGTAAGGCACTCAAAAATCATACACGCGCTAATTTACTCATTGCGACCAAGGGTCGCGGTCAGATGAGCGAAGAAACCAACAGCGTTGGTTTATCACGGCATCACATCATGAACTCGGTTG
>JBAUIA010000233.1:0-27004 GCA_049680565.1 Phototrophicaceae bacterium
GATTGAAGTAGTGGCGATACGCGGCGCGAGCGTCGTAAGAATCGTAGTCCCAAGACCCACCGCGCAACACACGGGAAGAATTAGAACTAATGTTCTTTTTCGATAAATTTGACATTGGATTACTGTATTCGTTCAAACACCATTCCCACACATTGCCACTCATATCGAGAACACCATAAGGGCTTGCCCCTTGCGGATATTGCATGACAGGTGTTGTTTTCTTGATTCCAGATTCTTCTGTGTTGCTCTTATTCTTGTCAAAGTCATTCCCATAAGGATAAATCAAACCTTGTGTTCCGCGTGCTGCTTTTTCCCATTCAAGTTCTGTCGGTAAGCGTATCAACCATGATGACACTTTATCAATAGCGTACTCACCACCCATTTTCCACGAGAGCCAACGGCAAAATGCCAGCGCATCGTACCAATTGACACGTTCACGCGGATGATCGTCTAGTTTCCACTTTTGTTCACCAAGATCATGTTCACTCTTCGCTAAGCCTTGCCACCAGCGCGTATCTTGTAAGCCATCGCTAGCCTCAACAAATACTTGATATTGGCTATAGCTAATCGGGTATTTTGCCATTGCAAAGTCAGGTAAAGTCATCGTTTGCTTATCGTCACCATAGAGAAAATCCCCTGCTGGCACATCACACCACTCAAAAGGCTCACCAATAATTGCACGCACAGCATCGGCACTCGCTTTTAATTGTTTCGGTTTAACAGGGTCATTTTGTAGAGGTCGTACTTTTTCCGCGATAGTGTCAGGGTCAAAATTAGGGAAATCTTGCCAAAAAACTTGGAGCGCATCCCATACCCGTTTTTTATTGCTACGGCGTGCCATCAAACGCAAAAGTTCATATTGTTGATCGCGTTCTTGGGCTTCGATTGCATCCCAAATTTCTTGCTCGTGGACATCAATGTTAAATAAGCGCGGTGCGTTATCACTGGCACGGATTTCTGCCAAAATTTCACGGGCATCATCCCATAGTGCTTCATCGAAGGCATGGTAAAAATCAGCAATCGCTTGGCGCACATCAAATGACGGCGCTTCAACTTTGCGTTGTGCCTCCGATTTTATGGGAGCGATTTTATACATATCCTGCAATTCATGAATGATTTTACTGACATCACTATGGAAATCAGGGTCATCACGCACAGAACGCGCATTCTTGAAAGCGAGTTCACGCAAAACAGGGGGTAGCTCATCGGCATTGGGCATTGGGGCGTTATCAACCAGAATCGGCACGACCAAACAACTATCACGCTGCAAAGCCGATTCAACCTCAATCCGCACAAAATCGCCTGTATTATCAAGGCGACGTGTACCATCTTCTCCTTTGATGTTGAGCCATTTTTGCCCAATAATCACCAGTTCAACATCACACTTTGCGACAGCTTCGCGCAATATCCCCCGAAAATCTTTGCCGAGTGGGATATTATCGACATCTTTAAAAATTGCCTCTTTGCCAAAGGCTTCGGTCAAACGGTCATAGATGCGCCCTGCATCTTTACGACTATCTGCTCGTCGGTACGAAATGAAAATATTAATCATAAGTCACTTGCTATGTTGTCGTTAATATCATTCTAGTATAGCGTAGCTTACACGCTACAGACAGTAAATTATTCTTCTGGCACAGGCTGGCGATACACCATCTGAAAAACCATCGTCGCCAGTTCTTCTGCGGAACAAGCAAAGCCTGTTTCAACCCACCAGAGCATTGTTTCTTGAAGTGCGCCGTATAAAAAGCGTGCCATCATCGGAATTGGCATATTGATCTGACTGCGGTATTTGCCAGCGCGTAAATTATCTTCATACGTTTGAATGAGGTATTGGCGTAATTTAGCCCAAACAGCCGAGCCATGTTCAAGGTCAATTTGGGCGTAAAAATGCCAATAATCTTGCAAATTTGTAAAAACAGCCACCCATGATAGGTATTCACGGCGTAGCGATTGTATCTCTTTAATGTCCTCAAAGGCGTTTGTATGCCAATCATCCATATAACGCCCTAAACCTGCCCACACCACATCCGCTTTATCTTCAAAATAGAGATAAAACGTCCCGCGTCCATAATCTGCACGATCCGCAATGGCAGTCACGCTCACATCACGATAGCCTTTTTCCAGAACCAATGCTAAAGCAGCATGAATCAAGGCTTCTCGGGTGCGGTCTTTTTCTCGTTGATAGCGGTTTTTTAAATTTGACATTTGTCTAACTTTGAACATCTTGCACAATTTGTTTAATCTATTTTATGCTGATGGCATCATAAATACAAATAACATTAGGAACAAAAAAATGTCAGAAAAAATTGTCCCAGTAATGCCGTCTAGTAACCTGATCGCTGGCTCATTTTTAGATTTCAGAAATGACCCACTGGCTTTAATCGAAGCATCGCGTGCTTATGGTGATGTCGTTAAAATGCGCTTTATGCACCGCAGTAATTACATCATGCACCACCCTGATGCTGTTCAGCAAGTTTTAGTCAAGCAAGCCGATCACTTCCGTAAAGATGATTTCATCCGCAGCGCTTTTGAACCATTCATCGGTAATGGCTTGACCATCAGTGAAGGCGATCATTGGAAAAAACAACGTAAGTTAATGACCCCTGCTTTTCATACGCAACGCATCCGCCATTATGCCGATACGATAGTGGCGCAAACCAACTTGTTGCTAAATCAGTGGCAGGAATCACCAGACCGTGACATCCTCAATGATATGGTCTATCTGACAACAGGTATAGTTGGGCTAACGATGTTTGGTGAAGATGCTAGTTCACAATCGAATGAAATTAGCCGATTACTGAACGAGGTCAATCAACTCTTTATCAAACGCGCCCAACAAATGAATGTTCCACGTTGGATGCCCACCCAACATAATCGTGATCTTGATCGTGTGGTTAGCGCATTTGATGAAATTATCCATGCTTTTATAGAGGAGCGTCAGAAAAACCCAATTGACCGAGGCGATTTACTTTCGATGTTGTTACTCAGTGAAGATGAAGATGGCAATCGGATGTCGCCACAAGAAGTGCGCGATGAAGCTGTCACAATTTTCCTTGCTGGCAATGATACAACTGCATCAGCCTTGACATGGACACTCTACGCTTTATCACAACATGACGGCGTACTCAACAAGATTCGTGCAGAAGTAGAACAAATTGCCTATAACCGTGACTTAGAATTTGATGATTTACGACAACTAACTTATCTGGATGCCGTCGTTAACGAAGTACAACGCTTATACCCTGTTACATGGGCTTTCTCGCGTGAATGTGTTGAAGATTGTGAGATTATGGGCTATCACATTCCAGCAAAATCAATCATCACTTTATCGCCCTATATGATGCACCGTGACCCGATGTGGTGGGATGACCCTCTCACATTTAATCCTGAACGTTTCATTGGGGATCATGATCGCCCTAAATATAGCTATTATCCCTTTGGTGGCGGAAAACGAATGTGTATCGGTAGTAATTTAGCATTAATGGAAATTCGCTTAATTATTGCAACGATTGCCCGTAACATGAACATACACTATAGCAATCTGAAACCCCTGCGTCCTAATCCACAAATGGTTATGCAACCCAATCAACGGGTCAATATGCAGGTTACACAACGGGAATCCATGCCTCAATAGAATCGTTCTAGTTGTAAATCGAACTACTGACCACAATACATATTAAAAATGCTTTCCCCCTCTATCCCTAGCCCTTTCTTCCACCAGTGGAGAAAGGGAATACAAACCACTAGCAAGTCTTGCTCCCTTCATGGGAGAGCGTTTTAGAGAGAGGGTGATATACACTTTAAACCTAAGAACATTTTGTGGTCATAAACTAGAAAAATTTATCTCACCTTAAAAGCTGCCCAATATACTCATTAATAGTAGCCACTCTTTTTTCCTTTTGAACTCGTTTTGTCAGGCTTCTGGATCATAAAAATTGATATGACTACACTGCTAATATATAGCGTATATTGCATAAATAACGGAACTTGTTACACTATAGTTTGAATTAACGATTTAACTTACGATACTAATATTTAATTGAGGAGCAACACATGAAATATTTTCGTTTTTTACTGGTACTTTCTTTAGTCGCTATGCTGGCGAGTGTCGCTATCGCGCAAGATAGTGATGAAGATTCAATGGTGATGATGGGTGATTTTGAAACCTGCGAAACCCCAACTGACCTGCCTGAAATCGTGACCATCGGTGCAATTTTTGGTCTCAGTGGCGATATTTCCGTTTATGGTGGCGTACAACAACAAGGTGTTAATCTTGCTGTCGAAGCAATCAATGCAACTGAATACCTTGGCGAAGGTGTCACACTCGAAGTTGCCTATGAAGATGCTGTCAGCGCCGACGATGCCATCAACGCCATGACACGCCTCATCGAAGAAATGGGTGTTCCTGCGGTACTCGGTCCTACATTATCAACCCATGCTTTTGCTGCTGATCCTGTCGCACAAGAAAATGGTGTGCCAGTGATGGGTGTTAGCAATACCGCTAGTGGTATCACCGATATGGGCGATTACGTTTTCCGTAATAGCTTGCCAGAAAGTTCCGTCATTCCGGGAACAATCGCACAATCCGCAGAAATCCTCGGTTACACCAGCGTTGGTGTCCTCTATGGCGATGATGATGACTTTACCCTCAGTGGTTACGAAGTATTCATCGAAGCACTAGATGATAATGGCATCGAAATTCTTGGCGAAGAAACCTTTGCACGCGGTGATGTTGATTTCAACGCGCAATTGAGCAATTTACTTGCTGATGAACCCGAAGCATTAATTGTTTCCGCATTAGCAGCAGAAGGTGTTCAAATTATTGTGCAAGCCCGCGATTTAGGTTACACAGGTCCTATCATTGGTGGTAATGGCTTAAACTCCCCTGCGATCATCGAAAATGCAGGCGAAGCAGCCGAAGGTGTTATCGTCGGTGCAGCATGGAATAGTGTATCTGATAATCCGCTCAGTGTTCAATTTGTGATGGATTTTGAAGAAGCCTATGAAGCCTCCCCAGACCAATTTGCAACCCAAGCCTACACAGGCGCATGGTTGATGGCGACTGCGATTCGTTGTGCAAATTCAACCGATTCCACCGCAATCCGTGATGCACTCGCTTTAATCACTGATTTCGCAAGTCCTTTAGGTGATTTCAGTTTTGCAGAAGACCGTAACCCAATCCACGACCCTGTTGTACAAGTCGTTGAAATGGGCGCATTCGGCGTTCTCGGTGCGGACATGGAAGACTCTGAATAAGATCAAGCATCCGTAATTGGAAACTATACAAGATGGGCGTTATAATAACGTCCATCTTTATTTTTATTATGATAATGAATTGACCACTTATGGAATTATTTCTACAGCAAAATATTAATGCAATTTCGCTTGGGGCAATTTATGCCCTTTTTGCCTTGGGCTATGCGATGGTATTTAGCATTTTGGGCGTGCTGAACTTGGCGCACAGTGCTATTTTTATGTGGGGCGCGTTCGTTGGCTTACTCGCACTCGACCCCAGCAAAGCACCCATTCTGATGAGCTTTCTGATTGTGGCAATCCCCTTAACAGGCATCGGCATCCTTAGTGAAAATAAGCTAATTCAGCCTTTATTGGCGCGTGGTCAAAATATACCGATTCCGCTACAACGTTTATTGGCATTAGTCGTACGGGCGCTATGGATTACGGCATTAGTCCTCATCGGGCGCGAAATCTTCGCCCAAGTCTTACCCTTATTCCCAGAAACACTCACGGTTAATCCGCTCATCGCCTTGATTCTAGCTAGCGTTGCTGGTGGTGTTCTGAGCATTGCGCTCGAATTTGCTGCCTTTCGTCCTTTACGCTCACGTAATGCAGACCGTTTAGCACAATTGATTAGTAGCATCGGTGCAGCTTTGATCTTGGTCAATCTCGCACAATTTGCGTTTCAATCGGTCTATGGACGCACCGAAGCCTATTATCCGCGTGATGTTGCTTTATTGGGCATCGGTTCAAACCCGATTATTTTTGGCGAATTACAAATTTTTGAATGGCTCAATATTGCGCCTGATGCTGTGATTTTTGGTGATTTACGGATTGTACCGATTCGCTTGATGATTTTAGTCATTGCGCTGGTGCTGATGATTTTTCTACAATATCTGGTACAACGCACGGAAGTGGGTCAACAGATGCGTGCTGTCGCTTTCAACGAACGGATTGCCAGTTTGCTCGGCATTGATGTATCGCGTATTTATATCATCACCTTCTTTCTTGCAGGGGCGTTCGGTGGTATTGCTGGCATGTTATATGGCATCGCCTTCCTTGCGATTACACCCTTCATTGGCGAAAGCATCGCTTTGGTTGGCTTGACAGCGATTGTGCTGGGTGGCTTAGGCAGCATTCAAGGGGCATTAGTCGGCGGATTTATTGTCGCCTTGATTCAAACCTATAGTGTGGCATTTGGGGGCAGTAGTTACCGTGATGCGATTGTTTTTATCCTACTCTTCATCATGCTATTAATCCGTCCGCAAGGCTTGTTTGGTCAGCCAGAACAGAAAAGAGCGTGACATATGGGTATCCTCTATGAAGCCCTCTTAGATATGACAGGTAGCATCGGCATCACTGAACCTGTACTGCAAGGCATGTTGATTGCAGCAATCCTTGCAATGAGTATCTACTTGACCCTCTATACAGGTATGTTTGCGCTAGCAAATGCTGGCTTTATGGCAATTGGGGCATATATCGGCGTTTTATTGACACAACAAGCAGGTTGGGATTTATTCCCTGCCCTACTGGTAGCAATGCTGGTTGCTGGTGTGATCGCCTTCCCGATTGGCTACCCTGTCTTGAGGCTATCCGATATTTACTTGGCGATTGCAACATTAGGCTTTGCGGAAGTCGTGCGAATTGTGATTCTCAATTTTGATAATATCATCGTGTCAATCATTGAGAACATTCTGAAAAGTGATAATCAAGGTTTGATTACGCGCGTCATGACCTTTTCCGAAAATTCCGAATGGCTAGAAATTCGGCAATTGACCAATCGTACCCGTGTCAGCTTTGAATTGGTCGAAGGCGCACGCGGTATTAAAGGTATCCCTGTTTTGACAGAATCATGGATGATGGCACTGTTCATCATCATTTTGATTGTCTTATTTATACGCTTGCATCGGTCACGCTTTGGACGGGCAATGGCAGCCATTCGCCAAGATGAAACCGCAGCATCCAATATGGGCATTAATGTCGTCTATATCAAAAATATTGTCTTTATCATGAGTGCTGTCATCGCAGCAGCAGCAGGCGTTTTTGAAGGACATCTCAACCGTATTGTTGAACCAAGCGTATTCGGCTTTGATCGCAATGTTGATATTTTAGCCTATGCGGTACTCGGTGGCACACAAACAATCATTGGACCGATCATCGGTGGGATGACGCTCGAAGCCTTGCCTGAAGTTTTACGACAAGTTCAACGCTATCGCGGATTATTCACAGGGATTGTGTTACTCGGTGCGATTGTTTATCTACCGAATGGCTTAGTTGACCCCCAAGGTTTCAAAGGGGTCATCCGTGCGCTATTGGGTAGAGATGAAAAACCCAAAAACACCGAGAGCGAGGAGGCAATATCATGACCAATGCCTTACTTGAATTGAAACAAGTTTCACGACAATTTGGTGGTCTCGCTGCCCTCAGCAATGTTGATATGCGCGTTGAGCAGGGTCAAATTGTGGGTTTAATTGGACCCAACGGCGCAGGGAAAACAACCACCATCAACAATATTACAGGCTTAGACCATCCGACATCGGGCGAAATTTACTTTGATAATCAGCCGATTCATAACGCGCAACCGCACCATATCACCCATATGGGGATTGCACGCACGTATCAAAATATTCGCTTATTTGGCGATATGACCGCTTATGAAAATTTGCTAATTGGACAACATAAACAAGGGAAAGCAACCTTGCTCGAATCTATTCTTATGTTGCCACGCCATCACGCCCAAGAAAAATTGCTCAACGCACAAGCGACACAATTATTGGCGCGTTTCAATCTAGCAGATGTTGCTCAAGTACGTGCTGATAACCTCCCCTATGGCGATCAACGCCGATTAGAAATTGCACGCGCCCTCGCAACTGATCCTAAATTGATTTTACTGGATGAACCCACCGCAGGGATGAACCCGACTGAAACAAAAGCTGTCGGGGAGCAAATCTTGCAATTACGCGCGGATGGCATCACGGTTCTGGTGATTGAGCATGATATGTCGCTGATTCATCAAGTCTGTGATGAAGTTTACGTCCTCAATTTTGGACAAATGATTGCCAACGGTACACCTGATGCGATTCGCCAAAATCCACTGGTGATTGAAGCCTATCTCGGCACGGATGAGGAGGCATAAATGGAAAACGCATTATTAGAAGTCAATAATCTTCAAACCCGTTACGGCGCGATTAAAGCGCTCAAAGGCATTAGCTTTAAGATCATGCGTGGGCAGGTTGTCAGCTTGATTGGGGCAAATGGCGCAGGGAAGAGTACGACACTCAATACCATTAGTGGCTTACTCAAACCCACCGATGGCACAATCGTGTTTGAAGGTGAGAATATTACAGGGATGTCGGCGCATCACATCACACGAAAACACCTGATTCAAGTACCAGAAGGACGGCAAATTATCGCCAATATGTCCGTGATGGAAAATCTTACGATTGGCACACATATTCGTCGTGATAAAGTAGAGACAGATTTGGATGATATTTTCCAGCGATTTCCTCGTTTAGCGGAACGTCGCACCCAGAAAGCAGGCTCATTGAGTGGTGGCGAACAACAAATGTTGGCTGTCGGACGTGCATTGATGATGCGTCCACGTTTGCTGATGCTTGATGAACCTAGTATGGGGCTAGCGCCTTTGCTCGTGAACGATGTTTTTTCATTGATTGCGGATATTAAATCGCAAGATATTCCGATTTTATTGGTGGAACAAAATGCGCGGAAAGCACTCCAAATTTCAGATTATGCGTATGTGCTAGAACGCGGTGTCATTGTGCAAGAAGGCAACGCCCAAGCCTTACGCGAAGACGAACGAATCATTTCTGCCTATTTAGGATAACCTATGCAACGATCAATCATCGTTTTTATGCTTTGCTGCTTCATCATCGTACCGATCAATGCCCAAGAAGACGACGATGCCTTCCCTGATATTATTGGCAAAACAATCGCCCAAGCAGAAGCCTTGCTCAATGCGAGTGATTTTCGTTTAGCGCCAACGATCCTTATCACCGATGAAGCTGATGGTGACGTAAATACGATTGTCGATTACAGCATTCTGGATGACGATAATTTGGTGCAAGTGACTGTTTTACGTGCCTATAATGTATCTTTGGTGTGGGATAATACTGACTTTTTCGCTAATTTCGCCAATATGCGTAATCTAGCCAATGATGATCTTTT
The DNA here is from genome assembly GCA_049680565.1 of Phototrophicaceae bacterium. Taxonomy (GTDB): domain Bacteria; phylum Chloroflexota; class Anaerolineae; order Aggregatilineales; family Phototrophicaceae; genus JAUZRW01. The sequence continues at coordinate 9,421 of JBAUIA010000233.1, forward strand.
GACATTGATCAATTTATCCGATGAAGACATCCCTTTACGTAACATCCAAATTGCTGATTTTGATAGTTCGCGCTGGCAAGCGGTCTTACGTGCCAATCAATGCGCCCAAATTTGGACATTCACTGAAAATAATCCGTTTCAGCTTGATGACTGTGCGACGATTCAGGGTGCAAATGTCACATCCATCAGCGATGCAGCCTCACAATTTTGGCGCTCGGATGAGCCGTTTGAGGTTTATCAAAATGGGATTCAGCGTGCAAGCTGCGACCCCTCCGCAGGACGGTGTGATTTTTGGGTATCCCATAGCACCATTGCCGATGACCTCGCGCCGTATCTCTATGCAATTTATGATGACTCACAATTCATCATGGTCAATAATGATGATACCCGTTGGATGGATTTATCGCAGCTTAACATCGCATCCATTGGCGACTTATCCGATATGCGTACATGGGAAACCATCACCCACCCTGATTTAGACCGTTTAGCACCGAATCAATGTGTATGGGTCACACGCAATGCCAATGCAGATATGTTGATGGATTGCCAAGTGATTGCAACGCTGGTACTCCCTGCAAGCGACATTTTCTGGACAGCGCCATTTGCTATTGAGGATCGCATCACACAAGCGCGTACACTCGATTGCCCTGCTGCTATAGATCAAGAAACGCGTTGTTTGTTATCGAGGGGCTAAAAAAATTCGTGCTAGGAGGCTATCGGTAAAAACAGCCTCCTAGCACGCGAACCAACCGTGATCTTAATATGAGTCTAAACGCATCCCGTATGATTTATCATCATAAAATGATACACCGTATGAAAGCAGTTCTGTCCCATTTCGTTGGCTGATAGCCTCATTGACAGCAACAGCGCCTCATCGGATACCATAATCGCATTAAATATCGTCTGATGCGAACACGAAAGACACCTTTTCCTCATCCATAAGCCCTTACGGACTATTCAGGTTGGTGACAGCGCGTTATACTGTTGTTTGTTGTTTAGTCCTGATGGACTATCTAAGTGGGGTGTTGTTTACCGCAACGCCCCACTTGCTACAAATCAGGATAAAAAGAGTGTACCCCGTTTCCCGAAATCGTGCAAATAATTTATAATGATAGGGTTAATTGCATCAAATACAATCACCTTCGACTCAAGTCGAAGGCTCGCAAATTACGTTCGATAAATCGAACTAGTGACATTTATTTCACCGATTAGAGCAAGACCTGACTTGGATGACGTGCAAAAATTGCTTAGAAACGTGTGTGATGATCCGTTTTTTTCCACCTTTTCTTTATGATTTTTGCGTCGCTACACTTCAAATATTTTTAATGCGATTGCCCTGTCATATCGGAATGAATGATTATCAGATAGCTTCCATTGCTTATCGTTTACAAATACCTTTAGATACACATAATCTGAAAGATATGAAACCTATGGTCGGTGAATTGGCACAAAAGCCATATTAAATTTGGTATTGCGCTAATGGATAGGTGTTAAGGCAATGAGCGGGATGATACGGTCTGTTTTATGACGATAGCCATCCCATGCAGGGTTGGTCTGAATCGCCCGTTGCCAAACTGCTTCACGCTCCGCCCCTGTTAGTTCTTTTGCTGTTACGCGCATCACCGATTGTCCAACACGGATTGAAGCATTCTCATCTGCTAGCACATTAAAATACCACCCGGGGTGCGTCGGTAAGGCATTATTGGATGCAACCACCATATAAGCGTCACCATCGGCATGATACGCCAATGGTATCGTATAAGATTGTCCACTTTTGCGCCCTGTCACATAGAGCAACAGCATCGGAATCCCTGCTAAGTTCGCGCCGATTCTGCCCCCTGATATTTCATAGAGCCAACGATGAAATTTTATAAATAGTTTTAAAAAGAGCGCTTGCATACTCAAATCACCTTGATGAGCAAAGAGGACGATTGCTCGCCCTCTGAGGATATGTTTTAGGAATTATCTTTCGATGTTTCTTTCAAATTATTTGATCGGCGCTTGAGTTCAGTAGTCCATTCTTCGCCACGCCATGCAGTAGATATTTGCCATTTTTCATCATAGCTTTGTTCAATCACGGCACGATTATCCAGATAAAATTTAAGAGCAGCAAGAACTTTTTCTGCACTTATATGATATTGTTCAATCGTCGCTTGTAAACCTTGAGCAAGAACCGCAGTCGCAACTAAATGAGCATTTGCTTCTGTCCCAACGATCACTGCTTCTAAAAGATTGTCACCGCGTAATTCAATATATGGAGAACGCATCATTTACTCCTGCATATCAACCAAATTCAATCAAATCATTCTCTATTAATACCATTGCTTCAATCAATTCAGCTTGTTCTATTATGAAAGTCACAATGATACCAATATTACCTTGTAATCTACGATTGCCTAGAAAGATCCCACTATGTACTTTATTCTGTTCAAGCCATTCATAGTGTAATGTACGAAAATCATCATCTAACGATAAAACTGCACGATGATGACTAGCAGCATATTCCAAGATTTGACGATCTGTTGCGTAATTCGGCAAATCAGCTAGCTCTTCTAATCGTACCACATCGACACCTTTATCACGTAATTGAATTGCTATTTGTTTATTGATATGGGTATCGGCTAATATAAGTAATGCAAACTTCATATTAACTATCTCTCAAATTAAAAAGAGGACGATTGCTCGCCCTCTGAGGATTTTTCTAGCGACTGCCTTCGGTCTTATAAGGTTGTCCGACTGCTTTCGGCGGAATTGCACGCCCAACCAAGCCAGCCAGAACAATCAATGTCACAATGTAGGGAACCATCTGCAAAAATTGCGGAGGCAAGGCGACATTTTCAATCTGGAAACGGAAACCGAGTGACTCCGAGAACCCAAATAGGAGCGATCCGCCGAACGAACCAGCAGGTGTCCATTTACCAAAAATCATCGCAGCTAAGGAGATAAAGCCCTTGCCATCGGTCATGCCATCGGTGAAGCGCCCTGTGGCTTCTAGTGAGAACCACGCCCCTGCCAAGCCTGCAATCATGCCACCGATAAAGACATTAATCCAACGCACGCGATTTACATTAATACCGAGTGTATCCGCAGCATGAGGATTTTCCCCCACAGCAATTGTGCGTAAACCCCAACGGGTGTGATATAACACAACATGCGTGACGATAATCACAACAAACATCATGTAAAAAATCGGTTGTGAGGCAAAAACAGGTCCTATGACGGGTAATTTCGAGAGAATTGGAATTTCCATTATAGGCAAACGATTCAACCCTGCTTCACTCGATAGCAGCACCTCGGCGCGGATATAACTGGTTGAGCCTAAAGCGAGAATGTTAATCACTGTCCCACTAACAATTTGATCGGTTGCGAAAGTAATCGACAACCACGCATGTAATAGCGAAACCAAGCCCCCTGATAACACAGCAGCAATGACACCTAAGATCATGTAAACCAATACCATATCAGGATTAGGATACCATGCTTGCAATAAAAAGAGCGTCGTGAAGCCTATCGCAGCACCAAAGAGCATCATGCCTTCGATAGCAATATTGATGACACCTGAACGCTCACACCAAATCCCTGCCATTGCCCCAATCGCAATCGGAGTCGCTGTTCTTAGGCTTTCCGTAATCATCGTTGTGGCGTTGGTGCTACCACCTGCTGCCGAACCCACCAGCAACACAAGGAAGATCATCACCGCAGCGAAAATCAGCAAGATGGGCATCACCCGTTTGAGCGCCCTAAGATTAGCAATCCCTAATGCCCCAACAGCGAGGAAATACAGGCTAGAAATGGTGATAAATAGTCCTGTTGGCACAATCAATTGCAAGGGATCAGCAGCATTAGGGTTTTCACCAAAGCGGCTCGGTGCAAAATTCAAGGTTGTTGTGATGGTTTCAGCCGTTGTGACTGTGCCATCATCTGCCGTAAAATCGTCTACTTGGAAAGCGGTTAAGCCTTGGTATAAGGTCGCTATACCTATGATAATCAAAATCGTAGATAGCAATTGTTGACGGCTGACGCGGATATTTTTCGTAAAATCACTGATTGCAGTTGTCACCACATCCGATTCACGCCCCATCACACCTTGTATGATGAGCGCAACACTGGCGAGTACACCAATCCAAAAGCCATAACTGAGCATTTGCGAATAATTGGTGACATCCGTTTCGAGGGTTTGTAGCGGAACAGCAAAAAAGCCAAATAAAGCTAAAATCCCCATTATCATGAGGATGTACCGCGCTGTGCGTTTCACTAAAGGAATAAAACTCGCTGCCATAGCGATCACTGCCCCGATCATAGCAATACTCAACAGATTGACCGTCGGTAAGCTGTATTCAAGGGTCGGCGCACTATCCAATGCGAGTGATAATGCCGTAGCAGATTGGCGGATAACCTCACCCGAATCTGTCAATGTTAGCGCGTCATTTTCTAAAACGGGCGCGTTAATCAAAGGCATGATTAAAAATGCCAAGCCCAAGACAATCGTTGCTACGAGTGCGGTTATACGTGCAATACTTAAACGATTCATATGGGCTAACCTCCCCAACCAGTTGTAAATTGCAAATCGTCAGCATCAGTGCGTTCAGATACGCGCCAAATGAAGCGGATAATTTGATCCGCAGCGACGAACATAATAATAAAGGCTTGTAAGATGCGAATGAGATCAAGCGAAACAATCGTGCGAACTTGCATCACATTAGAGGCATCCAGCAAACCACCCCACAGTAAGCCAGCCCACAACATATTGCGCGGATTTGTCCGTGCTAATAAGGCAACGGCAATAGCATCAAAACCGTAATTGGCAAATAAGAGTGGGAACATCACATGAGCATTACCGCTAATTTCGATAGCCCCTGCTAAACCAGCCAAACCACCACTGAGTGCCATTGCAATAACCACATTAAACGGCACATTCATCCCTGCATATTGCGCTGCTTTTTGATTTAAACCCACAGTGCGGAGTTCAAAGCCTGCCGTTGTGCGTTCAAGAAACCAATCTGTCAGCCAGATAGCAAAGATCATCAATACAAAGCCAATATGCAAATTACCTTGTACCGTGATTGCCTTGATGAAGAAACTCATCACAAACGTTACGATACCGTAAACCGCAGGACGAATCATATTTTCAGGCGTATATTTTTTACCTTGCGACCAAACTGCAATCACGAAAACGAGGATGCCAAATGCTAAAAACCAGACCCATGATAATTCATCGAAGGTTGGTAACATCGCACTCGACATAATATTCGGGGTTTTTGGCGCACTCGATGTTGGATCACCCAATATCACAGGATTTTCAGTTTTAATCAGGAAATCGACCAAAAATAGCGCGACAAAATTCAACATGATGGTTGTGATAACCTCATGTGCGCCTGTATAGGCTTTGAGGAAGCCCGGTATACCCCCCCAAAGCATCCCACCTAACATGCCGAAAACGATCAGCAAAATGATATGCAATACAGGATGAACACCCGTGACACTGATCCCAATCCAGACAGCAAATGTACCACCAATGAACAATTGTCCTTCTGCCCCAATATTGAACAAGCCCGCTTTAAAACCAAGCGCTACCGCTAGACCAGCAATCACATAGGGAATCGCTTTAACAATCGTATTTTCGAGTTGGAAAGGCAAGAATAAAAAGGCTGCCCCACCCGTACGTGCATAATAGATGGGTCGTCCTTGCTCATCTTGCAAGCTACCGAAAATGCCGCTATTGTCTGCTGGAATAACCAGAATCGTTTCACCAGAACGGCGCAAGATGGTATTTTCATCTAGCACAGTATCGAGTTCATTACTGAGTGCGTCATCAATCGTTGCTGATGTGAGCAAATTTGCCCCATAGAGGCTGTTCAGCAAGCGAAAATTATTGGCAACACCATTGCTTTTATTGACTAAATCCGCTTGTTGAAGCAACACTAAAGCAGCAACAGCATCGCCACCACTATTTTCTTCTAGTTCCAATAAAACGGTGGTTAGGTCTTCATCAAATGGATTAATACCATTGAGAGTAATGGTGCGTGCGCCCCGTAAATCTTCGAGGTCAAAGTTATAATCATCCAGCAAAGCTAAATAAGTGAGCATTTCAGCGCGTTGATCGGCTGTCATTTCCGCAATCAAGGGTAAGCGGTCAATCGCATCCGCAAGATCATCACCAACTAACTCTGTTTGACCATCACCCAGATCAATCAACGCTTCGTAAATCGTGGTACGTTCACGCGCATCACGTCCACGCAATACTTCATCCCGTGCAGCAGCCAATGCTGTGATGAACTCACCATCCATAAAGACTGTCATATCCGATAAGCTACTGAGAATCGTAGCTTGGTCAAAATCATCTGCCATATCATCAAGATTGGGCAAAATTTCGACAATCGCATCAATACCACCACTGAGCAAATCAGGATAGGGTGCTAGTGTTTCTTGGTAACTTTCGACAGTTGCTAGACCTAATGTTGCAATACGCTCAATACCGAGTTGTTGCCGTCCGGGTGCGCCAATTTCTAAGGCTTCGTCATAAGCACGGATGACACTAAAATCACTTGGGTCAGCAACATCACTGACCGCAATCCCTGTTAAGCCCTCGACTAAGGCAGCATAGGCTTGCCCTGATACTTGCAATCCGCGAGCAGGATTATCAAGCCCTGCGGTGAACATAATGAGCGGAATACCAAACAAGAAAGCTGTTATCACCGCTAAAAGAGGTACAAGACTGCTGGATATGTTATTCCAAAGCCGTGCAAAAGATGCAATTGGCGCAGGAACACGTAAATTGGGTTCAGCAGAACGATTATCTGGATTCGTTTCGCTCATGCGTCACTCCTCTGTGGACTATCCATACTACCTGCCATGCGTAAACCAACCGTATCACGATCAGCCTGTTCAATCGCCAAAGTATCAATGACTTCGCCTGCAAACATCACTGCAATGCGATCACTCAAGCTAAGGATTTCGTCTAATTCTGTCGAAACAAGGATAACGGCTGTTCCCTCATCACGCATACGGATAATTTGCTGATGAATAAATTCAATCGACCCAACATCAAGACCGCGTGTGGGTTGGGCTGCAATCAATACTTTGACAGGTCGGCTAAATTCACGAGCAATAATCACTTTTTGCTGATTACCGCCTGATAAACTGCTCATGGTATTATGAATATGGGGCGGTCGTACATCGTATTCATGGACAAGTTTTTCAGCATTTTCAGCAATGGCATCATCATTAACCACAATCCCTGTTGAGAACGGTTCTTGATAATACGTGCCTAAAACCATGTTGTGCATGACTTCAAAGGGTTTGACCATGCCAACCCGTTGACGATCTTCGGGGACATGCCCTGTCCCGAGCGCGGTAATCTCACGCGGGGTTGCTTTGGTAATATTGGTATCCAGCAAAAAGACTTCACCACTTTCAATGCTGTGTAAGCCTGTAATTGCTTCAATCAATTCTGTTTGACCATTCCCTTGTACACCAGCAATGCCTAAAATCTCCCCTGCGAAAATATCCAATGAGACATTCTTGACGACAGGTACACCGCGTTCATCCATAAGCGTTAGATTGCGAATTTCCATGACACGCTCTAATTGCTGACCGCGCTCTTTTTCAATCTGTAAGACGACTTCACGCCCAACCATCAAGGATGCCAATGATTGCTCGGTGCTATTTTCAGGGACAGCATGCCCTGCTAATTTACCGCGTCGTAACACAGTAATATCGTCACAGATTTCCAAGACTTCTTTAAGTTTATGATTGATAAAAATAATACTAACCCCATCATCGAGCAATGTCCGAATAATACGGAACAAGCCGTCAATTTCTTGAGGCGTTAATACGGCTGTAGGTTCATCAAGAATCAAAATATCCGCTTGACGATACAGCGCTTTAATAATTTCGACCCGTTGTTGAATCCCGACAGGTAAATCTGCCACAATTGCATCAGGATTGACATTAAGCCCATACATATTGGAAATTTCTACAATGCGCTGACGGGCTGACTTGCGATCTAAGAACAGACCTTTGACACTTTCAACACCGAGCATCACATTTTCAGTGACTGTTAAAACATCGACTAGTTGAAAATGCTGATGCACCATGCCGATACCCTTAGCAATGGCATCATTAGGACCATCAATTTCAACAGGCAAGCCATTCAGTAAAATTTCACCTTCATCAGGTTGATATAAGCCATAAATCATATTCATGAGGGTACTTTTACCTGCACCGTTCTCACCAAGCAAGCCCAGCACACGCCCTCGATATAGTTTAAGGTCAATATGGTCATTGGCGAGTACACCGGGGAAACGTTTGGTAATCCCCTTGACCTCTAAGACCGGAATTTCTTCAGACACACGGTTCTCCATATTCAGACTATGATTTTCTGTGTGATATTGTGGCGGATTATAACGCAGATCAAGAAATTGTGGCACTATATACTTTGATATGAGGCATTATCGCTAGATACTAAAGCAATCTAGCTAAAGAATATCGGGAGATGAAGCTCGCTTGACGGCTATTGTTCTATAAACGTGTCGTCAAAAATTGACTTGGGTCAACGCATATTAAGCGCCTGTGACTTGATTCACAGGCGCTATGTCAAGCATTATTCTAGATATTAACTATCCCTTACGACTTTAACAGCACCCCGTGATGTACGCACGCGCCAATCAATGTAGAAGCTCATCAGCATATAGTAGGCTGGATAAAATAAGCTGAGTAACACAAGGTTCTCATTCGGATCAACTTGTGCCAGCAATACGAATACCATCACAAACCAAACCGCCCCTAATGCCCATGTCACTTGCCAATAGATATAATTTTTGCTGGGATACAGATAGCGTGTAGGAATAAAGGTCAAGATGGCAGGAACAACAACGATGAGAACAGCAACAATTGGGATGGGTTCCAGCCAATATAAATAGAGTGCGATGATATTCCAATAACTCGGAAAGCCTAAGAAAAAATTATCAGGCGTTTTCATATTGACCTGTCCATAGGCATATAAGCCCGCCAATATCGGTACAATCAACCACACAACCGAGGGTAACAAGGCTTGTTGAGCGATAATAAACACAGGTATCCAAACAAATGTCAGCATATCAATGACATTATCCACCATTGCCCCATCAAAATTTGGCAATACCTCACGGACTTTAAACCGTCTTGCCAGCAAACCATCTGTTGCATCAATCAACATGCAAATAATTAAGAGTGAGAAGGCTTGGCGTGTATTCCCTTGTGCAGCCATGAGTAAGGCATACATGCCTAATATACCGCCTGTTGCCGTATAGAGGTGGACACCCCATGCCCGTAATTGATGGGTCGTTAGATTCATATGATTCATCAGCCTTTATTGTCAGAAATGTTCGGTCTTGGGCGCTTTATCCACCGAGAAAATACATAATAAAATATCACTATCGCAAATACGATATACCACAGGGTTTCATAGGCATCGAGTACGCCTAACATCAAGTCCCATTGACTGCCTAAGAAATATCCCAATAAGACCGTTGGCACAATCCACAACAACGCGCCCATAAAAGAATAAAATAAAAATTTAGGCAGATTCATTCGGTTAATGCCCGCAGGAATTGAAATAATACCATGAACCAAGGGCAATGTCCGTGCAATCATCACAATCATATTGCCATGCTTATCGAAAAGGCTCATGGCGCGGTCATAGGCTTCAACCTTAAAGATTGCAATTTGCCAACGCCCAATCCGAAGTGTGCCATAGCGCTCGATAAACCGACGCGCACGCTCTGCTCCTAGATAATACCCAACATGATAGAAAACGAAAGCCCCCACAATTGATCCCAATGCGCCAGCCAACATGACCGCAAACAAGTTGATGTCACCGTCATAGGCTAACTTCCCTGCTAATGGATAGATAAATTCTGAGGGTGTTGGCGGAAAAATATTTTCCATGAATGCAATAATGCCGATTCCGAGTACACCGAATCGTAAGACAATTTGCTCAATGAAGGTACTCAAATTTTCAACGAACGGAGCGAGCATAAATAATTCGATTTCTCGGTATGGGATGACAGTATTTTAAGTGTAACCATATTTGTTACAAATGATACTGTCAATAGGTATCCGATTATTTTATAAAATCAATAATATCATTGTGTCTGGTATCAATTTAAGTATCGCGGATGATGAGGTCAACGGGTAATTGGGCGATTTGTTGAGGGGCATCGGGGTTATTAATAACGTGTAGCAAGGTTTCGACGGCAGTGCGTCCTGTGGCTTCAATCGGTTGGCGAATGGTTGTCAGGTGCGGTTTATCACGGGTTGCAATCGGTAAATCGTCAAAACTGGCAATCGCAATATCGAGGGGGATGCGTAAACCTGCTTCTTGAATGGCACGGATGACCCCAATTGCCATCCAATCCGACTGCACAAAGATACCATCAGGCTTGTATTGTAAAAGGTCTTTGGTGACACGATAGGCTTGGCTTTCGGAAAAGTCAGCATATACAATGAGGTTTTCGTCAACTTCTATCAGGCTCTCAGCTAAGGCTTGTTTATACCCTGCATCACGATCTTCCCCTGCGGGATTTTTCGCTGTCGCAACCTGTGCAATCCGTTGACATCCTAGCTCAATCAGATAGTCCGTAGCCAAGCGTCCGCCTAATACATTATCCGCATCAACATAATGAATAGGTGCATCATCAAGGGGTCGTCCGATTTGGACAAATGGCATATTTGCTTGCATGAGTTGCTCAACCAGATTATTTTCGTTGTGGTCAGCCGTGATGATTAAGCCATCTAGCAAGGCATTGTTCACAATTCGGGCTGTTCCAGCATCTTGTTCCGCTTTGGTCTGGAACATAAATAAGGTTAAGGTGTAATCTAAGGCATTGCATGTCTGCGTGATACCTTGAATCAACATCGGATAATACGGATTGGTAAATACATTGGAAATGATCGCAGGAATCACTAAGCCTAAAATTCTGGATTGGTTAGATGCTAGTGTGCGTGCTGCCATATTGGGACGATAGCCTGTTTCCGCAATCACATCAAGCACCCGTTGCCGAACCGAATCGCTGATATTGGGATGATTATTAATCACTCGTGATACGGTTGCGCGTGATACCCCAGCAATTTTACCAATTTCTTCTAGTGTGAAGCGTTTCAAAAGCGCGTTTCCTCATGACATCATCTGTAGGGACTATTCAGTGTGTTTTTCAAGCATAGCATATATTTCAACACTAAAAATGAACTTTATATGATACTTTTAGAGTGAGTACACAGTTGGGATATAACTGTGGTTCTTCAAAATTTAGGAAATCATCAAGAAACGGTACGCTAAATGGATAATCTAAAAGGTCAAAGCCTCAAAGGCTACGAACTCAGTCAATTGGTTGGATCAGGTGGCTTTGGTGCAGTGTACCAAGCACACCAGACCATCCTTGATCGTGAAGTCGCTATTAAGGTAATTTTACCGCATCATGCCAATGATCCACACTTTATTCGCAACTTTGAAGCAGAAGCGCACCTGATTGCTCGCCTAGAGCATCCTTATATTGTGCCTCTGTATGACTTTTGGCGAAATCATGAAGGTGCATATCTGGTGATGCGCTACTACCCTACTGGGAATTTATCGCAACTCGTGCATCGTGGTGGTGCAATTGATATAGAAACTGTTGCGCGGATGATTGAACAGGTTGCAAGTGCCTTAGATGCTGCCCATAGCAACAATATTATCCACCGTGATATTAAACCAGCCAATATTTTGCTTGATGCACATGGCAATGCTTATCTATCTGATTTTGGTTTGGCGGAAGATATTACCATTGATGATGATATAGCTGATATGGCTGGTTCACCTGCTTATATCCCACCTGAAGTCATCCGTAATGAAAAACCCAGTCCCTTATCCGATTTATACAGCCTAGGTTTTGTATTATACGAGATGCTGACAGGCAAATACGCCTTTGAAGATATTACGCCTGATTCGTATATGATGAGTATTTTTGATTATCACCTCAATCATCCCATCCCAGAAGCCCTAGAGTTATCTGATGCGATCAATTTGGTTTTGCAACGCGCCACATCCAAAGACCCACTTGATCGTTATCCATCGGCGCTGGCAATGGCATCCGCCTTTCGTCAAGCAATGCTGGATGATGGTCTCAGCACAATTAGTGAACCTATTGTGGCATCTGAATATATTGTCAATCCATTTAAAGGCTTACGCGCTTTTGATGAAGCCGATGAATATACTTTTTTTGGGCGTGACAAATTAGTCAAAAAGCTAATTCAACGCTTGGAAGAAGATAGTGAGAATCACAACTTTTTAGCGCTGGTTGGTCCGAGTGGTAGTGGTAAATCGAGTGTCGTCAGTGCAGGGTTGATTCCAGCTATCCGACGCGGTGAACTATACGACACAGAAAATTGGTATATCCTCGATATGGTACCGGGGACGCAACCCTTCGCTCAATTGGTGGCAGAATTGCGTTCCATATCATTAGACCCACTCTATGGCGCAGAAGATGAGATTCGCACGCAAGCCGACGGATTATTAACGATCCTTCCTAAAATTACGCCACGTCCAACAGATCGTGTCTTGCTCATCATTGACCAGTTCGAGGAATTGTTCACTCAAACAACAGATAATACGGTGCGTCGCCAATTTTTAGATGCCTTGTATACTGCCCTCCAATCCGAGAATTTCTATTTGATTATTACGCTACGTGCCGATTTCTATGATCGCCCGATGCTGCACCAAGGCTTTGGTAATTTAATCCAAGCGCGCACGCAAGTTGTCTTGCCTTTAACCACGATGGAATTGAATAATGTCATCACCTTGCCAGCAACATATGCAGGCTTGAGCATTGAACCTGCATTAACAACTGCGATTGTTGCTGATGTTCAAGCGGAAGCCGTAACCTTACCATTGCTACAATATGCACTCACAGAAGTTTTTGAACGCCGTGATGAACATCGCTTAACACTCGAAGGGTACGAAGCAATTGGTGGCATTGCTGGCGCACTTGCTTACCGTGCCGATGAACTTTTTAATCAACTCACAGCCGATCAACAACAGATTACACGCCAGATATTTTTACGATTTGTAACCCTCGGTGAAGGCACAGAAGATACACGTCGACGGGTTAAACGCTCAGAATTACAGTCGGTGGTCGCTGATAAAACCCAATTACAAGCAGTCTTAGATACCTTTGGTCAAGCACGTTTACTCACATTCGATAATGACGAAGAAACCCGTGAACCGACTGTTGAGGTCGCACACGAAGCGCTGATCCGTGAGTGGCATCGTCTGCGCGATTGGCTAGATAATAGCCGTCATGATATTCGTCGCCAACGGATGCTCAATGGACTAGTACAACAGTGGCTTATCAGCAATAAAGATGAAAGCTATCTTTTACGAGGCACACAATTATCAGAATTTGAAGCATGGCAAAGCCAAAGTTCGATTGAATTGAGCCAACAAGAGGAAAATTTTATTTTTGCTAGCCATGCTGATCGTGACCGCCTCAAATATGCCGAGAAAGAACGGCAAGCACATGAAATGCGCCTAGAACAGCAATCTAAAGACCGTCTACGCTTGTTGTTAGTTGTTTTCGGCATTGCTGCGATTGTTGCAGCAGGATTGTCATTCTTTGGTTTAACCCAAGCCCGCAATGCCAGTGCAGCCTTAGTCATCGCGGAAGATAATCAAGCAGCAGCCGATGCGAGCCGTTTAAATGCACAACGCGCAGCCGAAGAAGCGCAACGCTTTGCGCTGGCAGCCAGTGCCTTAACCGCTTATGATGATGGCTCAGATCAATTAGCCTTAGCACTAGCACTTGAAGCAGTCACAATTGATGACCAATCATTGCTAGATGCACCACCCGAATTTGCCTACGAAACCTTGATAAATATTTCTCATGCACCGGGATTGATGTACAACGATCATATCTTAGATTTTCCGATTAGCAATTTAGTTGTTGCACCGAATGGCATTGATACGATGATTGCTAGTGGTCGAAATCCCAGCAGTTACATGAATATCACGCGAGGAGGTGCGCCAAACAATCAAGGTGGCACTGGCAACCCACCGCCACCTAATGGCGCACAACCACCCCCTCAAGGTAATCCACCACCAGCAATGACAACCATCTATCGCTGGCATCTGCTTGACCGTGTCTCCGAACCCACGACCATGCGTCATGATAGCTTAATAACATCAATGCTATTTACGACACAAGCAGATGGCACGATTCTACTGATTTCTGCATCCGACGATGGCAAAATTATCATTTGGGATTATGAAACAGAAGAAAAAATGAGCGAACTGCAAACAGCATCAGGCTATGTTGTCATCTCTGTTGCGGACGATGCACAAACATTATTTGTTTCTACAAGTGCCTATCAACAAGCCCCTGCCACACTAGAACTATTTGATATGACAACAGGCGAAAAACTCACAAGCTACCCTGCGCGTGATGACCTCGCTTTAGCACGTATGACAACAGATGCACGCCACATTGTCGGTTTACATCTCAATGGCGACCTCGTCACATGGGATGTGGCAACAGGCTCGGAAGTCATGTCAACGAATAACGATCAAACGATCCGCCCATCAACCATTGATCTTGTGATTCATCCTGATAATCAGCAATTCACCCTCACGATTGGTGGCGAAAACATTCCTTACTATGAACTCGAAACAGGTCGCTTATTAGGACAAATACAACCATCTGCCCCATCAACACACCGTGTTAGCTTTAGTGCTGATGGCAAATTGTTAATAGCAGCATCACGCGATGGTGTTATCACTGTTTGGAATTACGCATGGCAAACATTCCAGCACGATTTCCGTTCAATCGACAATATGCCAACCAACATTTTCTACAATACGGTCAATGATACGGCAATTGTCACATCCAATGATGGCAATTTGCAAGTGTATTCATTGCTGGGTGATTATATTGATTTCTTGAATGAATTTGGCGATGATGATGCGCGTGATGCCCTTTGGCTAGATGATACACAGGTCATCGTGGCATATCGCAACGGTGAGCTATCGTCTGTGAACACTGAAACTGGTGAGATTATACAAATTGATGACTTACCAAACAGAGAATCGGTCTTATCACTCAGTCTCGATAAGAAATACCTCTTAGTAACGCACAATCCGCTTGTGGTTAGTAGCATCGGAACTGAATTTCGTATCTATGATCTCGAAACATTTAACCGTATACCTTGTGACTTGTGTCAGGGTACAAGTGGTGAGCAAATTGAAGTCACTTTCTTAAATCATATGGATAATCATATTGCCTTTGCGGATGGTGATCGACTGAGTTTGTGGAATTTAGAAGATCAATCACTCATGTGGCAATTGGACGATTTACCAGCTATTGTGACCGCTATCGCCTCCAATAGTGATGCTGCAATCATCGCATTAGGCTTGTCAAATGGTCGCGTGATACTCGTTGATAGCGTGCAAGGCGATATTATTACCTCGTACACAGTCCATGATGGCGACACTGCCATTAGTGTGATGCAATTCGCGCATGATGACAGCATATTAGCAATTGTAGAAGACGGGTCTGATGAAACGCTACTTGTTGATCCTGTAGACGGGGCAGAATTACTAGAACTAACAGGGCATGATGGCACGATTCTTGGCTTGCAATTCTTTGCGGATAGCACAACTTTAATAACCTCATCCAATGATGCGAGTGTCCTCGTCTGGGATACAGAAACGGGAGAGATTATGGATGAGTATCTTCATGAGATTGTTGTATTCAATGTTGCTTTATCGCCTGATGAAACACGCTTTTTGAGTATGCCAGAAGATTTATCCCCACAATTATGGTCATTAGAACAATTTACACTGGAAGAAGCCATTGCGTGGGCAACAGAAAATCGGCTTGTCCGCGCCTTAACCGAAGCAGAATGTTCACGCTATACATTTGTCACTTATGAAGACTGTGAAGATTAAAGAGATGATGATTAGTGTCGCAACATATTCAACGCTATGAACAAAAATAGCCCTACCAGAAGGTAAGGCTATTTTTTATCTGAAAGGCTCAGAAGAATTTAGTTAGCGATTACGCTAATTAGTCTTCTTCTTCGGTTGCTTCCATTTCAGCTTCTTCCATGTCCATATCGTCACATTCCATCATGTCCATGTCTTCAGCCATTTCCATGACTTCACCACTGACAGAATCAACGTTGGTGCTGATTGCGCCACAGATAAGACCTTCGAGAATTGCTTCTACTTCTGCGGTGATTTCTTCTGATACATCGGAATCATGTGCTTCTGCGAAGCCAACGCCACCGAGTTCTGCATCGAGGAGGTAGTTACCACCAGCATATTCGTTCCAACCATCAAGGTCGCCTTCTGCAAGGAAGGAAATCGCTTCGTAAACACCATTATCAACACGTTTGAGTGCGCTAGAAATCAAGAATTCTGCGCCTTCTGTTTCGCCTTGTGCGAAGGTTGTGTTGTATTCATCTTGGTCAACACCGATGACGTAAACGCCTTGGCTTGCAGCTTCTGCAATTGCTGCTGAACCGAGAGGACCACCAGCACCGAAGATAACGAATGCGCCTTCACCGATGAATTGGTTAGCGAGTGAAATACCTTGTGCTTGGTCAACGAAACTATCAGCGTAAGCGCCGAGGATGTTTGTACCAATTTCCCATTCTGGGTTGACGTAGAGTGCGCCTTGTTCGTAACCATTACGGAAGCGAACAACTGCTGGAACGTCGATACCATAAACACCCGCAATAACGTCTTCTTCATTATCGTTAGCAACGAGAGCAGCTAATGCACCAACGAGGAAACCAGCTTGATCTTCACGGAATTGGAGACCAACAAAATTTGTAGGACCATCAACAAGGAATTGGTCAACACCGACAAAGAATACATCTGGGTTTGCGACTGCTGCGTTTGCAGTTGCATCTTGGATGAGGAAGCCAACGGTTACAACTGCATCTGCACCATTATCAATGCAGGTTTGGATGTTTGCATCGTAATCTGCTTCTGAAACAGTTTCAATGAAATCGTAATCTAGTTCAAAATCGTCTGATACGGCAATTGCACCTTCGTGTGCGAATTGGTTGAATGTACCATCGTTAACACGACCAAGGTCTGTTACGAGGCAAAGGCTTTCAATACCATCTTCTTGTGCTGATACGGTTGGTACAAGTACAACAACCAATGCAAGGATGGATAAGACGATCATCAGTTTACGCGAAAATTTCATGCTTGTTCCCTTTAAATAGTAAAATGTTTATATGGTAATGCTTGCACAAAATTTAGCTTATTTTTAGAAAATTGCAACCTTTATTATATGAATCATTACACTAAAACCAACATTTCGCCTTAGAGATAGATAAATGTCGGTATAAATGCGTTTATTGGCGCTGTCATTGATAGCGCTTGGGAGCGAATCACTGTTCTTGATTGCATTTCAAATAAACAGGGAATGCTAGATTGAAAGAAACGAATTGCAATCATTTGATAGCTATTTTGATTACTACGTGGCACGATCATTGTAACTTGCATAATGCTTGTTCCTTATCATTGAGTGTATACATCACATGATACGAGCAAGTTAGAGAG
>JBAUIA010000234.1:0-7414 GCA_049680565.1 Phototrophicaceae bacterium
GTCTGGAAAATACTTAAAAATAAATATAGCTATCAATAGAATAGAAGATGTGTAGGGGCGTTGCTCTGTCTGCGCCCGCCCAGTGGGAGGACATAAAGTCCATCCCCTACACTCTATAAAAACTTTTAGGACATTACATCCATGGTTCAATGAGTTTGTAACTCGCCACTGCATCCAAAACGCTGCTAGTGTACAATGAGGATAACTTGTCCAGCACCCCACTCAATCATATGAAATATGCTGAAATCGCCGTCAACACGGCTGTTAACCAAACATTTCATTATCATATTCCTGAGCGCCTACAGCACCGTATCGAGCGTGGATGTTTGGTGCGTGTAGGCTTTGGGCAAGCGATGCAAGCAGGGATTGTGGTCGATATTCATGATGCCTTACCAACGGATTTAGAAGATATAACGACTAAACCCATCAATGAGTTGTTGCATCCTGTTCCTGTGATGACCCCTGAGCATGTTGATCTCGGATTATGGATGAGCGAAGTTTATCTCACCTCACCGGGGGCGTGTTTATGGTTGATGCTACCGCCTAGTTTGACAGGACGTAGTACACGCTATGCTCATCTGATAGAGGCGAACGCCGAAGGCAAGAATAACACTCAGCAACTTATCTTGGATGCCCTCCGTGAGCAATCACCGCAACGTGTTTCTGCCTTAAAAAAAGTGGTCAGTATTAAGACTGTTGGGCGTGTGTTGCGTGATTTAGAAGAACTTGCTTATATCGAACAAGAATCAATTTTATCTGCACCGAGTGTGGCTATCAAGCGCGTCCGAACTGTCGTCCGTGCGATTCCCCACGATGAAGTCATTGATGCCTTGGCACAGTTACAACGTGCGCCTAAGCAAACAACAGTTTTTGCCTATATTGCACGCTATGATTTTCCGATTGATATAAGCGATGTCAAAGCAGAAACAGATGCAACCACGAGCGATTTAAATGCCCTAGAACGTAAAGGCTTCATCCAATACGGCGAACGCATCACTTTTCGGGATTCCCTTGCGGATAGAGACTATGTGCCGTCCAAGGCACTTACCCTCACACCTGAGCAAGCAACTGTCCGTGATACCATTGCGACTCAAATTGATTTAGCACATACGAGGGAGTTTGTCGCAGCTTCTCCTACATTTTTATTACATGGGGTGACAGGCTCAGGCAAAACTGAAATTTACTTGCAATCTATCGCCCAAGTGATTGAACAAGGTCAGCAAGCGATCTTTCTTGTACCCGAAATTGCGCTCACACCACAGACGATTCGGCGTGTAGCGCAACGCTTCCCTGACCAAGTTGCCATTGTGCATGGTAGCCTCAGTGTCGGTGAACGCTTCGATACGTGGCGACGAGCGCGTGATGGCGATGTCAAAGTCATCGTGGGAACACGTTCGGCATTATTTACACCCTTACCGAATATCGGCTTGATTATCCTTGACGAAGAACACGACCCTAGCTACAAACAATCGCCACCGATTCCACCACCATATTATCATGCGCGTGCTGTTGCCGAAAAATTAGCCGAACTGACTGGCGCAACTGTGATTTTAGGCAGTGCCACCCCTGATTTAGAAAGCTATTATCGCGCACAAAAAGGGGAGATTCAGTATCTACATATGCCAAGCCGTATCATGGGACATCGGCAACGCATTGAAAAACAAGCCAAGCAACGCGGTGTGACCTTGGCGTATCAACCCTTAGCAGAAGATGCCATGACGATAGGTTTACCACCTGTCACAATTGTTGATATGCGCGAGGAACTCAAAGCGGGTAATCGCACCATGTTCAGCCGTGATTTAAAAAAAGCACTCAAAGGGGTTATTGAACGCGGTGAACAAGCGATTTTATTCCTCAATCGGCGTGGACAAGCGAGTTATGTTTTTTGCCGTGATTGCGGTTATGTGCTGGCTTGCGAACGTTGCGATACATCGCTGACCTATCACCGCCAAGGCGATCTGATGCGCTGCCATCATTGTAGCCATCAACAAGCTGCACCCACCCATTGCCCAGAATGTGGCAGTGATCGTATTCGCTATTTTGGGGCAGGCACACAACAAGTCGAGCAAGCCTTACATAAAGATTTTCCTGACGTAAAAACCGTCCGTTGGGATCGTGATACCGCCGATTCACCTGAATTACATGAATCCATTTTAGCAACCTTTGCCAGTGGCAATGCGACGGTTATGATTGGCACACAGATGATTGCCAAGGGGCTTGATTTGCCACTGGTAACATTAGTAGGCGTGATTAGTGCTGATCCCGGACTTGCCTTGCCTGATTTCCGCGCCCAAGAACGTGCTTTTCAGATTTTGACACAAGTCGCAGGGCGTGCAGGGCGCGGTATCTTAGGTGGACAAGTGATAGTGCAAACCTATCAACCGACGCACCCTAGCATTGTCATGGCTGCCGATCATAATTATGAAGGTTTTTATGAAACAGAAATCGCAGCGCGTCGGGAACTGGGTTATCCGCCGTATCGTCATTTAGGACGCATCCTCATTCAAGATACGCACCCAATTGAAGCCGAACGTCAAATTCAGCGTGTCACCGAGCAAGTGAAGCATCTCATTGACAAACATCAGCTAACCGATACGCATCTGATAGGTCCTGCGCCTTGTTTTTTCTCGCGGATAGATCGCCATTATCGTTGGCAATTGCTAATCCGCAGCAATGACCCTGCTCAAGTGCTGCAATATATTCAAGCACGCAATGGTTGGTACATTGATATTGATCCAACCGACATCTTGTAGCGGATAAATACCTGTTGTTTTTTTGACCTTTTCAATCATATACTCTTGTTACAAACAGTGAGAACCTGTTTTAATCTCATAAAAACTCAGATGCACCGTTTATTAGGGCGCATTAAATTAGATTTTAATACGATATTTTGCCGCAACCCCTCCCCTAAAGGGACTTCATCATACAAGGACGGGAGGATAGGGGTAAAATAGGTAAGATAAGCATAATGACAGCTTATCTTGATGCTTGAGAGCTAAGATGCGTGCCTCGTCCCAGAACATTACGCTCATAATTTATAGACAAACTAAAGCCTAAAATGATGCCAAATAATACTAGCGCATATCCTAAAATCAGTATCATTACCGCCACCTATAATCGCGCAGACTTTTTAGAAGCGACCATCCAATCTATCTTAGGGCAAAATTATCCTAATTTGGAATACATTGTCATTGATGGTGGCTCTACAGATGGCACAGTGGACATCATCAAACAATATGAAGACCATCTCGCATATTGGGTATCTGAGCCTGATAAGGGCATGTACCATGCCATCCAAAAAGGCTTCGACCAAGCAACAGGCGAGATTATGGGCTGGTTGAACTCCGATGATCTCTATTTTGATTGGACATTCGATACACTGGCAACCTTATTCAATACATTTCCTGATATGGAATGGCTAACGAGTAACCAGTTATTTGCTATCAACGCAACAGGAAAACCGCTCGCCTGTTTTCAAGTTCCCGGTTATAGCCGAGAAGGGTATCTACGCGGTGAACATTTTGATTTACCATCACAGCAGTATGTGGTTGAATATATTATGCAGGAAGCAACATTCTGGCGACGTTCCTTATGGGATAAAGTCGGCGCAACACTAGATACCTCGCTCAAATATGCAGGGGAATCCGAACTCTGGTTTCGCTTCTTTGAACACGCCGAACTCTATGATGTCTCGCTTCCATTAGCGCAATTTCGTCATCATGATAATCAGATTACCAACCAACTCAGCAATCAATATCACGCAGAAATTGAGCTACTCTTGCAAAAATATGGTCATCATCGCCATACACGCCTGACAGCTACCTTACGCGGTCTATTCAGCCAACACACACCCTCCCGTTTACGGCGACTACCTCATATGCTAGGCTTGATGCACAAAAGCAAACGCCTTAAATACAATATGCGCCAGCAACAATGGCAAATTCAGCAACGCTATTATTAATTAATGTCAGTTTTGGATAACATAGAGATTGAAATTATGTCATCTGGTAGCCTTATTTGCACATAAAGTTCTTAGCTTTTAGTGTCTAGTGAACCGCTATGAACTAAGGACTAAAAACTTACTATTTTATATTATATGGCTCAAGAATACGCTTATTCTCTTAAACAAGATTCACGTTAAGTATATTTACAAACCCTAGAAATGAGAGAACCTGATGGGTGTTTCAATCATTACATCCTTATATCGTAGTGATGCTCATATTGAAAGCTATATGAGGCATGTTGAGCGCATGATGCCAGCCTTATACCAAGCCAGCATCCCACTCGAAATTGTTATTGTCGCTAATGATGCGACTCCTGAAGAACGATCCGCCATTGAACGCTTCCAGCACATCCCAAATTTAGCCATTAAGGCGCTCCATGTCCCACGAGAAAGTTTATACACTTCGTGGAATCGCGGTATTGAAGCAGCAAGCTATGATGTGCTTGGGTTCTGGAATGTAGACGATATACGGACGAGCGCAGGCATTCAGCAAGGTCATCAATTATTGCAAGATGGCACAATCCAAATTGTAGATTTTCCCTACGAAATCGTACAAGATGGCATCGCCCAGAGGATGCCAAGCCAATACAAACCTGATTCTTTAAGCCCCAAAAGTGTGACTGCGCCCTTTTTTATGTTTCATCGTCACCTTTATCAACAAGCAGATGGCTTTAACCCAAATTTTCGGATTGTCGGTGATTACGAATGGTCAAAACGTGCTGCCGTCCGTAATGCTAATTTTGCTGCTGGAGATGTAGTCGCAGGGCAATTTTTTCTACATGGCGGTAATCTCAGTGGTGGCAATAGCCCCTTAGAATGGGTGGAATACAATATCGTCTTATTATGGCATGGCTTAGATCAAGACATTCGCCCCGTTGATCCTCATTT
This sequence comes from Phototrophicaceae bacterium, assembly GCA_049680565.1. Classification (GTDB taxonomy): domain Bacteria; phylum Chloroflexota; class Anaerolineae; order Aggregatilineales; family Phototrophicaceae; genus JAUZRW01. The sequence continues at coordinate 4,892 of JBAUIA010000234.1, forward strand.
AATGCAAATTGCATGGGAAAAATGGGGGTATCAAGGCGCTGAATTGCAGCCTAAAACTGCTGAGTGGCTCTGGGGTGATGGCGCACAAGCACGCTATGAACAGTATCAAAAAGAACGCACACAACATCCCTTGTTACGACGAATGCGCCTCGCCCTTGCCCGCCGTAATATCCTGCAAAGTGTGGAATGGAACGTACATAATCGTAGTAAGTGATGTTACGCACCTCGTTTTAAATCAGAGCAATTAAGGTAAGGGAAATCCTGAATTAGAAATTTTTGTACTGAGTGCTAAGTAAGAATAAAAATTATTTTTCTCAGCACTCAGAACGGTGAACTCAGCACTTTTCATGCTCAAAACTTTACGATAGTGGCTCGATTTGAACATCTTGCGTAAGGTCAGTTAATAATCGCTCATATAAAGCCAGCGTTTGCGCGGTCACATCATCGAGTGAAAAATGTTCTTGGGCAATTTCTCGTCCATGTTGTCCCATTTGTTGCCGTAATTCAGGCTGATTGATTAAGCGTTGCAGTGCTGCTATCAGCGCTTCTATATCATTTGCAGGGAATAAAGTACCATTCTCTCCATCATGTGTTATTTCACGGCAACCAGCCGTATCCGTTGTCACAATCGCGCGTCCTGATGCTGCGGCTTCGATTAACACCTTTGGAACACCTTCACCATAGCTACTCGGTAAGCAAACAATATGTGATTGTGCGAAAACGGCTGGCATATCATCTCGTTTTCCCCACCATTCGATAACCCCTTCATCTGCCCATGTTTGTATGCGGGTTAATGGCACAGCATCAGGCGAGGATGATTCCGCATAGCCCACTACCACAAAACGTGCTTGATCGTGTAATTGGCGTGCTGCTGCAACAAAATCCCCAATCCCTTTTTTCCACATTAAGCGTCCTGCAAATAAGACAATCGGTTTTCCATCGGCTTCGGGAGTAGGCTTAAATACAGCCATATCGACTCCACTTCCGCGAATTAAAGTTGTGTTGGCAGACTGAATCAATCCCATTTGAACGAAGGTTTTCTGGTCATCAGGATTTTGAAAAATCATTGCTGTATTAGGGTGTCCGAGTGCAATTTTAAATAAGGGACGTACAACTTGTTGTAGCATCGTTGCTTTCAAGGTTGAATCGCTAAATACACGTCCTAAGCCGCTCATAGCACTAACAACCGCAGGGACACGCGCAATCCGTGCTGCAATGCCCCCATAGATAACAGGCTTGATACTCACATGATGGATGATGTCAGGCTGTAATGTTTTGTAGAGCGTTACCATCGCACGGATCGTTTGTAATTCGGTCAATGGGTTTGTGCCATGTTGTGCTAAGGGTAGCGGATGAAAGGGCAGTCCTGTTGCTTTGATAACTTCAATCTGTTCAAGATCACCATCAGATGTTGTGATATGCACATCATAGCCTGCATCGCGTGCTGCTAATGCTAAGGGCAAGCGATGTGATACAAAGAAGCGCGGAATATTGACATTATAGATTAATCGCTGCGTCATAAGGATTGTATTGCCTATAGTTGGAACTATTTCAGGTCATACCAAACATGCTATAGTATATTTAAGCGAGTGAATAGGGATTATAGCGCATGTCAACCAGTTATAAATTTAGTCGTGATATTAATCAATCGGTGAAAATGGCGGAAGTCCTAGAAGATTATGTGCGCGGTAATCAATTATATGGCTATGCCGCAGGCTTATTTTCGACGATGCCAAGCATGACTGTGGGCGCATTGCTGTTACGCCTCCGTCGCCTTGATATGTTGCGTCATCACCTCAAAGATTATCAATCGAAAAAGCTCGATCAAACCATTGATCGTTATATGCAAGTTCGCACCGATTGGGCATATCATTACACCGGTAAAGCCCAAGAAGAAGCCCATTCACGCATTGATGCAATGAAAGCCTTTTTCTATGAATGTAGCGATAATATCCGCAATTGTATTGGTATTTATAAACCTGAAATGATGCGCCGTACCATTGTGCAAGAACTGATACTAGAACTCGATGCACTCGGGATTCAAGACCCCGACCTACAGCAAAAGATTGATGATACCGATGCAAAATTGCGAAAAGTCACTGAAAAATCAGCATTCCAATGGGCAACGATTCTCAAACCTGCCTATGATCCGAAGGCTTTTTGGTGGCTGTATTATTCTCCTCCTGATATTCCTTAATCGTTTTATTATTTGATTATATTAATATTTTATATAATAATAATTTAAAGCGTAATATTTTATATTCAAATTTTTGGGAACGTTTTGAATATAGTATAAGCTAATTGTTATATTAGTTATTATGGGTTCATGTTACACTGTGCCATAAGGGTTCATAAATAAACGAGTTAATAAACGTGGTATCCATTGATATATCACAAAAAGCATTTGAACAATTGCAAGTGTTTGCACAAAGCACTCAGCAAACTATGCAACAAATGCTTGATGATTTACTACAACAATCTAATAATAATTTGTATCAAGCCATCTTTGAAAAAGCCAAAGAT
>JBAUIA010000235.1:0-13375 GCA_049680565.1 Phototrophicaceae bacterium
TTTTAGCTGAATCCGCAGGCGGGCAAAAACATATCGAAACCTGTGATGTGTTCGTGGCAATTTGTGCGGATATTACACGCCTCGAAATTGCCTGTGAGATACACGGCGAAACATTGGGCAAAAATCTCGAAAATTTCCTTGTTTCATCGGTGGATGCAGCGATTGCAGGTATGTCAGTGGCAACCGCAGCCGAATCCTTCGGTTTAGGGCATGTGATGATCGGTGGGATGCGGAATCATCCTCAGAAAAATGCGGAAACCCTCGGATTACCAAAAGGTGTTTATGTGGTTTATGGCATGTGCCTCGGTTTCCCATCAGCAGATATTCCACCACAAAAACCACGTCTACAAGAAGACCTCATCATCCATTATGAACAATATGATAGCAGCGACCCGCGCGAAAAATTACAAGCGCACGATCAAGAATTAGCAGAGCATTACGAATCATTAGGTCGTAATTTGAATAGCGCAGCATGGACAGGGGTCATGGCAAATAAGTTCAAGCAACCCAAACGCCCAAATATGCGTGAAGAATTAGAAGGCATGGGATTCAAGTTTGATTGAGGTAATTTCATAACGGTTTCGTAGGGACGGATTGGCTTCATCCGTCCATTTTAGTTGGTAGCATCTTCATCAGTGTGTTGGTGAGCAGCAAATAAGACAGCATTAATGGCAATGACGATGGTCTCTTTCCAAGGGGCAACATCATCAGAATAGACACTGATCCCAAGTTCTTCGCCATCGATACGCACAAGGATAATTTGGGTCGCGCCATCATCACCTTGCAACAGGTACGCCCGTTGAATCTCATGGAGAGGAATTTCGCTCACGGTTTGATTACGAATGGGTGTTTGGTAATTAATCAGGAGTTGTCCTGTTGCAACATTGAAATCAAGTTGGCGCACACGCCCTGTAAGCAAGAAGTAAATCCCAATTCCGCCTGCAATAACAGCACTCACTGCAAAATCAGCGACAAATAGTGCTAATGCTAGCATACATAAAGCAAAGGCAATGCCCCAATCGAGCAAGGGATATTCGCGGAGCATCAAACGTAAGTCTGATTGTTGGACGATGCTCAATCGTTGGATGACACCTTGAATCATTCGCTCAATCCTCCGCTGCCATACGTCGAATCAAACCGAGTGTCATACGCACATCACCCAGTGCGGTATGAGCATCCTTGACGACAACCTGTTCTTGTTCGGCTGCCATGCCTAATTTGTGCCATTTGTAACCACGTTTACCGCGTTTGCCATTGAATTGAGCATATTGCTTCATCGCACAATGGCGCGTGCCTGATCTGAACATGGGCATTTTGCGTAAGGCAAATGTTTGTTGGAGTAAGCGCCAATCAAAATCCATATTATAGGCAATCAGTGGCACGCCTGATAATTTGATAGAGAGCGTTGTGTATAAATCTTCCAATGCAGGAGCGGTAGCGAGCATCTCGTTGGTGATACCATGCACATTGATGACCTGTTGTGAAATACGTTTGGTCGGTTTGAGGAGTGTATCAATGACAACATCGCCATATTTATCAATGACACCGATTTGCACGACTTCTGATGATTTATCGACCCCTGATGTTTCTGTATCAATGACATAAAAGTTTGGCAAATTGTATAAATCGCGTGCCCATTGCTGAACGGCTGCTTTATCACGCGGATTGCTATGTCGCATAGGATAGTGTCCCTAATAATTGGCTTATTATCGACCTATTATAAACAAAGAATGCTCAATCTCGTAATGCTTGCCAGATAGAGGGCATGGTCTCGCCAAATTGTACGGTATTCGCACCCAAGAATGTGGCTAAATCATATACGTTATCGCGGATGGCAGGGACAGCGTCAACAGGCGCATCATCTTGTGCGTAAGTCGAAAGTACTTGTAACGTATGCGTTTTACGATCCATAGCCATATCCATGCGTCCGATTAAGCGATCCTGATGCAAAATTGGTAAAACGTAATAGCCAAATTCGCGTTTTTGCTGAGGCACATAAATTTCAATGCGAAAGTAAAAATCCCAAATTAATTCCGTGCGGTCACGGTCACAGATAAGGTTATCAAAAGGGGATAAGAGCGTTGTACGTCCTTGCCAATCGCCTGCTTCTATTTTTTCTAAGCGTGGTAAATCATCGGTGTGCATGTACCATTCGCCATCCCAATCACCAATTTGTACAGGAAGCAACTTTTGCTCTTTGAGAAGTTGTGCTTTGACAGCTTTGTATTGCCAATAGCGATGACGGGTGAAGTGATAATTGATATGTTTCTTATCCATCGCAACCCCGAGTGCTTTAACAGCGCGTTGTACGGCTTGATAACTGGCTTCATGCTGCGAGTAGGATTCACGCGGTGTCCAATCAGGGAGTACATCCTCAGCTAATGCCCATTTACGCTGATTGCCTTTTCGCAATGCTGGCAATACCTCGCCATTAATCCATAATTTGTGCATCAAACGATTGACAGCATTGCCTGTTGTCCAACCTGAAAATGTCTCACCTGTATTTTTGTCACTCTCAAAATCATTTGTTCCGAGTGCGCCTTCATCACGCATTTTATCGAGCATTTGTTGGCGTAATTGATGCACATCATGTTCATCAAGCCAGTGCTTAAATTTATCGGATTCGCGTGCAAGGCGCATATTCGCAGCATGAATCGGGTAATCTTCAGTGAGGACAATCGAAGCAGCGTGCGCCCAGTATTCAAATAAAGAGACATCTTGCCAACGCAAGCGTTCTAAGTCATCCAGATCATATTGTCCCAAGCGACTCCACAAGACGAGTAAATGCGTGCGTTCTACTTTACGAATGGGATCTAGTTGGAGACATCCGAGATCACGAATCATATCGAGCATGGTAGGACGTGTTTGGGCATCGAGATGTTGTTTACTGATAATGAGTTGTCGGGCATGAGTAGGATCAATTAAACGGTGTGTTGGCATGGCTTGGCGTACTTTCACTTGTAAAATAAACTACGCCTATTTTAGCACATTTGTTTCACAAACGCACCCAATTTATGTCATCAAAAGTAATGGTGATGTTGCCATCCTTATCGACACAAGATTTAGTGGATTCAGGGAAGCTGATAAGATCAAATGGCGCATTGCGTGTGACATCGGCTAAGGCTTCACTAACCAAATCAACATAAGACGATAAGCCTGTATCCCACTTGCTCATCGCAAAGTGTGTATCAGGGAAACGCTTCACAATTGAATGGATTTTATCTTTGCTTGTGCGCCCAGCCTCACCCCAAAATAAGGGTTGCGGATACACTTCATAGACAGCAGGTTGTCCATCAAAAGCGACAACATCAGGTTTATATTTATCACCAATGCGGATTTCAATACTTGATGTTGGGTAATCTGGTAAATACAACGCCCAAATATAGGCTTTCATGAGGGGATGGACGAGACGTTCACCTAGACCATAGTTGACGACAATCGACTGACCATGCGCGTGTAATTTCCAACGACGACGACCTAAAACAGGGGAAAGCATCACATATCCTCATTCTTGCGTTCAATACGTATAGATTCTCTAGTTTAAACTAAAGTTTTGCTTTTGATGAAGAATTACTTCTAAGATAGCCGCTTTGCTATCAGAAAGATCAATGATCGCCAGAAATTTTTGGATGCGTTGTTGTAAATCCGACAAGTCTTCTTTGGAGATTTTGTTACTCAGAACATAAGCGCGTGCATCAAATTCTTGAGTGACGATGCTAGCCAGTTCTTTCATAATTTTAATTTCGGTTTCTGTCCAATCACGTACATCAGAATCAATGACACATAATGAACCTAGCGGTTTGCCATCGTGCATTGTTAATGGAATGCCTAAATAGCCAATCACATCTAAATCACGGATTGCGAGGTTATTTTTAACAAGGTCATTTTTGCGCGCGTCACTGACAATTAATGGCTTATTATTGGCGACAACGTGTCTGCAAAAAGAATGGGAGAAAGGTGTTTGCCGTCTTGATTTATAGGGTTCAGGCAAACCAACTTCACTTTTGAAGAATTGATAATCATTCGCAACCATCGACATTAGTGAAACAGGGGCACCAATTGCCTTGCTTGCAAACTCAGTGATCGTATCGTATATTTTTTCTTTAGGTGCATCAATAAGCGATAGTTGAAAGAGTACCTTTAAGCGATCAGCATCGAGTAGTATATCTGCCATAGTAGAACTCCAAAACATTTAAGATGGGCATATACAAGTTAGTTTCGGGAATGTATGGGACGCTCCCCCTACACAAAACTTGTATTTAGACAACAATTATTAAGCTCATGTACTTTTTTATTTCAAAAAGAATCATACCATTAATTAATTAATTATTCCTATGAACCATTTAAACCAATTTTTCTTTGGTTTTTCTTGCTGTTTGCTGAGAGCTATTTTCAAATCTACTACGAGGGATTCTGGGACATTGATGTGGTCTGGCGCACCGTCCTGTAGAAAGTTTTGAACAGGCTGTGCAAAACCATCTTCAAAAACAGTTCCTTGAGATGACTCTACCCAGCCCGACCAAATTAATTTTTGAGTGGATTCAAAGTAGCGCACGCTATGATGTTTTGTATTGGTTTGCCATGTCCATTCAGTGGCAGATTTCTGTTGATACGATGTCATATAAGTCTCTCTTCATTAATAAAATATTTAAAAACACTATATCAAGACATTACAAGACAGACCATGACAGTTCATAAGAGTTTGATGAGTTGCTTGACAGATTTTTTTTTGCATGGTATATTTTTATTAACTGAAAGCGTAGATACAAGGAGGTGGTCAGATATGATAGGCTATAGTGAGGGTTCAACCCTTTAGATCCATTCCTCTACGGAGGATTGACCTTTAAATAGGTTGGATCCTCAATAAGTACGCCGCGCCCCAAGGCTAATACCCTTGGGGCGTTTGCATTTAATGGGTATCATCAATGCTGGCGCGAACCTTCTCTAGTGCTTCATAGGCTTCAATCAATGTGAGTTCTTTTCCATAATATGCCGATAAAGACATGATTAATTGTGGGTGTGGTTCGGCACGGAAATATTGCCGATAGATTTCTGCATACGCATCAAACAACGGTAGCTGTTCTTCTTCCATCAAGATAGCCATTGCAAATGTGGTCGAGCGGCTAATACCTGCCCCACAAGCAACCATCAAACGCCCCCCTTTTGCTTTTTGAGCGCGCATGAATGCGCAATCCCTTGTGCAATTGAATCGTGGGAAATGGACTCACCGTCATCCATTTTGAGATAGAGTGTTTCAATATTAGGATGAGTCACTTTTTCCGCTAATTGTAAAATTGCAGTAATACCATCTCAGTTTAGAACTTGCAGATCAATCGTTTGGGCATAATTACCAATGAATAACCACTCACGAATCTGTGACATATTTACCCTCCATCTAGCAAGGTAATATCGCCCCAAATTTCCCAAAAATCGTCATCTTCGCCATAATAATGCGCGATTGATTGCCAATGCACATGATCGGGCATGGCTTTAGCATGGCGTTGATAGACAGCGCGATACGCATCGAATAAGCTAAGATGTTCGACTTCTTTCAGTGCAACAATCGCCATAGTTACAGAACGGCTAATGCCTGCACCACAGGTGGATAAGATACGATGTTTGTTCTTGCGTTGGTCGTGGATAAATGCAATGCCTGCTTGTAATTGTGGCACAGTAATCGGGATACCATCTTGTAAACCAATGAATTTGCAGTCAATCGCTGGATTATCAATCGGTTGATAGAGTTGTAGCATCCCTTGAATCCCTAGTTTTTGAATGGTACTGGGAATTGATGCCGATGCAAAATTACTAACGTAAAGCCATTCTCTAATTTTATACATTATTGAACACAATCTCTGACACTGGCATTGGATGAGGGACGTTCACGCAAAATGAGCGAAACATCAAATGTGGATTGATCGCGCACAATCAATAAATTCACGCGGTCATTAGGGCGTGTGTTGATGATTAAGTAGGACATCAATTCATCCATTGAGGCAATGTATGTGCCATTAATTGCAACGATAATATCACCGCCAATGCACACGGTTTGCCCACGTACTTGCACTGTACGTACGCCACCGCGTAAGCCTGATTCATCAGCAGGACCACCAATAGTCACACCGCGTAACAAAACCCCTTGATTAACGGGTAAGTTGAGTGGTTCTGCCAAGCCAGCAACGTTATAGCCGTTATCTTCAGGTTGCACAGAAATACCCATCCACGCATAGCTTGCGCGTCCATTTGTAATGAGGTCAGGTACAATACGCCGTATTGTATTTGCAGGGACAGCAAATCCTACTCCTTGAAAAATACCACTATCGGTACGAATGGCGGTCGTAATGCCCATGACTTCGCCATTAGAATTGAGCAGAGGTCCACCACTATTGCCCGGATTGACGGGCGTATCTGTCTGGATGATAGATGGATTCTGGAAACCGACAGGCGCATTATCATCTAATAATTCAGCAGAACGCAAGTTACGTCCTAATCCACTGATAATCCCTAACGCCATTGAGCCACTCAAGCCAAAAGGATTACCAATGGCAATCGCACGTTGCCCTACACGAATTTGATCAGAATCTGCCATGAGCGCTAGCGGAATAAGTTGCACACGCTCGACAGTTACACGTAATAAGGCAAGATCACTATAGGTATCCGCGCCAACAACTGTAGCTGTCGTGACGTAACCATCGTTAAAGGTCACACGGATGGTTAGAGCATTTTGGATAACATGGGCATTCGTGAGGATATGCCCCGTTGTATCGTAGATAAAGCCAGACCCGCGACTCACATTCGGATTTTGGGGTGTTCCCCCTGCTAAATCAGCTTCAATATTGACGATACTGGGTGTTGAACGCTCATAGATATTCGCTAGTAGTGTATATTCTGCATCGGCTTCTTGAATAAGCGTATCCGAAACAGGGCTTGGTAAGGCTGGTGATGCAGCATTGGTATTGAGGTTAATCGGTAAATCAGCTACAGGCGTGCTTAAAGCGCCAATCGTCAGTGGCGCTTCGGTTGTACATGCTGTGACAATCCATACGATAGAGACAATGAGAATAAAACGATAGAACATTGAGTAAAGACTCCGACAGTGACTAATGGGTTAGCAAACCATAATGCCATTATGGTCTATTGGAGCGTGTCACGCAATTCTTCAACTTTTTTACGTTGCGCGTCAGTCAATTGTTCAGGCACAGTGATGAGGGCGCGTGCGTATAAATCACCAAATTTATCTTTACTTTTCAGCTTTGGCATTCCTTTACCGCCTAAACGGAATTTACGCCCTGATTGTGTGCCAGCAGGTATAGTCAATGTCACGGAACTATCCATTGTTGGTACTTTTGCCTTACCACCAAGCATGGCAGTGAAAGCATCCACCTCAAAATCAATGGTGAGATCATCGCCTTCGCGGATAAATGGCGAAGATTTTTCATCGACTGTCACCACAAGCAATAAGTCACCATTTTGTCCGCCCATCCCCTGATGACCTTCGCCACTGAGGCGCACTTTGGTGCCATTATCTGCCCCTGCTGGGATGCTAACACGCAATTGTCGCCCATCTTTATTGAGTAAGCGATCTGTGCCGTGATAGGCTTCTGATAATGAAATCGTCACGGCTTGTTCGATATTTTGTCCGCGTTGTGGACGCGTTTGTTGTTGGAATGGGTTACTCGCACCTGCACCACCTGTACGGAAGCCTCCGCCAAAGATTGAGCCAATAATATCTTCAAGGTTGCCCACATCGACATTCCCTTGTTGATACGCGCCACCATAACCTGCATTACCACCGAAGCCTTGTCTATTCATACCAGCACTACCAAACATATCGTATTGTTGGCGTTTTTGCGGATCACTCAGCGTTTCATAGGCTTCATTGACCTCTTTGAAGCGATCTTCTGCGCTTGGGTCATCTGGATTAGCATCTGGGTGATGTTTTTTCGCTTGTTTACGAAATGCTTTCTTAATTTCGTCTTCTGATGCGTTTTTATTGATCCCTAAAAGATCATAGTAGTCTTTTGCCATATTGTTACCTACAGTACAGTTAATTAGTTTCTCTGATTCTATTGTAAGTTAAGTCAAGAGACTGTCAACGTAACCAACACAGTTCTTAGAGTTTGTTTGCACATTTCTTATATAGCTATTGCAAAACAGACGCTCATATATCTTATTAGCTATCGACGTATCAATCGAGCATGTAACGCGCAATCAGATGGGCGCTATGATAAAGCGCATCTTTATGAGTGCGTTCATAGCCATGCGATGATGCGACACCGGGACCTGCTAAACCAACTTTAGCATCGCCACCTGCACGCCAAAATGCTGTGCCATCACTGGAATAATAGACGTAAATATCAACCTTATAAGCAATATCATTGGCTTCTGCGAGACGACGAAGTTTATTATTCATATCAAAGTGATAGGGTCCGCCACCATCTTTGACACAAATCGAGACACTAAATTCATCCCCTGCTTGTCCATCACCGATTGCCCCCATATCAATTGACAGTAATTCTGCCAAATTGGATGGAAAACCTGCTGAGCCACCATGACCGACTTCTTCGTAATTCGCAATGAGAATATAAGTATCTTGGGCTGGAATCGTATCAGCAGCTTTGAGTGCAGCCAGCGCACCATAGATAACCGCAACCCCTGCTTTATCATCTAAAAAACGTGAGCGAATAAAACCTGTATCAGTCACTTCAATGCGTGTATCTAAAAAGATGAAATCACCGACACCAATCCCCAGCGCTTCGGTCTGTTGACGGTTGGTTGTGCGGGCATCAAGGCGAACTTCCATCGTATCGCCATTACGATCTGCCTTTTGAGCATTGCGGTTGACATGCGTGCTAGGGTTCGCAAGGATAACAGTCCCTCGATAGCGTTGATTATCATGCGTCTGCACCGTACAATTTTCAAATTCTGCGCCTGACCAATTGATACCCCCTAGATTCGTCATTTTGAGGCTGCCATTACTTTTGATCTCTTTGACCATGAAGCCAAGCGTATCAGCATGTGCAGTGATGCCAATTGGCGCATCGTCATTTTTGCCCTTAACATGAATCAGCAACGCGCCTTTCTTAGTTTCTGTAATTGTTGTATTGGGGAAATTCAGATCAGCAAAGGCTTGTTGGGCAAAAGCAATCGCTTCGGTATGGTAACCTGTCGGACTTGGGATTTCCAAAAATTTCACTAAAAAATCAGTCATTGCCTCAACATCAAATGATAAGGTTGTCATCTATTAACTATCTCCAAAATTATCGGCTTATATCGCACTCAACTATAACGGATTTTGGCGAGTATGCTATTTTTGGATCAGCCCTTCTAATTTTGCCCATTCTAAAAGGTCATCAGTAGCTTGTTGTAAGACAGCGTCATCACCATATTGCCAGTCTTTAGCCAGTGCATAGATTTTTTCTTCTAATATCGCTGAATATAATTTTGCAGGCGCATCGGCTTTAAATTCAAGATGTACCATCTGCTCATCAGGGGATTCAAGCCGTTTTTGCTCACGCGGATGAATGACTTCGCTATATTGTTTATAGAGCCGCTTGATGGTATCAGGATAGCCTAGCATCTGAATCCGTGCTTCTTGGTTACTGAGCAGAACAGTTTCTTGATTTTTGACAACAGTATTAATACCAACATTGACAAGGCGATAGAAATTTTCAGATTGTTCATCATATTCAGGCACTGTATCTCGGATAATCCTCATATCATGCGCTTTCAAAAAATCAATGCGTTGCTCAATTTCTGCTTCATCATGCCCTGCAATCAACATGAAAAAATCGCCAAATGCGGCATCTTTTTCTGCTTGTTCTTTACGGGCTTGGCGCATTGTAGCGCTCAACCGACGTTCTTGGCGTACAGGCGACCATGCCCATTCTTGACGAAGCATGTAGGCAACCATCAACGCCCCAACAAGCGTCGTTCCAAGGGTTGTTGGGATATTTGAGCCAATTGCATTGAGAGGTGTTAAAAATTGCACCAACACCGCAGCAATCGCCACTGTAACAATTGGCAAAAACCAACTATCCACTTGTGTTGCAAAGGAGACGATAGTAACAGCGAGTAAGGTCAGGAAAATTTGCATACTCAGATTGAGAAATAATTCGGCACCATACACACCTGAGAAGAAACTCAATATTAGCAAAATTGCACTGATCGGTACAAGCAAGGCTAAACGAATATAGCGATCACCAATTGCTTGGAATAATCCGAGGGATACCCCTAGCACAAATATAGATATGAATATGGGCAATAGGATCAAACTATTGGCTTCGTACCATTCTGTTATTGCAAAAATTGTATCCATATGTTTCCCCCTATGGATAAATATTGGGGATAAGCACGATAAAATCCCCAAACAATACACTTATAATAAGGGTACTCCCGATTATAGATTTATGCCCTTAACCTTGTGGCGACCATACCCGAACTGTCCCATCGGTACGCCCTACCGCCAGCATCAAGCCTTGAGGAGTACGTGTTGCTGCTAAATTCGTACTGAGTACGCCATCAATGGGTAATTCCCACATCACTTGTGCGCCATTCGCTGTATTAGCGATCCCTGCGATACGGGTGCGATCTTGTGATGGAAGGACAATTTCAGGTTGACCATCGCCATCAAAATCACCTGCGACTGCCATATCAAGATTACGTGAGCCGATAATGTGTGAGGTATAGCCACCTAATTGAGCAACTATTGACAGCGAAGCACCATCAAATTCATAAAAGCGCACGATACCACCAATATGAGGGGTTAGCACTTCCACGAGTTGCATTGCGCCATCTACACCAAAAGTACCCCAAGCCAGTTGATGCTGCCAACGATTAGGTTGTCCAATCGCTTGTCCTTCAATAGTAATCATACCGTCATTTGTAAAGCGGTAGATGCGAATCCGCGAACCAACACGACTATCGCTGACGGTAGTAATTAAATCTTGGATGCCATCACCATCAATATCTGCCCACATCGGTGATAAGCCTTCATAAACAGCATCCCCTTCAAGATCAATTTGCTGGATGATTTGCAATGCATCATCAACAATTTGAAAAATTACGAGCGATGCGCCTTCAATATCATCACCCATGATGCCATGCACATAGCGTTGATTGGTGGCATTAGCATAGACAGCAAAACGATCATCATTGCTACGGACAATCTTTGCATCCGCTTGAATATTGACTGCCAGTGATTGTTCGCTGAGAGGGCTGAGTTGCAAATCACCTGAATCATCCACAGCGATAACTGCGCCACGATCATAGAGGAAAATTGGATTGGTCGGATTATCATTTTGTTGCCCTAACCAAGCCCATTTTCCGCGCCATTGATACGTCACAATCGGTTGGTCGGCAGAATGTATGCCAAACTCAGCATTGATCTCACCTGTTAGTGGGTCAATGCTGATGATACGATCATCGGCAAGCTGAACTGTAAGTAACTGGGTACTAGTGAGTAAGCTGGTATCTTGATGGGCTGCAACGAGCCATTGAGGTTGGGCATCAAAGGGATAATCGGTTGTGGCGACAATCGGGAATGTACCTGTGCCATGCACAAAACGATTGCCTGATTCTTGATGATAGGTATAAAAAACACGTTGATCTGCCATAAAATCACTTTCGGATTCAGGTGTTGCTTGAGCAGTGACATCCATCACCATCCCAAAGCATAATATAATTAATATGAATTGACGGTACATTATATATCCTCAGTTTATAGAATGAGTTAGCCTATTTTAAAGCATTTTTTACCACACAGGCTCAAAGGCACAGAGAAACGCTAGAAAATATGATATTTATCCGCATGACGTATCGCAGCATAACATCGTATTCAAAATCAAAAACATAACGTGGTCATTAAAATAAAAACCCCCTCTAAAAAAGAAGGGGTTCAGTATGCACTATTTGGCTACGATTTAGCCATCATTACTTGTTTCTGGTGCAGTCATTGGTTCTGAAGCAGGTGCTTCAAAATCATCACCTAAATCGGTGAAGCTGCTCGCATCAAACAAGAATGGTGAGTTGGATGGCACGAGTACAACGGAAACGTTATCACTCAATTCAGTGATGTAGGTATATTGAATCAAGTTTGGATTCGCAGCAATTTGTTGGCTAACCAAACGGAGTGCTTCTGCTTCTGCTTGTGCTTGAATACGAACAGCTTCAGCTTCACCACGCGCTTCTTCGATGCGTGCATCCGCAAGACCACCTGCTTCGATACGGACGGTTTCTGCTTGTACAGACGCACGATCACGTTCGAGTTCAGCGACTTGGCGGTTTTCAATCGCTTGGATGAAATCAGCAGAGAAGTTAATTTCATTCAAGAGGACTTCAACAACAGTAAAACCTTCTTGACCCAATTCAATCGTTGCGAGACGTTCAATTTCTGCTTGAACTTCAGAACGACTATTTGGTGATAAGTTTGGACGGTTTGGATCACGAACCACAACGGGTGCATCATCCGCTTGTTCATCAGTTGTCAGTGCAGCACTACCGAAAATTTCTTCGGCACGAGCGGTTGCTACAACATCACGGGTTAAAGAGCGTAATGTTGGACGAATCAAACCTTCGGTGTAACCTTGTGGAATATCTGACCAGTTCAGATGCACGGTATTCACATTTGAAGGGTCAATCGTGAAGAGGATTGTAATATCAATCAAGACTTCTTGACCATCAATTGAACGTGCTTCAATGGCATCATCAATATTCGAGCGACCATTTGAGCCTTCACCAACACTGCTGCTCATGGTGTATTCTTGGCGACTAACCAAGTAGGTGAATGTTTGTTGGATACCGGGGATGATAACGTGTAAGCCCGGTTCGCGTGCATTTTCTTCGAGTTCACCTGTGAATGTATTGAAGACAACCACACGTTCAGTTGGGTTAACGACGAGTAGACCTTCTGCGACAACGAGGAAAACTAAGCCGAGCAAGAACCCAATTACAGCGAGGATTACCCCACTGCGAACGCTTTGGTTGCGTGATGCGTTCATCACGACTAAACCAATCCCTGCCATACCGACCAAAAACGCGCCGATAGCTACTACATTAAATAAACCATCTATGCCCATTAACAAACTCCTCTTTTGAGCTTCTTTGTCATTTCTTATTACGACCATTATATCATGCTGGTTGCAAGATGGAATGTGTATCGGCTAAATAAAATGAATATCCCCTAAACATTGGGGGGTAGATTACAATGGAGAAACGTAAAACAGATTTATAGATTGATAACGCACGCATAAAAAAGGGGAACATGATGAAACGATTAATTTGGATAGTGATACTGATGCTATTAACGATACCCAGCATTGCCCAATCAATGCCTGATGATGCAAGCATACTATTTGAAGCATTAGCTGTCGATAAT
>JBAUIA010000236.1:0-5028 GCA_049680565.1 Phototrophicaceae bacterium
GTTGTAATATAATGCGCCATTTTAACTCTTTAGCATTTTCATCAAAAGTGATATTTATGAATTGGGAAAATACAAAAAGTGCTAAGAATATGAAGATGTAATAATTTTCACCTTTTTCAAAGTTCTCAGTTGAAGCTGTGCCAACTAAGAGAAAACTAGTGAAAAATGATAGTATAACTATAGCTATTCCATATCCAATCTTGTAGATCTGACTACCAAATGTTTTACTGTAAATAGTTTCAATTTTTTTCATATATCCTCTAACCTATAATTAGTCATATGTCTATTATAGCTATAACATTAGATATAGTATGTTGATTTTCTTATTCTTTTGTTTTTCTTCGCGCCTTTATATCTTTGCGTCAAAATGACTACTTGCTTCATAGAAAATACCCTCGCATCCTATACGCTTATGATTGACCTAAGCAGATTTAATGATCCCCGTGTATAATCGCCAGCATGATAAACAATCAACTAAAGAGAGTTCATTGATGGCAATTTTAGTATCGGGTGGTGCAGGCTACATTGGTAGTCATGTGGTGGAGCAAATGATCGAACGAGGTTATGATGTCGTTGTCTTTGACAACCTGCTTGCAGGGCATCGTGCAGCTATTCATAAAGATGCCACCTTCGTACAAGGTGATTTACTGAATATAGATGATATTCGCGCCTTATTTGCAAACTATGAGTTTGACGGCATTTTGCACTTCGCATCTCATATTTTAGTGGGCGAAAGTATGCAGAAACCGTTCAAATATTTGCGTGATAATGTCTATGCGATGATGAACTTGCTTGAAGTCGCTACTGAATACAAGGTTCAACGCTTTATCTTATCTTCTACCGCCAATCTATTTGATGCCCCTGAAACTGTCCCCATTGATGAAGATGAACCGCTCATACCCGGTAGTGTTTATGGCGAAACCAAATTTTGGGGCGAGCGCATGCTCCATTGGATGGATCGCATCTACGGTATGAAATACTGTGCTTTACGGTACTTCAATGCCTGTGGCGCACATCCTGATGCACACATCGGCGAAGACCATAGCCCAGAATCCCATCTGATTCCGCTTGTATTGCAAGTCGCACTCGGACAACGCGATCAATTAACGATTTTTGGCACAGATTACGACACACCAGATGGCACTTGTATCCGAGATTATGTGCATGTGCTAGATTTAGCAGAAGCCCATATCCTCGCTTTAGAAGCGCTCAAAGAGGGTGAAAGCCGTGTCTATAATTTAGGGAGTGGTACAGGCTACAGTGTGCGTGAAGTCATTGAAACCGCCCGAAAAGTAACAGGACACGCTATCCCTGTGCAAGAAGGTGAACGTCGCGCAGGTGATTTGCCGATACTTGTTGCCGATAGTAGCAAAATTAAACGAGAACTCGGTTGGTCTCCTGAGTTTGATAATTTGCATACCATCCTCGAAACCGCTTGGCATTGGCATCAAACGCATCCGAATGGTTTTAATGATCGTTAAAAATGCGTAACGCTATGATAGATATACAGGACGGTTTAATTAACGCGAATAATGCTTAACATACCGCCTGTGACTCAAGTCACAGGCTCTTAATATGCGTTGACTGAAGTCAACTTTGACGACCTATTTATACAATAATTGCTGTCAAGTGAGCTTTAGTGTCTACCGACACTCTACCGTCTAATATCTATTTGATATTGGATAAGCTGATGTCCATATTAATGGCATAATTTACAGCGCTTTAATCGGTCACATTTCTTACCCATCATTCGCCAGTAGTCACCATACGATTTACTTACCAGCAAAATGTGGAATGACCACCTTGCCAATTTGCTGAATCGCTTCTAAGCGATCAGGACCGAGTGGCGGACCAAAGCTCAAATGGCTAACACCCATATCCACCAAACTTTCGATGCGTTCAATCAGATCATGCGCTGTGCCAGCAATCCCGATTTTTAACATCTGATCGGTCACTTGTGCTTTGGCAGCTTCCATATCATTTTCAACCATCACAAGCCGTTCAATCTCGTTAAAATCATCTTTTGTTAAACCGAGCGCGTCATAGATGGTAGGACTCATGGCGTGACCATAATAAGCGACTTTTTCACGGAGGGCATCTTTGGCTGCTTCGAGGTCTTCGGCAACGGAACACCAGATGCAAGCAGCCACATCAACTTCGCTCATATCACGGTTTGCCGATGCTGCGCCTTCTTTGATGTATTCGATAACATTGCTATAAAGTTCAGGTGGAAATAACAAAGGTAAGCCACCATCCGCATCTGAACCAATACTCCGCAGCATATTGGGACTCATCGCGCCGATATAAATCGGAATTTTACGCGGTGACTCAAAACGTAAATAGGCTTCATCTGTCCAATTGATAAAATGCCCTTCCTCAGAATAGCGTTCTCCATTGAGCATTGCGCGAATCGCTCGCACACTTTCGACCAAACTTGTGCGCGGTTTACTCTGCTGAATACCCACCCACTTCATGAACTCGCCAGCCCCTGCTGAAATCCCTAAGTTAAAGCGTCCCTTACTATATTCATCGAGCGTGGCAGCAAACATTGCAATTTCGGAGGGGTTGAGCGTATAAGGATTGAGGATACAAGTTCCAATTTCGATTTTTTCCGTGACGGATGCAACCGCCGTCAAAATCACCATTGAGCTACGGATGAACAAATCATGACTGACCCAAAATTGGTCAAAACCAGCGTGTTCGGCAGCTTGTGCAAGTTGTAAGTATTCCGATACGGGTAAATCATTATTGAGGCGAAGGCTAAATTTCATCATACGGCTTTCTTATGAGGTTAACGATCAAACATTGTTAAACTGTACCGCAAAGGCGAAAAAGTGCAAAGAAGCGTTAACATGGGTAACGCTGTAATTCGATCAATAGTCGTCGTTCGGCAATGCGCTCAGGTATATTTAAATGCAACAGATAAATAGTGACACGTGATTCGGGGCTTTTAGCTAATATTTTCCCATCTTCAATAATAAAATGAGTATCCCAATCTTGTTTTCGTGGATGATATAAAAAAGTGGCATTCCCTGTAACAGGGTCTGCACCTGCAATATCACTCCCTTTGCGAATGTTGCAATTAGGGCAACTAAGACAGAGGTTATCTAATTGAGTTTTTCCATCATGCTTTTCTGAAATGATATGGTCAACATGAAACGTGAAAAAATTGTCATCTTGGCTCAAGCGGCAATATTCACAACAGTTTTTATCACGTTCAATTACTTCACTTCGTAGTTTCGCAGGGATATAAGTATCGCTCATGATGTAGCTAGTTTTTGTCTTGCCCGAATTTTGAGCATATTCACAAAATGATTCAGTTGCAAAAATGATTCCAATTCATCTTGCTCTGTTTTAGTTAATGTGGATTGCTTATTCTTCGTCATGAGTGCCTCAAATTGATTTTCTTGCTCTTGAGATGGTTTAAACGCCAATATATCATCTGGTGTTGGTGAGGTTACTAAAAAATCCAGTACTTCAGAAAACATAGCAGGTGGATAAGCAATTACCATGTCATGTGCCTCCTCATTAACGCGTTCGGTAATTGTAGCATAAATGATAAAACTTTTGGAAGCCGACCTGATAGTATAAAGATCATAAATTTGTCTCTCAGTCGCTACAGTTAATCGCCTATCTCTGCTATGCTTAACGATATGAATAATCATCTAAGGAGTACAGTATCATGGCAACCTTAATGGAAAAAGTCAGAACCCTACTGAGTGCATCATTTCACGATATGATTGATAAAGCGCTCAAGAAAGACCCGATCAAGACACTCAATCAATATCTGCGTGAGCATGAAGATGCACTCGAAGAAATGCGGTGTGATCGCGAGGTTGCACTCGGGGCATTAAAAACTGCAACACGCAAAGTCATCGAAACCCAAGATTTAATCGCCAGAATTGAGTCAGAAATTGAAGCCGTTTTGACCGATGACGATGCCAGCAATGATTATCTAGCGGAAAATTTAGCACAAGATTTAGTCGGGCAAGAAGAGAAACTCCACGTTTATAACCAAGCCTATGAATCCGCTTTACGCTCTAATCGTGCGCTCCAACTCGCCGATGGTAAAATGCAAGGACGCATCACATCCTTACGCAATCAAATCGAATTGCTGAAAGCCATTAAATTTGAAGCCGATATTAAGAAAATGTCTGCTGATAAATTGATTAATTCAGCGCGGATGATTTCATCAGGCACAACATCGGTAGAAGCGATTGCCGAGGACATCAAACGCCAACGCGATAATGCCGATGCGAAGTTTGAAATGGCAATGGATACGATGGATGGCTCATTACAAGATGGCGCTCGTGAAACAAAAGCCAGCGCACGCCTTGCCCAAATTCGTAATCGCTTAGGCATCGAAGAACAAGCAGAAATCATCACGCCATCACTCGAAATGACAGAAGAAGAACTCGCCTTACTAGAGATGTAAGCCTGAGTTGGGAATTTAGTTTTTATGTCTTAAAACTTTACTTTGGAGGCACTAAGCATATGCCTCCAAAGTGATTTTACTGCTGATACGATTAATGACCTCCCAAATAACGGATTTTAGAATATATGGCATAATATTAAAATGACCATAAACGCTATTGAGAGATTATATGATGGATAAGCAAGCTAAGAAAAAATTTCTGACTGCTGATAGTGAACTCATGCACGCCCTTGAGATCACAGCAGAAGATCTTATAGCAAATGATAATGGGCAACTTCTGTCCCATCAGCATGAGATTATTCGCAAGAGCGATGCCTACAGTAGAGTTTCAGAATTGATACTCGGTGTTGTCTTTGGTGGCATCGGTGGTATTGCACTCTTAGGGGCTATCTCAACCCTTTTTACGGTACCAATAAACCTCAGTGCGACTTTTGGCATTGGGCTTTTTGGCTTAATCTTCTTTCTGATTGGGTTGGTTTCAATCCGATCGCGCAATAAGACCCGTCAAGCCGTTGAAGGCGATATTGCGAATAATCGACTGACAACGATACAAGGTATTGCTATCGTTACAGCTAGTGAACGCGATCAAAAAG
>JBAUIA010000237.1:0-4601 GCA_049680565.1 Phototrophicaceae bacterium
TATCATCTACTTGATTGATCGTCATACTTATTTTTAAGTATTTTCCAGACTCTACAATAGAACCATCCATTTGTAAAATAGGGTGTATACTCATTATCTGATACACCGATTGAGGATCATAATAACCGTATGAGCAAGAAATTACCGATTGCAATTGTCATTCCTCACGCAGGATTAGCTATTCCACCTGAGCTAAGGGATCGGATTGCTTTGACAGAGGCTCAAATTTTCAATGAAGCTGATGCGTATACTGATATGCTCTATGATTTTCGTGAGCGTGTTCTACACTGGGAAGTTTTTCCATATGCACGGTCAATCATTGATGTCAATCGTCCGCATGTTACCGCAGGTGAAATCTTAGAAGGTGATGGCATCATCAAGCGTAAGACAAGTTATGGCGCATCCGTTTTTATTGACCAGCAAGCCCCTGATGAAGCCTTAGAACAGCATCTCATCACAAGCTATTGGCAAACATGGCACGATACAATGTCACGTATTGCAGATGATGATACGGTCAAACTTGTGCTGGATTGCCATTCAATGGCAGCCATAGGTCCATCACATTATGGCGACCCTGCCCAAATACGCCCACGTATTTCCGCGAGTAATTATGGCTTGAATGATGGTCATGCACGTAGCAATGATGTACCGATTACAGCCTCGCCTGAACTGACACGGTTTGCTGCTAAAGCCTTCGGTGATGCTTTAGCCGATATTGTGGATATAGCGCCAACATCCAAAGCCTATGACATTAATACGCCATTTTTCGGTGGATACAATATCTGGAAACATGGTGGACAAAAACAACCTTGGGTGATGGTCGAACTCAGCCGAGCAACCTATATTGGCGAGCAAACAGGCGATACCCCTGTATCCGCCCCAAAAATAGAAAAAATTGCTCTCATCCGTAAGCGCTTATGGCAAGCTATTATAGAAATTGTCAATCAATTATGACCAAAATTCCCTTGAAAATTGGATGATCCATCATTCTATGCGGATATAACGCCAAACAGCAATGAGTGCGATGATGTTAAAGATAATTGCGCCGATGGTATTCGTCAGCAAACCATAGGTGAATGCGATGGTTGATAAAGGCGTTGCAATTGTGCGCCCAATTGTAATTGCTGATACAAATACGGTCAAATACATACCACGCGCTTTTGGACTGAGTTCGGATGCTAGTGGAATCGAGGCAACGAGTGCCGTTTCAAAGGTTAAGTAGAAGAAAAATAAGCCGATTAATGCCACCGTGAGCGAGGCGTTCATGAAAGGCAAGACTAAGCACACGAGCATATTGCCAATAATCGAAATAATAATTAAACGACGTTTGCCAAAGCGATCCGCAATAATGGTAACGATGCCTTCTCCGCCTAATTCTGAGATACCAATCACTGCCGATGCTGCTGCTAATGCAGCGAGTTGAATCCCAAATGAATTTTCAATCCACAAGCCAAAAACAACCGTTACCATCTGGTTTGCACCACTAATCCCAAAACCTAGTAGCAATCCAGCAACTGCAATCGGGCTATTTATCGCAGCGCGAACCCCTTGCAAAAATGATCCTTGTGGGCGTTCACTAGGCTTATCTTTGTCTAGCATAATAAATGTCGTAAGCCAAGCAACACCTGTTAGGATAGTGAGTGCTACAAAGGGTATTTGCCAGTTCGCGCCAGCAATGAGCCAAGACATAATTGGCACACCAATGATGAATGCACCTGACCATCCAAATTCGATGATACCCATAAATAAACCACGTTTTTCATAAGGCACACGATCCCCAATATAGGCTTGTAGGGCGGGGTCATAAGCAACTTTACCCAATGATGCCACAATCAGTGCTGCTGCGAAACCAATATAGCTTGGGTAGATAAAGACCAATGCTATTCCTGCACCATATGCCCCTAAGCCTAATAGCATCGTAAAACGCCGACCTTGGCGCTCCGATAATTGCCCAAAAATAGGAGCAGTGATGCCTGTTAATTGCATAATTGTCAAGATAATCGCAAAGGATGCAACATCAACCCCTAAGCCACGCGCAAATACAGGTAACAAAGGATAAACCATTCGCACCCCTGTATTAATAACCATACGTGTTAAGGTCAACATGGTCACTTGCGGTAGCAAAGAAAATGACCGCTTATTTTTAGTCGATGATGTCATGAAATTCCTTTTTTAATCATCATGATTTATTTATGTAAAGTCCTAAAATTCTTTGGAAATTCTAGGGTGGGATCGGCGTATCCTTAACCATCAAGCTAGGTCTTAATGCTATTTTTACTGCAAACCTCTCCCCAATGCGTTCGCAAGCTCTCTGCTGAATAGGGATTGAGTCGCTAACATGATAGACCCATAATTCTTATCTTGATGCGTGAGGATCAGCGTATCTCACAACCTGAAATACGGACGCATACGCCAATACATCCCTACATATATCTAAGAACCTGTTTTAAAATTCAATAATAATGCTATAGCTTATTAGACATCCCATTGGATGTCCCTACAAATCAGTAAATTAACATATTTTAGTGACGCGCAACGGCGCGTCTTGAAATCACAAACTATAATATTCAAAGACCATCTCATTATTTTCGATAAACCACTTAATGCTTCATCCGATAAGTAACTGTTGTAAAGGTTCGCTATTACAGCGCACCCAAAATACTGCAAAATCGTTGTTTAGCTATTTACCGGACAGAGCACTTAATAAAAATAATCGGATGCCAAAATAACATCAGCACCCGATATGTCTTACTAGTTACAAAATTAGACTATCGTACTTCAGAACGATATGCGTCTGCTAGACCTGCTTCAAACAAGGTTGGCACAGTTGTTGCAACAAAATTGGCAATATCGGCTTCAGGATTACCATCAGTTGAGAAGATAACGCTGATATTCAGTAGGTAACGTCCACGTAGGAGGTCTAATGTCACCGTTTGACCTGTTGCGTTGCAAATGTCGGTTGATGTGAAATAGGCATTATAGGGTAAATCAACATCTTCTTCAGTTGCCATTGCCATATAACCCACTGATTCGTAGTATTCCGCTAAAAATGGATCA
Organism: Phototrophicaceae bacterium; assembly: GCA_049680565.1. Taxonomy (GTDB): domain Bacteria; phylum Chloroflexota; class Anaerolineae; order Aggregatilineales; family Phototrophicaceae; genus JAUZRW01. The sequence continues at coordinate 3,058 of JBAUIA010000237.1, forward strand.
TCCAATGCAGCAGAAGCATCCGCAGCACTTGCAAACGCATCCACAGAATACGACATCGTATAGAAGAAATACTCAGTGTTGCATTCTGGATTATCGAGCAATGCGGTTACACGATAATCATGTCCATAGGTTTCGAGGAAAGTTGCGTAATCACTACTTAGTTCATCTGGGGCAATCGCTGCAACGGTATCCGTATCGAGAATTTCAGCACCTGTAAATACAACATCGGGTGGGATGTTATCAGGGGATAATGTGCTATCTAACCCTGCAACAAAGGTCTCAGCCGTTGCTGCTTCACGGGTATCGACGTAGGTGCTATCCACTAATTCAGGATCACGGATGATAACGACTGCATCCAATGTGGTCGAATCGCCACCTGCTTGTGGATCACGAATCAAGATATTATCAACAGTTTCTGCTTGTCCTTCTAGCACTTCGCCAAAAATGGTATGCGCCCCATTGAGCCAAGGGGTTTCAACGGTTGTAATGAAGAATTGGCTGCCATTCGTCGCAGGACCTGAATTTGCCATCGCTAACAAACCGGGGCGATCAAAGGTCACGAAGCTAACAAATTCATCGCCAAATTGATAACCCGGTCCACCTGCACCTGTGCCTGTGGGATCACCAGCTTGCGCCATAAAATCGACCATCACACGATGAAAAATGGTATTGTTATAGTAATTTTGTTCCGCAAGAAATACAAAATTATTGACTGTGAGTGGCGTTAAGCTCTCGAACAAATCAATATAAACTGCGCCTGCGGAGGTACACATCACCGCACGGTAATCAATACCTGCTTCAAGCACTTGTTCCGCGCTACTGTATGAGCGTGTTTCTGGCTCAATGGCGGGGGTTGCTGCATCACAAATTTCACTTGGTGTGCCACTTAATGTCATTTCTACTGGATTAACAGCCTCATCATCTTGTGCCATGGTTGGCAAAATGAGCGCTATCATCAGCAACACACTAAAAATCTTAACTTTCATTGACTTTACTATCCTTTATACGGGTCATTAGAGGGCAGTTTAGCAGAAACCTATTAAGGTTCTATGCCGAATATGCAATTCGTTTGTAAAAAGAGGATGTGTATATGAAACTATCTTTCGCTTAAAGCAATTGGTAGTCTGTTTTTGTCTTTTTAAGGCGAATGTCTTAATAATAATTTAAGTAAACCGATGAAAGAAATAATGCGTTGTAAGGGTTTGCTGTAACAAACTCACTTTTAGGATGGGCGCATTATAGTATGCCCTTACAATAGCGTCTATGTTCTAGTTACTTTCAGAATCTTATTTTTGTAGAGTCTGGAAAATACTTAAAAATAAATATAGCTATCAATAGAATATAAGATGTGTAGGGGCGTTGCTCTGTCTGCGCCCGCCCAGTGGGAGGACATAAAGTCCATCCCCTACACTCTATAAAAACTTTCAGAATCTTATTTTTGAAAACAATTTGGACAGTATAACTTGATAAAATTTTGATAAACCAAAGCGAGCGAATAGAGTATCCACTCGCTTATTTTGTGTGATTATCGTATGCCTAATAAC
>JBAUIA010000238.1:0-20789 GCA_049680565.1 Phototrophicaceae bacterium
GGTTATTATGATCCTCAATCGGTGTATCAGATAATGAGTATACACCCTATTTTACAAATGGATGGTTCTATTGTAGAGTCTGGAAAATACTTAAAAATAAGTATGACGATCAATCAAGTAGATGATATGTAGGGACGTTGCTCTATCTGCGTCCGTCTAGCAGGAGGACATCACTACACGCTATAACGACTAAGCGTCGGTTGCTTCACATCACCTACAAGTAGTGTGTCAAAAATCTGATTGCATCTTAACGCATTAGTCAATTCTAATAGCACTTATTAGTATTACAATCTCTTTGAAATGCCGAAGTAGTCTTATGATTATGAGGTCAATCAGCATAAGTGAGCGAGGCAACATGCCAAATCAGCCCAAAGAATATCGACCACTTGATAGTGTTGCGTTCGATATTCGCCAGTATTTTCCATTTCTCAATTGGTTAAGCACCTATAATCGCACAACATTCATGGGTGATCTCATTGCAGGTGTGATTGTTGCTGTGATGCTAGTCCCACAAGGGATGGCGTATGCGCTCTTAGCAGGTTTACCTCCCCAAACAGGTTTATATGCCAGCATTGTTCCCTTATTGATCTATGGTTTCTTCGGGACAAGTCGTACCCTTGCCGTAGGACCTGTAGCAATGGTGAGCTTGTTAGTTGCAAGTAGTATCAGTGGTTTAGAACCGCAATCTATGGCGGATTATCTCTTATTCGCAGTGACGCTAGCTTTCATGATTGGTATCTTACAATTAGTGATGGGATTACTCAGGGTCGGATTCATTGTCAATTTTCTGAGCCACCCCGTCCTATCAGGTTTTACCAGTGCAGCAGCCTTGGTTATCGGCTTTAGCCAGATGAAAAACATTTTAGGCTTTGCGATTCCACGCACAGACCAGTTTCATGAAATTTTGTGGCATATTGGGCAAAATATCACGCAAACGCATCTACCAACCTTGATGATGGCGCTGCTGGGTATTGTGATTTTACTGTATTTCAAATATTTTCTTGGGCAGCATTTAGCACAATTAGGCATGTCCAAAAGCTGGATAGTACCTCTCACAAAGACTGCGCCATTGGTTGTCGTCATTATTGGAACATTGCTCGCTTGGGGCTTTGATCTTGCAAGTTTTGGTATTTCAATTGTCGGCACAGTGCCATCAGGCTTGCCCCCACTCACTAAACCATCCTTTGCCTATGCTGATTTAGAAGCCTTATTCCCTTTTGCGCTAACAATTGCACTGGTTGCTTACATGGAAAGTATCTCCGTAGCTAAAGCCCTCGCCAGCAAGCGTCGCCAAAAAGTTGATCCCAATCAAGAACTTGTGGCGCTCGGATTAGCAAATATTAGCGCATCAGTGACAGGTGGTTACCCGATTGCAGGTGGGTTCGGGCGCTCGATGGTTAATTTTATGTCAGGGGCAAATACAGGGATGGCATCAATCATCACGGCGCTTTTGCTGTTGCTGAGTGTGCTGTACTTAACCCCCCTGTTCACCTATTTACCAAATGCCATCTTAGCAGCCATCATCGTCGTTGCGGTTATCAACCTCATTGATTTTAAGACGGCTAAACATACATGGCAGTATAGCAAACAAGATTTTATCTCATTAGCTGTTACCTTCATTGCTGTTTTAGAAATCGGTATCGAAAATGGCATCATTGTTGGTGCAATCACATCATTGATACTGTACTTATGGCGCACTAGCCAACCGCACATTGCAATTTTAGGACGTATCGGCGAAAGTGAAGAATACCGCAATGTACTCCGCCACGAAACAACAACCCATCCCAAAATTATGGCTATGCGTGTCGATGAAAGTCTCTACTTCCCGAATGCACAATATTTGGAGCAAGTTGTTCTTGCATCGATTGCTGATAACCCCGAAATTGAACATTTTGTTTTGGTGGCGAGTGCGATCAATTTTATTGATAGCAGTGCGCTCGATGTTCTCGAAACATTAGCTGATGCGCTGGCTAATAACGGGGTTCAGTTTTATCTCGCATCCGTCAAAGGACCTGTGATGGATCGTTTCCGACGGATTGGATTTGTCGATCATATTGGGGAGGATAATTTCTTCTTGACGTGTCATCAAGCCTATCAAACAATTATAGCAAATTCATATAACAACTAGACAATTGTAGGGGCGCATGCGACCACCTAGAAAAACAACTGGATACGCTGATCCGTAGACATCAAGATAAGAATTATGGGTCTATCATGTTAGCTATTCACCCCCTATCCAGCAGAGAGCTTGCGAAATACTTGGGGAGGGGTTTGCAGTAAAAAAATAGCATTAAGACCTAGCTTGATGCGTGAGGATTAGCACCTGCCCTACATATATAGCACTTTAAAATGAGAATGTTTCTTTAAACTGTCCGAATATTAAATGAAATTTCTATAAAACTAAAATGGACGCAGTTTAAAGCTGCGCCCATCTTTATTAGAGGCTAATCCCCTGTAACGGGTTCGGATGCGTCAGGAATGGTTTCATCACCTTCATGACGGAATTGGCTCATATAGAGTTCGTGATACATGCCCTTTTCAGCAAGCAAGCTATCATGTGTACCTGATTCCATAATCTCGCCAGCGCTGAGTACCAATACCAAATCAGCATTGCGGATCGTGCTCAAGCGATGAGCAATTACGAAACTGGTACGATTATTGAGCAATTTCTCGAAAGCCGCTTGGATAACTCTTTCAGTGCGCGTATCAACACTTGATGTTGCTTCATCTAAGATCAAGACACGTGGGTCAAGTAATGCAGCGCGAGCAATACTAATCAATTGGCGTTGCCCTTGTGATAAACCACTCCCTCGTTCACCGAGGACTGTATCATAACCTTCTGGTAAACGCTCGATGAAGTCATGGGCTGCAACCAATTTTGCTGCTGCAATCACCTCTTCATCTGTTGCTTCCAATTTACCATAACGGATATTATTCATCACCGTATCGCTGAATAAGAAGCTATCCTGCAAGACAATGCCGATCTGGCTACGTAAACTATCACCAGTGACATCACGCACATCATAGCCATCAATGGTGACACTACCATCAGTGACATCCCAAAAGCGCGGTAACAGATTGATGATGGTTGTTTTACCTGCCCCTGTTTGTCCCACAATCGCTACTGTTTGACCTTGTTTGGCTTCAAAGGTGATGCCTTTCAAGACAGGCTTACCCACTTCATATTCTGCCCAAACATTATCAAAGCGGATATTGCCTTGAATTTGTGGCAAGGCTTGTGCGCCCTCTTTATCTTGAATATCGATGCCTGCATCTAGCAATTCAAAGATACGTTCGCCACCAGCAATCGCACTCTGAATATTTGTCCATAAGGTCGCAATTTGTGCAATCGGACGGTTAATCTGCTGAACATATGCAAGGTAGGTAATCACTAAACCGAGCGATACCACTGCACCAACACCAAAAAGCGGTGTATTGGTCAGCAAGGAGAAGCCACCGACAACTACCACAATTGCGATCCCTACAAAGCCAAGTGCCTCTAATGTTGGATTGAGGGCTGCTGTGAAGGAGGCAGCACGGATATTCGCATCACGATTCGCTGCATTGCGTTCTGAAAATTGTTCGATATTTTCATCTTCACGGTTAAAGGCTTGGACTTCGCGTGCGCCTGATAAGCTCTCTTGCAAATCCGCATTGACGCTCCCTAATTCTTGGCGACTGATACGGAATGCTTTACGCGCTTGTGAGGATAGGTACAAGGTTGCTAACATCATAAAGGGCGCAACAGTCAAACTCAGCAAGCCATAGACCCAATTGGTAACGAGCATCTGAAATATCAAAGACACAATTAAAACAACACCACCCAATACACTTAGCAATGCAAAACCAAAGGCTTGCTGGATGACCGATGTATCGTTGGTGATACGGCTCATGACATCCCCTGCTTCATTTTTTGTGTAGTAGCCGAGCGATAAGCGCTTCATCTTATCGAATAAATCTTTACGCATATCACGCAACACACTTTGCCCAGCATATGCCATCGCAAAGAAAGATACACCGGATAGAATCGCCCCTAAAAAGTACAAGCCAAGCAACGCAAAAACCATCGTTGTTACACCAGCAATCTTCGCCTGATTAATCGCAGCTTGTTTATCAGCTTGTGCGATACCATCATCGGCTAAAATGCGTGTTTGAATCGCCACAGAATCATCATCTGTAAACCAGCAATTGCTCTGTGCAGGGCTTTCACTATCCGTCGGAAATGCTGATAGATTGTTAAAGGCTTGTGCATCGAACAAGTAACAGTCAACTGCTTGCCCCACAATTTGAGGCGCAACAACTTGCGTCCATGTGTTGACCGCCACCAAAATCATAACAAGTGCAACAATCCACCAATACGGACGAAAGTAATTTGCGAAACGTCCCATTGTTTTGCTTAAATCTTGTGGTTTGACCACTTCTTGCTCAAATATACGGCGATTGCCGTCCATTCCAAACATCGCTTAATCCTCCATCACAACATCAACATCATCAACAAGTTGTGAGTTGTATATATCTGCGTAGATATGGCTATTTTCCATCAGGTCTTGGTGCTTGCCGATAGCGTGAATCTTGCCTTTATCTAAGACAATAATCTTATCGGCATTGACCACTGTGCTAATTCGTTGCGCGATAACGAAACTGGTACGTCCATCCATCAAGTTATCGAGTGCTTTTTGAATTTTATATTCGGTTACGAGATCAACACTACTGGTCGAATCATCCAGAATCAGCAATTTAGGATTTAAGAGCAAGGCGCGTGCAATCGCAATCCGTTGCTTTTGCCCCCCAGATAAGGTTGTACCGCGTTCACCAACAGGCGTTTCATAGCCTTCAGGGAAACTCTTGATAAACTCATGGGCGGCAGCAGCTTTGGCGGCGGCTTCAACTTCTTCGATACTGGCTTCGGGACGACCAAAGGCGATATTATCGCGGATATTGCCCGAAAACAGATTCGTTTCTTGCAAAACAATCCCGATTTGGCTGCGTAAGCTATCGAGTGTCACATCACGGACATCATAGCCATCAATTTTGACTGAGCCTTCACGCACATCATAAAAGCGTGGTATCAGATTAATGATGGTTGTTTTACCACTCCCTGTTGAGCCTAATAGAGCAATGGTTTCACCGGGTTCTGCGGTGAAAGTGATGTCACGTAACACATCGTCGCTCGATTCAAAGTAACTAAAGCGCATGTTCTCGAATGTGACGCGCCCTTCAATCGGTGGCAAGTCCACCGCATCAGGTTTATTTTCGACATCATTCTTAGCATCTAAAATTTCAAAGATACGGGTAGCCGATGCGGATGCTTGCGCCATCAAAGAAATGATGAACCCAAGTTGCCCAAGTGGGAAGAAGATATAAAGCAAATACAAGGTAAATTCTTGATACTGTCCAATCGTGAGTGTTCCACCAATGATTTGCCGTCCACCAAAGTATAGCAAGACTGCTGTACCAATTTGTGCGAGAACAAAAATCGTCGGGAATAAGACCGCAAATACCCGTTGAACTTTAATTTGTTGTTCAAAAAAATGATCGACACTCGCATCAAAGCGCTTTTGTTCATATTGCTCACGGTTAAAGGCTTTCACGACTTTGATACCCGCTAAGGCTTCTTGCAAAATCGTATTGAGTGCGGATAAGCGTCGTTGGACTTCCCCAAACAATGGACGCGCAACATTACCAAAGAACATGAACAAAAATAATGCCAAGGGTAAAATCGGCAAAATGACAAGCGTCAGTCGCCAATTTGTCCAAAACAAAATGATGAGCGTCACCCCAAATAGTAGAAAGGCTTGTGTCGCTAAAATTAAGCCTTGTGCGATAAATACCCGTACTTGTTCAACATCATCAGTAGCACGGATCATCAATTGCCCTGTTTGATTTTGATCGTAATAGCTGAAAGATAAACGTTGCAACTTGGAAAATAGCTCATTACGAAAATCGAAAGCAATCCCTTGCGAGGTTGTCTCTGCAAAATAAGATTGTGCAAATGAGAATAAGCCACGAACAACTGCGAACAACACAATCACAAGCGCTGCCGTCACCAGCCAATTAATGCTATTGGCTTGAATGGTCGTGAGTTCATCCATCGAATAGCCTGCCATGCTGGCTGCCCCTGCTTGGACAGCATCGGGCAAATCTAAAATAGTCTCTGCCGTAAATCCCGTTGTGACAGTATCAATCATATTTTGAACAAGGCGTGGTACAGCTAATTGAGCAATGGTCGCTAAGAATAGCGCACCATAAGCATAAAATGCTGACTTCTTTTGTTTACTCAGATAAGATATTGAACGGCGTAATGCACCGTCGCCACCACTTTTTTTCGGAGCGCCACCGCGCCCTTTTGCTGATGCTTGCAAGGGAATCCTCTTTTCAACTGACAGTTAGTCTGGATTTGCTTAGTTGTAGAATAACGCTGTAATCATGATTTTGGGTCTTTTGTTGCGTCGTATGCTTCGATATTGGCATCCAATTCATTTAAAGCTGCTTCGCCATCAGGCAATGTGGTCACAATCCGACGTAATATCTGATTTAAGGCTGTCACGTCGCTAGCATCCAATGTTTGCAATGCCAAATGCAACGGATCATCGCCTAAGTTATTACAAATATGATGATGAAGATCAGTACCTGATTCTGTTAAATGTAGGGGATAGCGTCGGCGATCATTTGGATCACGTTCTCGTCGCAAATATCCCTTCTTTACCAATGTATCAACAGTTGATACTAAAGTAGAAGGATCAAGCCCAAAGGTACGGCTTAATTCTGCAATCGTTGGTTGATGGCGCTGTGCCATTGTCATAATATGATGCTGCAACATTGTGAGATCAATATTTTCTTCTGCAAATCGCTGTTCCAGCAATTGGCGGGGTATTTTAAGCATCAATACAGCCAGCATCCGAATTTCTTGCGCTTCACGATGTGTAACAGTCATAACTATTTGCACCCCAATGATTGGTATACCAACTATTTGACTGCACAAGTAAAAAAATGTCAACTATCAGTATAAACGTATACAAATTTCTTATGAAAACGCTATACTTTGAGGAAATTATAAATATCCAAAGATGAGCGCTGTTTAACGCTCCTAATAATACATTTGCGTTGTTACTGCTTATGAGTGACAATACTTATTCATCAGATAATGGATCTTTACGTCCAATCTATAATCACACTAAGTGATATTCTCTAATTATAAGATCAATGCTTTAAGCGATTCAATCAAAGTGGGTATCATGGAAGAAAAGATTAAAAGTTATACTTTAGTCAAACAAATTGGCACAGGTGGTTTTGGTGAAGTGTATGTGGCACGGCAGCCAATCGTTAATCGTGATGTTGCCATTAAAGTAATCTTACCTTTGTATGCCAACCGTGAAGATTTCATCAAACGCTTCCAATTTGAAGCCGAGTTGATCGCTAAATTGGAACATCCGCATATTGTGCCTTTATTTGATTTTTGGCGTGATCCAAGTGGCGCATATTTGGTCATGCGTTATATCAAAGGTGGAAATCTTGCCGATCACCTACAGAAAAAAGGCTCGTTAAGCATTGAACAAGCAGGGCGCTTACTCGATCAAATAGCAGGTGCGCTGCATACGGCACATCGTAACCGTGTCATTCATCAAGATATAAAGCCAGCCAATATTTTGCTCGATGAAGATGGCAATGCCTACTTGACCGATTTTGGGATTGCGCGTGATATTGATAGCAATATTAATCTTGCTCAAGATGACTCCAATACCATGCACGGCTCACCAAAATATATCTCTCCTGAGCATCTACGACGACGTGAAATTACACCCCGTAGTGATATTTATAGCCTCGGTATTTTGATGTATGAGGTACTCACGGGTCATGCTCCATTTGAACATGATGATATGCTCCAATTATTACAAATGCACGTCCGCAAGGATATGCCTGCCTTACAAATCCATAATCCTGATTTACCAGAAAGTTTAAATTATCCCTTACAGCAAGCGACGATCAAAGACCCCCTGTCACGATATAGTTCAGTCTTAGATTTTGCGCGCGATTTCCATAGCATTCTGGCTAACTTAAATCAAAGTGTAACATCAACGATTCCTGTTCTATCCACGTCGGAACTAGAAAACACCGCCCCTATTGATGTTCGCAATCCGTATAAAGGACTTAAAGCATTTAAAGAATCCGATGCAGAAGATTTTTATGGGCGTACAGATTTAGTAAAAAGTCTTATCAAGAATATGACAACGGGCAAACCATCAGGACGATTTTTAGCGATTGTTGGGGCGAGTGGTAGCGGTAAATCAAGTGTTGTACGTGCAGGTCTGATTCCCGCAATCCGCAATGAGAAAATCGACGGCTTACCCCCTCTCTATATTTCAACCATGATTCCGGGTGCATCACCAATGCGGAGTCTCGAAGGGGCAATTCTTAAAGTTGCCAGCCGTGCCTCTGTTAAACTCATGCAAACAATTTCCCAAGATGCCTATGACCTCAACCAAGCATTAGTGGATTCCTTACCTGAAAAAGGTGAAATGCTCTTATTGATTGACCAATTTGAGGAAATTTTCACACTAGTTCCAAGTGAAAAAGACCGTGTCAATTTCTTGACGATGATTTACAAGGCATTAATGGCAGAAAACAGCCGTTTGCGTGTGATTGCAACACTGCGTGCAGATTTCCTAGATCGTCCATTGTTGTACCCTGATTGGGGAATCTTATTCCGTGAACGCATGGAATTAATTCCATCGATGTCGCAAACAGAATTACGCGCTGCGATTGAAGAACCTGCTAAATTAAGTGGCTTAGAATTTGAAGATGGCTTATCAGGAATGCTAATTGCTGATGTCAATTCTGAACGCGGTGTGCTACCACTCTTGCAATATACACTAAGTGAATTATATGAAAAACGATATGGTAATGAACTCACGGTGGCAGCTTATCAAGCGATGGGTGGCATCAGTGGTGCATTAGCCAAGCGTGCCGATGAAATTTATATGACGCTCGATCAGGAGCAACGCCAAATTGCGCGATTGCTATTTACCCGCTTAGTCCGTATCGGAGATCGGGAAGATCATACCCGTCAACGGGTATTATTGGGCGAATTGTATACCTTAGAACGTGACTCCGAAAAAATTCAAGCGATCATTGATACATTTGGTAAATATCGCCTGCTAACTTTTGATAACGAAACCAGTTCACGGATGCCAACGGTTGAAATTGCCCACGAAGCCTTAATCCACAGTTGGAATTTATTGCGTGGCTGGATTAACGATAACGCGGATGCCTTACGCTTACAAGCACGCTTATCAGATTCAGCACGTTTATGGGTACAAGAAGGCAAAGATAGTAGTTTCCTCGCAACAGGATCACGCTTATTGCAATTTGCCACGCTAGATGACCATAAAATCATTGCCTTGACCAAGCGTGAGCAAGAGTACTTATCAGCAAGTATCCAACTTGATGATGAACGCGAAGCCAGCGAAAAACAACGTCGGCGCTTCATCAACTTATTGCAAACAGGGGTTGCGCTACTGGCAGTTGTTGCTGTGATTGCAGCCATCATCGCCTTTAATCAACGCAATGATGCGGTAGATGCACGCGATGCAGAGAGTATTGCGCGTGATCTTGCAGAAACCAATGCGGAAGAATCTCGGGCGCGTGAATTAGCTGCAGCTTCCTTACTGTACGCTGAAAATCAGCCAGATCGTGCTTTATTACTAGCGCTCGAATCCTTAGCGATTGATGACACATTTGAAGGACAAAATGCACTCCTCACAGGCTTACTGACACAATCCCAATTAGCTGGCTATTTTAATGGACATACTGATTTTATTCGGACGATTGCGATTTCTAATGATGGCACACGTCTAGCGACAGGTAGCCGTGATAGTGAGGTCATTATCTGGGATGCAGAACAGCGTATCTCACTATTTGAATTAATCGCTCATGAGGTACGCGTCAATGTCGTTGCTTTCAACCATGACGGAACGCGCCTTGTTTCAGCCGATGGCTTGGGGCGGATTATCATTTGGGATACAGCTACAGGCGACATCATGCAAGAACTGAGCATCAATGATGAAGAAATTCGCAGCGCTGAATTTTCACCTGATGGCACACACTTAGCAATTGGTAATTCCAAGGGCGACATTGCGTGGTGGTCACTGACAGACAATGATGAAGCGACCCTCATCGAAGCCCATGCTGGTGGCGTTATATACGATCTCGCATTTAGTCCTGATGGGGCTATCATGGCAACTGCGGGCGATGATAACAGTATTCAACTATGGGATACAAACGATCTGAGCCTCATTCGTATCATCCCTGCCCATACTGATTGGGTACTTGCCTTAGCTTTCTCACCTGATGGGCAATTCTTAGCATCAGGAAGTGTGGATCGTTCAGTACGCTTATGGGATGTTGCAACAGGAGATAACATATGGGCAAGAGAAGGTCATCGCGCAGAAGTCTTTGCCATCACATTCAGCGATGATGGTCAATTGGTCTTATCAGGTGCGTTAGATGATTTTGTGATTGTATGGAATGTAGCGACAGGTTTGCCTCAAGAAAGTTTTGCGACTTATGACCGCACAGGCATTCGCGGACTCGCAGATTATAATAATGCACTCTATATCATCGGGGATAACACCCAGATTGTCGAAGTGAATATTGGCTTTGTTCCGCGCTTTGGGACAGTGTTAGACTCACAAGCAGAAGAAATTCTCGCAACAGCTATCCATCCGAATGGCACAATAGCTTATGCTGGCGGTACAAGTGATGATTTTAACATCTATGTACGCTCACCTGATGATGGCACACCAACCGCCCTATCCTTCCATACTAGTCCTGTATCATCGTTGCTATGGCAAGGAGACCGCTTAATATCTGGCAGTGTTGATCGTCAAGTTGGCATTTGGGAGAATAACGAATGGGTCGATAGCATTACAGCCAGTGATGGTATCCTCAGTATGGCTAGCTATGATAAGCTATTAGCGATTGGCACCAATCGTGGCGTTATTGAGTTATGGGATTATGGCACAGGCACATGGCAGCAAATCGGTACGCTAGAAGGACATAGCAATCGTATCAGTGATTTAGATTTCAATGCAGAGGGTACGCAATTGGTATCCGCAAGCCGTGATGAAACCCTCATTTTATGGGATGTTGCATCAGGTACAATGATTCATGAACCCTTTATCGGACATACCGATGCTGTCGAAGCGGTGGCATTCCATCCAGATGGTACAATCATTGCCTCGGGTAGCCGTGATGAAACCATCATTTTATGGAATGCCGAAAACGGCGAGGCACTCGGTCCTCCCTTAGTTCGTCACGAAAATTGGGTGAATGACCTCGCCTTTAGCGCTGATGGTCAACAATTCATTTCTGTTAGTGCTGACCGCACAGCCATCATCTGGGATACGCAACAACAACGCGCACTCGGCTTACCACTCATCGGGCATAATGATTGGATCAATAGTATTAGCTTTGCAAGTGATGGCAATTCGATCATTACAGGTGGGCGAGACGGCGCATTAATTCAATGGCAGACTAACTTAGAAACATGGCAAACTTCTGCTTGTCATATCGTCAATCGTGCGCTGACCGTTGGCGAATTACGCGATTTTTTCAGCACGCAATATCAACCGATCAGTACCTGTACAAATCGCTAAGTGTTAGACAACTAAAGGGGATACTTTGTGTTCAAAAGACTGTTTATCATTATCATACTCATCATCGGGGTTGTTGTATCCGCACAAGAAGAAACAGCAGAACCTGAGCTAACGCCAGAAGTCACCGATATACCCAGTGAAGCCGATACGTGTCCTGCACTGGTTGCCAATGCACTCGATTTCACACAGAGTAATTGCAGTGATGCCAGCACCAATGAAGCCTGCTATGGCTATATTTTCATTGATGCTCAGTTCCGCTCAGATACTGCACAATTCATTGAACCGGGTGATATTGAAGATGTTATCAATATTCAAAGTGTCCAACTGAGTCCGCTTGATGTGGCATCAGGACAATGGGGGGTCATTGTATTGCGTGTCGAACCCAATGCCAATCTTGATAATACCAATACCCTACCAACAGATGATGTTCAAATTATCCTCTACGGGGATGCCCAACTTAATGACGCATCACAATTTATTGAAGTCAGAGCCAATCAAGCACTCGCAATCTATGAGCGCCCCAACACAGAAAATACCATCATAGGCAACCTCAATCCAGATGAACCCGTGATTGCAAATGGTCGCCTAGATGATAATTCATGGTATCGGATTCGCATTAGTGATGCAGGAGAAGTCGGCATTGGTTGGATTGCTGCGGATTCTGTCACAGCTAGCTTTGATCCAGAAACATTGCCAATTATCACAGCACAACAAATTGAACAACCAGAAGATGATATTGCTGTTCAATATGGTCCCATGCAAGCCTTCGTCTTTGAAAGTGCCAATGCCGATGCCCCTTGTGAAGAAGCCCCTAATAGTGGCATGTTGATCCAAACACCTGATGGGGTTGCATCCGTCAATATCTTGCTTGATGAAGTCATCATTCAACTGGATGGTACAGGAGTTGTCAGCGCCCAAGCCGATGGTAATCTAACAATTGGGGTCATTGAAGGCAGCTTGCAAGTTGAAACAGAAGATGGTGTGAGTACAGCCGTCGCTGGTGAAGCAATTGATGTGCCATTGGATAGTGACTTACGCCCAACAGGTGCGCCCGAAGCAGCACGCCCGCTCTCATCAGATGAAGTCCAAGCGCTACCTACTAATCTCTTAGATGATCCTGTCATTGTACCAATCGTAAATAGCAATAGTGGCATTGATTTACGAACAGCATCAGATGGATTTGGCTGGTTCTTTAGCTATAACACACCCCCACCCTACACATGCTCTGATGGCACAGATGTTACCTTAGCATCGGCAGGTGTTGCCCCCAGTGTGACAGCCGAAATTGATGCAATTGTGATTAGTGGCTTACGCTTCCCAGAAGTATCCGATGGGGTTTATCGTACAAGCTATCTTGATCCGAGTGGCAATTTAATCACCGATACGCTCCAAGTAACTTCGCCAGAACGCATTACAGGCGAACGGGTCTTTGATCTCGTCAATCCAATTTGCACGCTGACAGTCTCATTCAGCATTCAATTTGGTGCGCGTTAACAAAAATTGAGGGTTCAGATGTTGAACCCTCACTCCCATGATCGTCTAAGCCTTACTCACTCGCCAATAAGGCGACAGGAAAATTACGCAATATCTCCGCGACAACAAGGTTGTCCGTAAGCATTAATGTTTCACCTGTGAACTGATTGACAACAGGTTGATGGTACACATCAGGTATCTGAATGGCTGTATCCCCCCAAATAGCATCATCAAGTGGCATGACCGCTTGACCGTCTGTCAGTTGAACAACCAAACATGGCACAAGCACTAAGACAATCTTAGCTTCAGTGACGCGCAAGAATGCACAGACATGCTCTGATTGATGCCCTGTGGCTGTCAGTGGTACATAATCGCCATCAATGAATAAATTCTCTTGTTGTGCAAGGAAGCGTAAGGCTATCGCAGTAACATACAATTTAATATGACCCGTTTCAGGGGATGATGTTAGATCTTGTGCCAACGCCAAACGATCATTTTCGGCACGCTCAAGTACATTAGATAGCACCTCACGCCGATAATCATAATCCACAGGACGACGGTTATCAGGATCAACAAGGCTAAAGCGCCATAATTCATTACCTTGATAAATATCAGGCACACCGGGCGATGTAATCTTGAGCAAGGTTGTCGATAGCGCATTGATGAAACCATAAAATGAAATACGATGTTGGAAGGGTTCAAAATCCGCTAAGAAATCATCGCTTGATAGTAAATGTTTGATAAAATCTGCCATCGCTTGATGATAGTCATGATTAGCATTGACCCAGTTACTATGCACTTTAGCTTCATTGATTGCTTTTTCCATGTAGGCAATAATCCGTGATTCAAAATCAGGATCAGCTTGCAAAGGATACGCACCTATTAATGTCTGATAGAGCAAATATTCATCATTACGCGATGGCGCAAGCTCACGATCAACGCTAACTTTTGCCGATGCCCCTATCGCAGCCCAACGATTAATCGCACCATGCCACGCATCAGGCATTTCCGATAACACACTGATACGTGCGCGTACATCTTCACTCCGTTTTGTATCATGCGTTGACGTACTGAGCATGGTTTGGCGATAGTCTTTATCTAAATTATGGTGATGAAAATCGGCAATCGTCATACCAAATTGCTCAGGATGCCCACCAACTTCATTAAGCGAAGTCAAGCGGTTATAGACATAGAACGACGTATCCTCAACACTCTTTGCCATAACAGGTCCTGTCATCTGCTGATATTGCATGACAAATTCGCGCATGGCTTCATGCAAAGGCTCATCAAATTCATCAAATAAGGCTTTCAGCAAGATATTTCTCACAAAATCAAATACATAAGATGGACTGCGTGGATTACGCGCCTTGGCGGTATCAACTGCTTGATTAATATAACTGCGATCTCGTTCAGAGACAGGTTCATCGGCTGTGATATATGTGCGATAAATACTCAATGCTGCCGTGATTTCAATGAGTGCATGTTCGAGCGCATGACGTGTAAAACCCCGATAACGCCGATTTTTCTCGACAATATCTGCTAACTGAGCGCTACGCGCGTACAATTCACTATTCAATGTTTCACCCATGATGTAACGCTTACTCAATTTGATGATTTCGCTAAAGTCAATTTCTTCACCCAAGAAATCATGATAAAGCGTATTAAAAGCCCCTTCGTTGATACTATCCACAAAAAGGCTCGTGACAGCAATCATGAAGTCATACCCTGTCGTGCCATACACTGCCCAATCATAAGGTAATGGTTCAGTCTCGGATAAAATCTTCTCAGCGATAACATATAAAGGCCAATCCGAGGCTTCATCTGCGTTCGATTCACTAAGCAACCCAAGACGTTCTCGGATACGCTCAAGATCAATTAGCTCATCAGGCAGATGATGCCGTAAGCGTGCAATGATATACTCTTCTTGTAATTGCTGAAAATACACTTGCGGATTCCATAAACCATCAGGATGGTCAATCCGTAAACCAGAAATTTTGCCCTCACCTAATAACTTGAAGGTTAATTGATGGGTTTTATGAAACACTTCTAAATGCTCAATACGGATAGCTGCCATATCATTGATATTGAAGAAACGCCGATAATTGATTTCATCTGATGCTGTGCGCCAAAATGATAAACGATAGGGTTGGTGTTCTAATATTTCATCTAAAATATTGAAGCTATCAGGCTCACCGACTGTTCCGTTAATACGCTTTAAGCCAGCATTTAAAGCAACACGAAATTGCTCACTATTATCATAGAGCGTCACAAAGCGCATGCGTGCAATTTTTTGCTCACGGCGCATTTCTAACAGTAAGGATTTATCGCGCGTATGAAATGACGGAATATGTTGTAGTGAGCGTAAGATACTCAATAATTCATCTTCAACCCACTGGTCATAATGGGCTTCTAGCAGTGCGTGATGGGCTTGTAGTAAAATATTGCTGTAGGTATCGGGCGTAATCGGATATTGATTTTCCCAGTAGTGAAGATAAAAATCGCCATGCCAATACACCAATTCTAAGTGACCATTCTCAAGTTCACGTCCGTAATGATCGCCCAAGACGGGAATTAAGACGCGATTATCTAAAGCACGATTTTCGGATTCCCAATTAATATCGAAATAATGTGAATAAACTGATGATGGACCATGCTTGAGGACATCCATCCACCACATATTATCTTTACCAATGCCCATATGATTCGGCACAATATCCAGCAAAAGCGACATATTGCGTTCACGCAAGGTATCTACCAAAGCATTAAAATCATCTTCAGTACCTAATGCAGGGTTAAAGAGATTATAATCAACGGTATCATAACCATGTGTACTGCCCTCTCTTGGTTTATACAATGGCGATGTATATAAATCGCTGATACCGAGATCGTGCAAATAGGCGATCAAATTTTGAGCATGTTGGAATGTGAAATGAGGGTCAAATTGCACGCGATATGTAGAGCGTGGTAAGCGACGATTCTCAAATATATCGTCAAGTAATGTTTCAAATGTAGGGTCTGATAATGTCATACGATGTTCCTTACGAAACGTGTATATTTAAATCTATTATATAGGGAAATCAGGCTTAAAGTTAGTATTTTCGCCATAATGCCTTACATATGATGCAGCAAACGACGCTATTTAGCGCTATTATCTAACCTTAAACGAAATGAATAAATGATGTTAAGAGATCAATTTCCTATTTTTGAACACACCCATTTTATCAATAGCTGTTCAAAAGGCGCACTTTCTTTATCAGTGAAGGCAGCTTACGAACGCTATCTGGAGGATTGGGCAGTGCAAGGCTCGCCTTGGGAACTATGGGTTACACAATTAGAGATTTTCCGTAGCAAGGTTGCCACATTAATCCATGCTGATCCTGACGAAATCGCCATTAAAACGAGTGTCAGCGATGCTGTTAATGCTTTAGCCAGTGCGTTAGATTTTAGTGGTGAGCGCAACAAGATTATTGTCGATGAGTATGCCTTCCCCACAACCGCGCAAATCTGGCACGCACAAGCTAAATATGGTGCAAAAGTTGTACATATCCGCGAAACTGAGGAGCATCAATTACCCCTATCATACTATGAATCAGTCATTGACGAGCAAACCTTATTGGTTTCGCTCACACAGATATGTTATCGGCATGGTGGACGACAAGCCGAGGTTGAAGCAATCGTCAAATTAGCGCATGAGCATGGCGCACTGGTGTTGCTAGATAGTTTTCAAGGGCTTGGGACATTCCCTATTGATGTGACTGCCTTAGATATTGATTTTCTAGTGGGTGGCACACTCAAATATTTATTAGGCTCATCAGGATTAGCCTTTTTATATGCCAAACAAGCCCACACATTGTCACATTCTCCGAGTGCGACAGGTTGGTTCGCACAAGCCGATATTTTTGCAATGGATATTAACGCGCATGTGCCAGCGCCATCAGCACGGCGTTTCGAGAGTGGCACACCGCCGAATCCCAATATTTACGCGGGCATTGCTGGCTTAGACATCATCAGTGGCATTGGCATTAACGCTATTGAAATACAAATTAATACAATTACAGATGCGATTAAGCAAAGAGCAAATGACGCAGGGTATAAAATCGCTACCCCAGCGCAACATGGCGCAATGGTCGCAATACAATGCCATGATGTTGAGTCGATGGTCACAGCGTTAGCCACTGAAAACGTCATCGTTTCATCGCGTGATGGTAACTTACGAATTTCACCACATTTCTATAATGATCTATCGGATGTTGATGCGCTTTTTGCAGGTTTAACCAAGTATCGACAGTTTGTCACAGGTTAATTGCCATTTGATCGAGCGGAATTTTGAAGCCAAAAGATGTGCCTGTTTGCGGATTGCTATCCACCCAGATAGTGCCGTGATGGGCATCAATAAAGCCCTTAGCAATCGCTAAACCCAAGCCTGCACCGCGATGACCATCTTTATCGCGCTGACGAGCTTCTTCACCACGATAGAATTTATCGAAAATATAAGGCAAATGCTTCTCGGAGATGCCTTCACCTGTATTATGAATATCCACTTGAATATAACGCTGAGATTCTTTGGCAGCGATAGTAATTTTGCCACCTTCTGGGGTATGGCGAATGGCATTATCAATCAGGTTGTACATCACCCGTTGGATTTTATCGGGTGCCATATAAACAGGGGGCATATCAAACTGAATTTCACCATGAATCGTGACCTGACGACGTTGTGCGTGCGGATTAAGGCTACTGACAGTATCCGAAATAAGATCACTCAGGGAGGCTTCCGTAAATTTGAGACTCATTTGCCCTGCATCTAATTGTGCAATCGCAAAAAGATCATCAATCAGCAAGCGCAAATTATCGAGTTCGCCCAATGAATTATGGATATAATCTTTGACCATTTGTGGCTCGGTCACAATATCATCCGCAATCGCTTCTAATGAAGCCTGAACCGCCGTCATTGGCGTGCGTAAATCATGCGAAATCCATGCAATCAGATCACGTCGTAATTGATCGGTGCGTTTTTTCTCGTCTTCGATGTCACGCAATTTATCGACGGTCATATTGAAAATTTCAGCCAATTGAGAAATTTCATCATGCCCCGTCACTTTAATATGGCTCGATAAATCCCCTTGTGCCAAGCGTTCAATGGCATACGCAACACGCGCAATCCGGCTCGCAATCGTTGACGCAATGAACCATCCAAAAACGAGCGCTGTTAAGCCACCAAAAATCAATAAAGCAGTTGTCAAAATCAAGTCATGATTGTTGATGAACATCAATTGAGCCGTTGCCCAAACATTGGAAAACACCAATATAACCGTTGTAATCACAGTGACTAGCATTGACCAGCGTAAGCTATTCATGAAATTAGCAAGCAAATATTGATACACAAAATACACCACAAGAATCGTACTCAAGCCCGAAATCAGCATAAATTGTACTAATTGCTGCAAATCATCTTGAGAGGGTTGCAAGCCAACAATCACAACCAGTAGCGCAATAATCAGGGCGATTAATGTACCAAAAATGAGGAATACGAGCGGATATTGTTTCATACGACATCAAATTTATAGCCAACACCCCAAACCGTGTGAACATATTTGGGTTTAGCAGGATCAACTTCAATTTTTTCGCGTAAGCGATGGATATGCACGGTCACATTGCTATCATCACCATAGAAATCATAGCCCCAAATCTGATCGAGCAATTGCGTTCGGCTGAACACATGGCGCGGATTACTGGCTAAGAAATATAAAAGTTCAAATTCTTTATGGGTCAATTCAATATGTGTGCCATCACGCTCGACTAAGCGCGTGTTCGGGTCAAGTTGGAGTTTATCAAATGTGAGTGGCTTGCCCATATCAAGGAGCGTGCTACTATTTGCCGACGCTGAACGACGCAGCAATGCCTTAACACGCATCACCAATTCACGCGGACTAAAAGGCTTCGTGACGTAATCATCTGTACCGACTTCAAACCCTGTAATGCGATCCGTTTCTTCGGTACGGGCTGTCAGCATGATAATTGGAATATCTTTAACCGTGCTATCGTCAATGGGTCGCCGTAAGGAGCGTGCAATTGTGTAGCCATCAATGCCCGGCAACATAATATCGAGAATCAGTAAATCAGGTTGTTCTTCATGCAGTAATTTGAGTGCCTCGCCCCCATTATCGGTTTCGATGACCTGATAACCTTCACGTTCTAAATATTGGCGGATAACACGGCGTACTGTGACTTCATCCTCGACGACTAGCACTTTTGGACTATCGGACATCGCTCGATCTCGTTTCATTAATGCGTTTAAACACCTCTATTATGAAGTATGCCAGCAGATTATGTCGTCGGCATTACAAAACTTAAGATTATACTGAATATAATCATTATAATTTTAGATCTTTGATCTTGCTCCATAGTTCCAATATTGGAATCGTACTCAAACCAGAAAATTGACCATCCCCTATTTCGATTATGATCCAGTCACCATTTACTAACTGACCAATATCAATAGAAAGGAACGGCGTATCTACACGATTAGATGCTTCAAGAAGACAATCTAAAAAAAATTGTTTAGTACTTCCGCGCAATTTTTGATTATCTTCATAGTCATCCCAATAAAAACCATATGCAAGAATATCATTTTTATAAACAAACGCACGATATTCACGCCCAATAGGAAATCCATTAGGGTCTATTGCTATATGATTGAATTGAACTAATTCACGAATAATTATTTTTCCGCGAGAACGATGTTCTCGCGATAGCAAATCCCCTGCGATGACTTCTAGTTCTTCAACATTATTTGCAACGACAGCAGACCAGCCACCGTCTTTATTAGATTTAATAGCACCTTTTACAAATAAAGGGAATTCCATTGTCTCAAGCACAACTGATATTTCCGAAAGTGATTCAATAATGACACTTTTTGGTGTTAAGCCTTCTAGTTTTGGATAAAATTGATCAAATTCCATTGCGTTACGGTGTTGATCTGGTGTGTTTATAAGATGTATATTCTTTTTCAATGCAATCTTATAAATTAATTGGTAACGCTCATAACTCGGGATAACACCAACCCAAATGCCAAGTATAGGTTCATCGAATTGAGGTATATACGCAAATACATCATCAACATTATCAAATTCTTCTATGTTAGAAGGAAACGAATAGACTTTACAGCCAAACATTCGAGCCGCTTCCTCGATTTTTCTACTCTCTATAGCATTAATTGAGGATTGATTCGTAAGTCTTTCGAGTAGAACTACAATCATTAGGTTTAGTGCTCCAATATATTCATATCCCCATTTTGTATCCACAGATAAAAGCTTTTACGAAGCTAATTCCAGCGTCGCCAATCGGCTTCATAGAAACGTGGCAAAATCGGGTTGTTGAGGGTGTTCACGCCATCATATGCCGCATCTTGTGCGATATCAGGGTCAAAATATTGGGCATTTTCAAAAACTTCATTGGTCAGATGGCGCAAATCCAAGGCTGTTGGAATCGTAATTTCTGGCATCCTCATCGGGGTTGCCATAATGAAGCCCCACTCACCAAAAGTCGGGACATTGACATGCAGGGGTAGCGTTTGCCAGCCTGCTGACCGTATCGTGCTATCAATTGTCCAAAATGATCGCCTTGCAAAATACGGCGACGTCGCTTGCGTGACCAATGCCCCGT
>JBAUIA010000239.1:0-1567 GCA_049680565.1 Phototrophicaceae bacterium
ATAAGCTGTGATTTGAGTTTAGGCGCTTAGACCAAAAAGCTCCGCGATGAACTGATTTTGTGCTTGACTATTATATTTTTCTACTCCCGTAACTTGCCCCTTGCGAATCATATTCATTGCTTCGTAACCTTGTAACGTTCGCCAAGCCGTTTGGTATGAGGCGAACCCTAATCCTGGTTTGACTCGTCGTTTAATGAACCGATGGTCTTGCTCAATCATATTATTCAGGTACTTGCTCGTCCGATATTGGCACTTCTCAGATAGCAACTTATCCTCTTTGAGATCATCAATTGGGGGATAAGCGGCATTTTTGTCGACTGTAATCACCCGAGGATGGCTCACGTGTGACTGACCTAAAACCTTTCGAAAGAAGCGCTTGGCAGCCCATTTACTGCGATTCTGATTCAACAGAAAATCAAGCGTTTGACTTTGCGAATCCACGGCACGATAGAGGTACATCCACTTGCCGCGCACCTTAACATAGGTTTCATCAACCCGCCAAGAATCATTACTCTTCTTCAAACGAGGTCGCATTCGCTTTTCCAATTCCGGTGCAAAACGTTGAACCCAACCGTAAATTGTAATATGAACCACGCTTAATCCGCGCTCTGACATCATTTCCTCTAAATCACGATAACTCAGAGAATAACGCAAATACCAGCGCACACATAACAGCATGATTTCACCTTCATAATGATGCCATTTGAATGCGTTTGCTATCGAACTACACGATCCCTTGCATGAATTTAGTCAGCATACAGCAGGATAATTCATGGTCATATTTTTTGCAACAGAACCCGCAAACGTCGTGGTAAAATGAAGACCAGTTATTGATCTTGAAAATGCCTTTAAACTGGTACAGCATCACCGCGATATGCGAGAATGATTTGTTCTTCAGGAACATCGCGAGCGAGCAAGGCATCCACAAGCTGTTTATCGTGGTGATCGATTTCAATCACAATCTGTTGCCCTACAATACGGGCGACCAAAACGGTACTCACGATGCGCTTGTCACGGATGGTGGCAATGTCAACCACGGTATAAATCTGATTGGTTTCATTGCTAGTGAGATAGGCATAGTCGTTGAGACCCTTGCCAGTATATTCCTGCATTTCTTCCAGCAGAATTTTTTTCATAGCTCCGGTATCCATCGCAGTATCTCCTCTTGTGTAGCATCATAGATGACCATCGGGATGGGTCGTCGTAAGGTTTCATTCATCACTTGTTGTCCGAGTGGATGCTTGACCATCGTCGTATAATCCACACTGGATAAGGCAACATATAACGGCGTATCCTGCCCCAGATAATCCAATGCGCTTCGATACACCAGATATTGCCCAACCAGCATCATAAATTGGTGAACAGGTGACTGGTCAATCAGCTTAATTTCAATCAGGACGATTTGATCTTCCTGAGACTGTACTGCTAGATCAATGTACAACCGCCGCAAATCATCTGCTGTCTCCCCTACCGCCAGTGAATAGTGTTCCTTTATAACAGACCAACCTGATTTGCTCAGGCTACGAATAACAGCTTGATGATTACGATCTGTTGCTGGCATTTAATT
>JBAUIA010000240.1:0-14761 GCA_049680565.1 Phototrophicaceae bacterium
TCAGCTATTGATAAGAATGATGCTTTATCACGCTAGATGTTAAAACATAATACTGTGAAGTTAAGAAAACATGCTACCGAAAATGACCCCCAAAGAGCTTTTTAAGTCCCTCTCCACTCGTGGGAGAGGGACTTAGGGAGAGGGGGAAATGCTTCTCTTAAAGGTATTGTGTTAAAACATCCAGCTACAACAATCCGTTCACTCAAGTGAACTGTAAACGCATTTCATGCTTAGTTAATCCGTCTTAGCAGGGGAAATTGGTCTTTTCTTTAAAAATTCCTCTTTGTGTATTTGACCCTTTGCGTCAATGCGTTTTGATAGCAAGTTAGCTATGATTATTTTTAGATGACTGAGTAGTTACGAGGTTTTAGTCCTTAGTTTTTAGCGGTTCACTAAAGACTAAAAACTAAGAACTTTCTGTTCAAATAAGGCTACAAGATTAAATAATTTCAAACTCTATGTTATCCAAAACTGACATTACATAAATAATTGAGGCAACACACCACCATGATACTAGATGACTTGCGGACTAAAATTGATGATGGCGAACATACCATGCTCGGTTGGGCATTGGAGTCTGATGAGTTATCGCGTATTGCTGAAACAATGGTTGCTATGGCAAATAGTAATGGAGGTGTCGTTATCATGGGGGTGGATGATAATGCGATTGTGGGTGTTTATAATCAACAAGAAGCCAGCGATTATCTAATTGAAGCAGCCTTATCGACTGAACCGCCTTTGATTATCCCTGTACCAGAAACGACTGAAATTGATGGTAAGCAACTTGTGATGGCACATATTCCATCAGGGATGCCCCATGTGTATGCCTATCAAGGGCGTTATTTGCGTCGTAAAGGTCATGAGAATATCGCTTTATTGCCTGCGGGTTTGCGCCGATTAATGATAAAGCGCGGTGAGATGGATTTTGAAGTCGGTATCGCGCAAGAAGCCACACTTGATGATATTGATTGGGATAAAGCTGAATCTTATGCTGATAATCTCAATGGCTTTAGCCAAAAAGATGTGGAGAATGTGCTGCTCAAACGGGGATGTTTAGCACAATTCCGTGATGATTTATTTCCGACGAATGCAGGGATTCTCTTATTTGGCAAAGACCCACAACGCTTTATTGTTGCGAGTGATATAAGTGCTGTTCGTTTTGCAGGACAATCAATGAGCGATACCTTTAATCGTCAAGATATTACAGGAACACTACCTGAGCAAATTAAACGAGCGGAAACGTTTCTTGTCGATCATTTGCGTAAATCTGTGACGATCAGCGATAAAATGCGCCGTGAAGAAAGTTTTGAATATCCGATGGAAGCAGCCCGCGAATTGCTGATTAATGCTGTTGCTCACCGCGATTATAGTATCCGGGGGGATAATATTCGCATGGTTATCTATAGCAATCGGATGGAAGTGTATAGTCCCGGTGGTTTACCCGGTCCAATGACCTTACAGAATTTGCGTGATGAACGTTTTTCCCGCAATCCAATTATCGTACAAGTTTTGGCAGATATGAACTTCATTGAAAAATTAGGCTATGGCGTAGATCGCGTGATTGATTTAATGCGTGCTAAAAACCTGCGCGAACCTGATTTTCATGAACGGACAGGTGGCTTTGAAGTTGTAATTTATAATGCACTCGGAGAAGCCCGCGAATTGCCTGACGGATCAATTAGTTTTGATGGGGTATACAAAGGGCAAGCTATCAACGAACGCCAAGAGGCAGCCTTGGTCTTTTTGCACACCAGCAATAACTCACGCATTACAAATGGTGATCTTAAAGAATTGTTCGGAGATGTACATCCAGAAACCCTACGTCGTGATTTATCTGATCTGGTTACGAAAAAGATATTGGTTAAATTAGGCGAAAAGCGCGGTTCGTATTATATGCTCAAAGAAAAAGCGGCTGAAATTACGGAATTTGATGACGACTAATGCGACTCACGCGAATGTTAATAGGCATACTCTTTATATTGGTGGGGTGTGTCAATGATACTTATATACCTACAGATACACCCATCACGGCAACTCCTGTACCACTATGTGATATATGGCAACCTTCAACACGCGCCATAACATGTATTAGCAGTGACGCAATGCTGCTAGCACAATCAAACCTAGAACAAGTAACACTACGGGCATATCAGGCTTCGATTGTTCTTCACGGAACAATTCTCATTATCAATAATGACGATCATTTGCAGATTCTTGTATTAGAAGGCGATGCAATCATTGGTGCGCGTGGTCAAAATCGCGTTTTATCACTTGGGCAACAAATTAGCTTGCCACTGATTGATGCTATTTCGGATTTTCCATCTGAGATTACAGCAATTATTAATCCACCTGATATATTATCGCTTGAAGCATTACCACGCAGCATTGATGTGCAAGCATTTATCATCACCGCTACGCCGCAACCAACAATAATTCCGACTATTGCGCCTGAACGTTGCCCACCACCACAAACATGGCGCGGACAATATATGATTGCTTCAGGAGATACACTAGCAGCAATTGCGAATCAATATGATTTAACAATTGCTGAACTTGCTGAGGCGAATTGCTTGACGAATATTGCGCGTATTACAGTGGGGCAACTATTGACTGTTCCTATAGATAATACAAGCGGACAATTGAATAGCGCCCCTGTCGCTATTGGATTCCGTGCAGATGCGTATGCTATCTCAAGAGGAACGTGTACAACATTACGCTGGGATGCTTTTGGGGTACAAGGAATTTATTTAGATGATGTGCCTGTGAATGAAGGTGGTTCTCAAGAGATTTGTTTAGAAGAAACACAATCATTTACATTGCGTGTCGTTTATGAAAATGATGCTGAAGAACGCCGTGAACTCACGATTTCTGTACAAGAGTAGGGCGATCAGTGGGTGATTGTCCATATAGAACCTGTCGTATGCTGTGGTATCCTACACGACATTTGTAAGTATTAGAGGAGTAGGGCGCTTGAGTTGGAAAATGAGTACATGGATGATCTTGATGCTTGTTTTGGCAGGGTGTAATTTGAGTACACCTAGCGAAAGTGTGCTTCCATCTGCCACAATGACAATTGCAGTATCAGCAACTGATAGTGCCACAACCGTCCCGACTCAGACTGCGACATCCACGCCGACGGCAACAAATACCGCGACAGTTACCCATACACCCACTGTCACATCCACACCCAGTATCACACCGACTGCATCGCTGACTCCTGCACCAGAAATTAATTTAAGAATTGATTTACCTGCTATTGTTGATATTCCTGATAATTTGCGTAATGGGATTGCATCGCCACTGGTGATGTTCGCCAATAGTAATAATCAAACGACGATTACAAATACAGCAACAGGTGAAGCGCAGAATACACAACAGATTGTTTATGTTACATTGCCCGGAAGCCAACGCCGAACAAGTTTACTCGAATTACAAACATCAGAAGGCAACCGTTTTTATCCAGCAGAAAATGGCACTGCACTTGCTTATTTTGTAGCAGGCATAAATCCCGGTTTATATATTCTAAATGTAGCACCGATTGAAGATACAACGTTCAGTGCGCGTATTTGGCAAACAACAACCTTGATGCAACGCGGTATTTTTAGTGAACCTGTCTGGACACCCGATGGTAATAATCTAGCGGTGACACAACAAACAGGTTATGCCTTAGATATTTTCTCGTATTCACGCGATACACGCCAACGGGTCAATCTGACGAATTCCCAAAGTTATGATATGTTCCCTGCTTTCTCGCCTGATGGACGGTATATGGCATTTGTATCAGATCGTGCTACTTGTCCATCATGGAATCCTGCTGATGAAACCTTCTGTGATGCGTTGGTAACGGCTGCACCAACAGGGGGTACGGTGCATCTATTGACCTTAGCAACAGGCGAGGTACGGCAATTATCAGATGAATTTGTGACTGAAACACCGCGCTGGATTACCAATAATCGCCTAGTATTTGCAGCAGGTAATCAATCGGATTTAATCAATCCGCAACGCATTTTGTGGTTAGCGGATATTGCGACCAATCAAGTGAGTAAAGTACAACTCGCTACTGATGATGATTCTGTTTTGTATTTAGACGATACATGGTCGCCTGATGGTAATACACTTATTTTTCAGCGTGCGACACTCAGCCAAACTGAACTTGTGATGATGACGGTGAATGGTGAAGTCATTCGTCGCCGTTCTGATGCGTTAACGTTCCCACGCTATGGTGTGCGTATGGATTGGTCAGCGAGTGGCGAACGGATAGCGATTGGTGGCACAGGTGGGCGCTGTCCATTTGGTGTTCGCGTAGCAGATCGTGCTTTTGATTGGGTTGCAGATGGCAATCAACCGAGTATCTGTAATCCGATTTTTTCGCCTGATGGGCGTAACCTTGTCTTTACAGGGGTCACATCAGATGTAGATGGTCGCTTAGATATTTATTCTGCTAGCGAAAATGGATTTTCACAATTTAACCTCACGGCTGATTTGCGTGGAAGTAATATATTAATTGGCTGGTTTGGGCAATAAGCGTAGCTGATTAGGCGAATCGTGGTTATAGTAAATACATGATTGATTTATAGCTAAGGTGAGGGTCAATGATAGGTCATTGTCCCTCATTTTATAACCATAGGAGTATAAAAATGACCGATTTTAGTGAAAAGATTGTCTTAGTTACAGGTGCTAGTCGTGGTATTGGGCGTGCGATTGCGCTTGAATTTGGCGGGCGCGGTGCAACTGTTATCGTTAACTACAACAGCAGTGCAGGACCTGCTCAAGATGTACTTGATTTGATTAAAGAATCTGGTGGCGATGGCATGATTTATCAAGCGGATGTTAGTGATGCCGATCAAGTTGATACGATGATGAAAGCTGTGACATCTGAATATGGCAAGTTAGATGTGCTTGTAAATAATGCAGGTACGACCCGTGATAATGTCATTATGATGTTGAAACCTGAAGATTTTGATACCGTGATTAATACTAATTTACGCAGCGCGTGGTTATGTTCAAAAGCGGCTAGTCGTGCCATGATGCGGAAGCGCACAGGCAAAATTATCAATATAACGAGTGTTGTCGGAATTTCGGGTAATGGTGGACAAACCAATTATGCAGCCAGTAAAGCAGGTATGATTGGCTTGACTAAATCATTGGCTAAAGAAGTAGCGACCCGTAACATCACAGTCAATGCTGTTGCCCCCGGTTTTATCGGTACAGATATGACCTCAGATTTATCCGACGACATCAAAGAAACAGCGATTAGCCATATTCCGCTAGGGCGCATGGGCGATCCTGCTGATGTTGCAAAAGCAGTTGCCTTCCTTGCATCTGATGATGCCAATTACATCACAGGACAAGTCCTTGTTGTTGATGGTGGTATGGTGATGTAACTCTGACAGAATGGTTGCTAATCATAAGTGGCATAATTGCATTGTCTCGCGTTACAATACACAAAAATTAATCGAATAAGGATTTGATTATTATGCCCTATGAAACAATTATTTTTGATAATTCTGATGGATTAGCAACCATTACGCTTAATCGTCCTGAAAAATATAATGCACTAACAGTAACGATGTATGGTGATTTGCTTGATGCCTTTAAGCAATGTGCTAGAAATAAAGAAATCCGCGCGGTTATGATTACAGGCGCAGGCAAAGCATTCAGCACAGGGGCAGATTTGCTTGAAATGCAAGCACAAATGCAAACAATTGAGATTAGTGAAGCCTTACGGCAAGGCTTGAATCAGATTGTGTTAAGTATTCGCCAACTCGAAAAACCTGTAATTGCTGTCATCAATGGCGTGGTGGCAGGTGCTGGCGGTGGTATCGCACTGGCGTGTGATATGCGGATTGCCTCGGATCAAGCAAATTTTGTATTTGCAGCATTTTCGAGTATTGGGCTAATCCCCGATGCGGGTACAACTTATTTTCTACCGCAACTGGTCGGTGTCAGTAAGGCACTTGAACTTTCCTTATTTGCCAATGGCAAAAACCGTGTTTCACCTGATGAAGCCCTGCGATTAGGCATCGTAAACCGTGTCATTGCTCATGATGATTTGTTATCAGAAAGCCGACTAATGGGTCTACAACTCGCAAATATGGCGACAGTCGCAGTTGGCTTAACCAAACGAGCTATGTATAAATCTGTCGAAAAGTCACTGGCTGATGCCCTTGAAACCGAAGCACAATTACAAGGTGTTACCTTCAACACTCATGATTTTCAAGAAGGTGTGATGGCATTTATCCAAAAGCGTGACACGAATTTTAAGGGAGAGTAAAGTATCTTATGAGTACAATTTTTAAAAAAATCATTGATAAAGAAATTCCAGCCGATATTGTCTATGAAGATGAGTTGGTTATGGCATTCAAAGATATTAACCCCCTTGCGCCTGTTCATATCCTCATTATTCCTAAAAAAGAGATTGCTACCGTCAATGATGTGACCCCAGAAGATGAACAATCTTTAGGACGCTTACTCATTGTGGCTGCGAAGATTGCCAAGGATTTCAATATTGATGAGAGTGGGTATCGTTTAATCATTAATATTAATGATGATGGGGGACAAGAGGTCTATCATCTGCATATGCACATTCTTGGTGGGCGTGCCTTGGGGTCTATGTTACCAAAGCACAACTAAAAAAATAAAAAATGGGCTTACCAACACGATAAGCCCATTTGATATTATTCAGATGCTTCTGTAGCTTCTGCTTCTTCTGTCATTTCGATTGCTTCTGTAGCTTCTACTGCTGGTTCTTCTGTCATTTCGACGGCTTCCGTAGCTTCTACTGCTGCTTCATCATTGGTATCAGCACTGGCATCATCATCAATGAGACCTGATTCAAAAACGCCACCAACTGGTAAATTGCCATCAATAGCACTATTGATCGATGTTAAATCTGCTGTAACAGGCGCACCATTCACTTGAATACTGGGTGTATTTAAAACACCTTCAGCGAGTGCAGCATTCAACACACCTGATGTTTCATTGCTATTGAAACAACGATTGAACTCACTTGTACTTAAGCCGAGTTCTTGCACGCCTGTACGGATACGACCATCTTGGAAGGCAGAATTAACATAGGTTTCATGCCAGAAAAAGAGGACATCGTGCATTTCCCAAAATTGACCTTGCTCACCTGCACAGATCGCAGTACGGGCAGCCCCTTCAGGATTTGGTACTGAGCCTGTTTGGAGTGGCACATACACGAAATTGATCTCGCCACTTTCAATGCGTGGTAACAATGCAGGGAATATATTATCGTGGAAATCGAGACAACCGGGGCAAGAGAAACTGGAAAATTCGCTTACCGTTACAGGTGCATCAGGATTCCCAAGCCGCGCGTAACCTTCATCTGTTGTATCGCTCATGAAGTTGTTATAACGATCTAGTGAATCAGGAATAGGCGCTTCTGCTGGTACATTACTGAGGGCGAAAATAATAGCAGCAAAAACAGCAAGCACCACAACAACACCGATAATGATGCTTTGTTGACCGCGTTGCTTTTGCTGTTCGCGTTCTTTTTTACGTTCTTTAGGG
Organism: Phototrophicaceae bacterium; assembly: GCA_049680565.1. GTDB lineage: Bacteria > Chloroflexota > Anaerolineae > Aggregatilineales > Phototrophicaceae > JAUZRW01. The sequence goes on from JBAUIA010000240.1 coordinate 7,534, forward strand.
CTTTTTCTCTTCGTCATTTTTAATTGTTACTCCTATTTGTGTTAAACAATTTATATTGCTTGAGTGTACAGCAAACCCCTGTTTCTGCTAAGAGTCGCTTTTACGCCATCGGCTTAGATATTTTCGTAAATCCATCAACTGCGATGGGATTTCATCAAAAATAACTGGGTATTTGACTAGTTTGTTGCCTTCGGGTTTATCGAGAGGTTGTCCTGCAATAACTAAACCATCAGGTGTATCGTGAAAGTGTTCTGTATGAGAATACATATTATCGACGATTTTTTCATGTTCAATCATCTCGGCAATAACAACTTTAATCTGCTGAATATCAATGGCAGTTACAGGGCGATAGCAGACACTGCGTAATTTATCATGCTCATCAAACATCAACGTGAGTCCGCCAAATGTATCGACCTCGATACCATCGTAACTCTTAAATTGTTCACCTTCAAGCAACACTGTCTGTGAGTTGAAATATGTCACAAACGCAAAACCCTTCGCATTACGATAGGTACTCAGAGGGACTAGCGCAGCATTTGGATTGATATTGAGGGCAGGTAACAAGGTTTCTTCAAGGAACATAGCAGCAGCGAGTGCATTGTTAATCGTATTAGGGAGACGAATATCAGGTAAAGTCGCTAAGGACTCCCGATGTGTATCTGCTTCAGCTTTTTTCAGGATGCCGCGTTTATCAAAGACATATCGTAAAATTGCATTATAACGTCCATTGTAGTAAATCATCTCGGCAGTGATGAATGCTTTTGCCATATCAGAAAAGTTAAGTTCGCCAATCGGGGCAATTTCAATGGCTAAGGTTAATAAATGCCCTAAAATATCACGCGCATGATAGAGCGCGACAAACGGCATTTGATTATTTTCACACAGTCGGTCATAAATGCCGACAAGAATATCGTAAGCTGCTCCCGTAAAGAGCCGTGAATAGTTATGCTCTTGCCGTGCTAATTCCGTCTCAGGATCGTTGGGCTCGTAAGGCAGATCATCAAAGGGTATATCAACCAGCATATTGAAGGCATTCCGCAAATAAATTGTATGCTGTGCGATTTGCTCATGATTACTATTATTGAGTTCATCAGTCAGATGTTCAGCAACTTCTGAGATGAAATTACTCATTCGTAAGTCACCACCTGTCCATTCCAGCACACGCCGAATCAAGGAATCATCATGTAATGCCACGAGCATTGCAGAAATATCACTAAAACTTTCATGGAAAGCACGATTGCCTAAGCTGAATGATTCGTTATATAGATCCCGTAATCCATCCAAGATCGCGTGGGCTGCTTCATGCGTTACAATATCGGCACTTTGCGCGGTACTATGCTGGTCACCAGCGCGGTTCAAGAATGTATGGAAACCAAGCATCTGTTCTTGCTCATTATAGAACGCATTCGCTAAGTTACCGACGTGTGGATCAATTTTGAGGCGTGCTGATGGAAATGACCAAGGGATTTGACGATGAGCATAGCGTTCGTACATCCGTAATGTAAATGTGGTGTAGTAAAACGCATTAACTTGGTCAAATTCTGGTGTGCCGACCCAATACATATAATGACCGTCTTCATCAGGTAATGCGAGAACACCTCGGCTATCTTGTATTTGTACACGCGCATTAACTAAGCCTGATTGAATATCAGCGCCGCGCATCCGCCGTACTTCTGGTTCGCCTACAAATGGATTTTGTGGATACACCACAACAAACTTGGTATCCATTGCCTCTGTTGGAAACGGCTCTTGGTGTAATGAAAACGAACTCATTGCCCGTTGTGCCATAATCGCAGGGATATTAGAACGCACATTTTGCTGTAATTTGCGTAAGACTTGGTACGCATTTAATTCGGGTTTACCATGAAATGACTGGTCGTCCATAATGATACTTTCTAACTTGTTTATAGTTTAATAATCATCACTTTTACTGCAAACTCTTACAATTTGATTATAAGTGATGCGCCTCTCATTGACTCTGCAAACTGTATTAGATTTGTACTAAATCATGCCACATTGCTGCAAAAACATTGATGAAGGCTTGGTGGGCATCATCTAAATCACGATTTCTATGGGCAATGATAACAGGTTCACTGTAAAGTAGTGGCATATCGACAATATTCAAACGGATAAATTCACCCGAGTTAATAGGCGCACGAATATAACTGGCAGGTAAAAAGGTCATGCCTTGTCCCATCATCACTAATCGACGTGCCATCACCATCGGTACAGCGATGACTGCGCCACCACTGCCTTCACGAGCAAGGTCAGCAACATCATCAATGAAGGCGGTCATCTGTGGAAACATCGATACTCTAAAAACTGTATGCTGGTATAAATCGCGCATGTATAAGGGCTTTTCGCCATAGGCTGCTAACGGGTGGTTCGCCCCCGCAACTGGAACGATAGGATCACGTAAGCGCAATAATTGAACCATCTCGCGTGCAAAAACAGGTGCATTCACTAAGCCCAATGTCATTGTGTTATCTAATAATAAATCAAAAATTGTTGTTTTATTACGTTCTCGGATGAGAATATCAACAGCAGGATGTTCTATTCGGAATTGGCTCAAAGTATCAATCATATAACTGAGTAAAAAAGGGGTTGGTGCTGCTATCTTAACTTGTCCATGAACCCCTGCATGAAAATCTTTCACGACTTGTAAGCCATCATCTCGTAATGCAATCATGCGTTGAGCATAAGGCAAGAAGCGTTCGCCGAGTGGGGTTAATAAGAGCGTTCGTCCTCTACGCTCAAATAATTGTCCACCCAATTCTGTTTCTAATAAGCCAATTCTTGTACTAACGGCAGGTTGAGTTAAATCCATTGCTTCCGCAGCACGGGTAAAATTACCATCACGCGCTACACGATCAAATGCTTCGAGTTGTCCAATTTCCATCGCACCCTCACTATAAATAATATTTATAGTTATCCATTGTAAAATTAGCTACTATTATGACATAAAAGCGCATATCATCATAGTAACGGATAGAAAGTCACTTAAATTTGATACAAAAACCTATATATAAAGGAGCTTTTAGAATGTCGGATGCCAAAGATTTAAATAAACAACGTTATTCAGAATTTGCAGATGATTATGTAACAAGTATCACCCATGCAAAAGGAGCAGACCTTGATCTACTAATTGAATTCGCACAACCAGAGCGCTCATGGCATGTACTTGATATTGCAACTGGTGGCGGACATACAGCTTTAAAATTTGCACCTTATGTTGACTCTGTCATTGCAACAGATTTAACCCCAGCTATGTTACAATCGGCTGAAAAATTTATTATTGGGCAGGGCATATCTAATGTAGAATTTAAAGTAGCCGATGCTGAAGATTTACCATTTGAGGATGCTCAATTTGATTTGGTGACCTGCCGAATTGCACCCCATCATTTCCCTGATGTAGCTCAATTTGTGCGCGAATCTGCGCGAGTGCTAAAACCAAATGGTATCTTACTGGTACAAGATCATGTCTTATCTGCTGATACTTCTGTTGCAACTTTTGCGGATGCCTTTGAAAAACTGCGTGATCCTAGTCATAATAAGGCATATTCTGCACAAGCATGGATAAGCATGTTTGAAGATGTAGGGCTGACTGTGGCAAAAACACATGAATTAACGAAACGTCATCAATTGTTATCATGGGCAAAGCGACAAGGTAACGATGATGTAACAATTGCTCAATTGATTAACTTGCTAGATGTCGCATCTGATACAATTAAAGCATGGATGCAACCAGAAGCATGGACTAGCGATAAAGCATCTTTTGTGAACCACCATATTATTTTGATGGGTCGTAAGTCTGACTCAAAAAACTAAGCTAAGTTCGGTACAATAGAATAAAAGTTATTTTCGCATCTGCTAAGTGCTTAACAATGAGCATTGCAGCCAACTATTTTACAGTTTAATACAGTCAAGAGGGACTCAAATTCTATGACAGATAAATTTGGCGCTCGCGGTACGTTTGATACAGGTAGTGGTGAAGCCATTATCTATCGTCTGAGCAAACTAACAGAACAAGGTATCGGTAATATTGAAAATTTGCCAGTTAGCATTAAGATTTTGCTAGAAAATGCCCTTCGTAACCTTGATGGCACACAATTTAAAGAAGATGATGTGCTAAATATTGCAAATTGGGATGGTGATAATCCAAATCCTGTAGAAATTCCTTATCGTCCTGCACGGGTTATCTTGCAAGATTTTACAGGTGTGCCAGCAGTTGTTGATTTGGCTGCGCTGCGTAGTGCAATGGAACGCTTAGGTGGCGATCCTAAAAAAATTAACCCACTCGTTCCTGTTGATCTTGTGATTGACCATTCCGTTCAAGTGGATGCTTTTGGTAGCAGTGATGCAATCTTAATCAATGCCGAACGAGAATTTGTCCGTAACCGTGAACGGTACGAATTTTTGCACTGGGGACAAAAAGCATTCGATAATTTCAAAGTTGTACCCCCTGCAACAGGTATCGTGCATCAAGTAAATCTCGAATATTTGGCGAATGTTGTCCAATTATATGATGATCCACATGGTGAAGGCAAAGTTGCGCTCCCTGATACCTTAGTTGGTACAGATAGCCATACAACCATGATTAATGGCTTGGGTGTGCTTGGTTGGGGTGTTGGTGGTATCGAAGCTGAAGCAGCAATGCTTGGGCAACCTGTCTATATGTTGATGCCAGAAGTGATTGGCTTTAAATTGACAGGACAATTACCTGAAGGGGCAACAGCTACGGATCTCGTATTGGTGATTGTACAGATGCTGCGTAAAAAAGGTGTCGTTGGCAAATTTGTTGAATTTTATGGCAGTGGCTTGAGCAGCATGACACTCCCTGACCGTGCAACAATTGCAAATATGGCACCAGAATATGGCGCAACAATGGGTTTCTTCCCTGTTGATGACGAAGTTCTGAGCTACATGCGTCGTACAGGGCGTGATGAGGCAACCATCACCCTAGTCGAACGTTATTCAAAAGAGCAAGGTTTATATCGCACTGATGATACGGCTGATCCTGTTTTCAACGATACTTTGGAACTTGATCTCAGCACAGTTGAACCCAGTGTTGCAGGTCCATTGCGTCCACAAGATCGTATCTTGCTGAAAGACCTTCAAAGCAAATTCAATCAAGTTTTGACAGCACCACAAGGTCCACAAGGCTTTGAACTCAGTCCTGAGCAATTGGCTAAAACAGGTCGCTATGCTGATAACGGCGTAGAACTCGATATGAGACATGGTGATGTTGTTATTGCTGCGATTACATCTTGCACCAATACGAGTAACCCATCAGTGATGGTTGCAGCAGGATTGCTCGCTAAAAAAGCCGTTGAAAAAGGGCTTACCAGCAAACCATATGTGAAAACTAGTTTAGCACCGGGGTCTAAAGTTGTAACTGAATACCTCGATAAAGCAGGTCTGACTGAGCCACTTGAAGCGCTTGGTTTCCATACGGTTGGCTATGGTTGTACCACTTGTATTGGTAATAGTGGTCCTTTACCTGATGCTGTGCGAGATGCTGTGCATGAAGGTGATTTAATTGCAACATCCGTCTTGAGTGGTAATCGTAACTTTGCAGGTCGTATTGGTCCTGATGTGCGTGCAAATTTCCTCGCATCACCACCACTTGTTGTGGCTTACGCTATCGCAGGGTCAGTTGATGTGGACATCAACAATGACCCTATCGGACAAGACCAAGATGGCAATGATGTTTTCCTCAGTGATATTTGGCCGACACGCCAAGAAATCTTGGAAGTTGTACAAAGCAGTGTAACGGCTCAAATGTATACTGAACAATATGGTAATACCTACACAGGTAACGAAAAATGGAATGAAATTCCTAGCCCTGATAGTGCTGTTTATCAATGGAATGAAGATAGTACCTATATTCAAGAACCACCATTCTTCATTGATATGCCTGCTGAACCTGCACCACTTAAAGCTGTTAAATCAGCGCGTGTGATTGGTTTATTCGGCGATAGTGTAACAACCGATCATATCTCACCTGCTGGTGCAATTGCAGTCAATAGTCCTGCTGCAAAATACTTGATGGATCATGATGTTGAACCGCAATATTTCAATAGCTATGGCTCACGTCGTGGTAATGATCGTGTGATGACACGCGGTACATTTGGTAACGTGCGCTTGCGTAATAAACTTGTACCGGGTAGTGAAGGTAACGTGACCTATCATCTGCCAAGTGGCGAAGAAACATCTTTCTATGAAGCATCCTTGAAATATAAAGAAGATGGCACAGACCTCGTTATACTGGGTGGTAAAGATTACGGCATGGGGTCTAGCCGTGATTGGGCTGCTAAAGGTACATTGCTACAAGGCATTAAAGCGGTCATCGTGGAAAGCTACGAACGCATTCACCGTAGTAACCTCGTCATGATGGGTGTCCTACCATTGCAATTTGTCGATGGTCAAACATGGGAATCACTCGGTTTGACAGGCTATGAAGCAATTGACATCCCTGTATCCGATGACATCCAAGCAGGGGATACCCTCGAAGTCACTGCAACCGCCGAAGATGGCACAGTGACCAAATTCAACGCAGCCGTACGCCTTGATACCCCTGTAGAAGTCGATTACTACAAACATGGTGGTATCTTGCAATATGTACTCCGTGGCATGATGCAAAGCTAAGTTAGCTAATCAGCATTTCAGCGAGTTAGCAATCTGACGATTGAAGGGCGTATCCGATTGGATACGCTCTTTTTATTGAATTGACCTAAACTATTAGCATGATTTAGTGACTTAGTGAGCGATAGAATATGTATTTTTTCATGTTTTCAGGAGTACCAGCAAGCGGTAAATCGACCATAGCGAAATTGATTGCAAAACACTATCAAATTCCATATTTTGCTCGTGATGACACACAACGATTTTTGTTTCAACAGGGACTCGTGACAGAAAATACCGTTGATGGCTACTTATGGACGCTGGAGATGGCACGCGTGCAATTAAATATTGGTGTCGGTTGTGTGCTAGATGCAGTGTTCGGTAAACAAGGTTTTCGGGATGACGTTCAAGCCATAGCCGAAACAACAGGTGCAAAATTTATCCCTGTATATTGTACCTGCTCCGATGAAATCCTATGGAAAACACGCTGGCATCAACGGGCAGCGACAAATCATCCTGCACATTGGAACAACCCCACTTGGGCAGATGTGGAACGCATCGCTAATAATTTTGAGGATTGGACGCATCCTGATGTGATTCACTT
>JBAUIA010000241.1:0-23540 GCA_049680565.1 Phototrophicaceae bacterium
CCCAACAGGTGCGCCAATCGAAGAACATCTGCGCGAATTAATGCGTAAAGATGCTGATTGGAGCTATATTGATGTGAAAATCATCAACTTTGATTCCTTTAAAGAGTTCTATTGTTGTCAAGCGGGTGATGAAGTCCTACGTGCAACGGCTTTGATGGTTGCCGATATGCTCGAACAACACGGCACATCGGACGATTTTGCAGGACATCCCGGACCAGATAATTTTGTCATTATTTCACAAGCAGATACAACTGATCCATTGGTTGATTCGCTACAAGACCGTTTTGCTACAGAAATTCAACAACACTATTCGTTCATTGACCGTGAACGCGGTTATATGCTCGTTGGTGATGACCAAAAAGAATTGATGACATTGGCGATTGGCTCAGTTTCAACACGCACGCATCAATTTTCTGATATTCGGGAAATCACCGAATTAGCAGCCGATGATCGCCGTCGTAAATTGAGTGGTGATACCAGTTCAGATGATGGTAGTAGTGATATTCTCACAGCATGGTAAATGATTGTTTCATGCCATGCTAACCAATCCGTTGAGTCGTTGGGTTAGGTAATTATGGGTAGTTTTGCATTAATAGCCATTGTCATGGGTCTCCTAATTGTTGGAGGCTTATTCTGGTGGATTCGCCAGCATGAGGATGCAAGAAATTTAGGTGTTGAGGAGATGATTCGGCGCGGATCATCCGATAATCGGCAAACCAAAAATGCGATGATTGTGACATCCGAACAAGGCGCATTGCTCCATGTCAATCCAATCACGCAATCATGGCTTCAGTTGGATGGGATCGAACCCACCCTCGAAGATATTATCGCTTTAGTCAAACCGACTGAGCGCTTCTTCGATTTACTGACTTCAGAAGGTGAAGCTGCCTTTGAATTTGCTGATCGCTGGGTACAAGCAACCTCGCATTACATGCCGTCAGAAGATGGTAATCGTATGATGGTCGTCATGCGTGAACTCACGCATCAAGATGTGTCCACACCCTCTGCACAAGCAGCAGGTGTTATGGATGTTTCAACGACCATACGCATCATCAATGAAATTGGCGAAACCGTTAATGCAGGCATGGGTGTCGAGCTTGCCTTGCAAGTATTGCTTGAAATCCTCAACAAAGCCTTGCCCTCTGATGCAGGCGAAATTTGTATTTGGAATGACAAATCTAATTTCTTGACCCAACGGGGCTGGATTGGTGATACACGTTATCTGCTGACGATTGCCTCACAAGGCGGTGGGTACGATAAAGGACAAGGCATTGCAGGGTGGATGGCACTTCATAATCAACCCTTGCTCATTGGTGGCTCTGGTGATCGTGTCAATACACAAGTCATCATGAAAGATGTTCCTTATCAAAGTGCTGTAGGTGTGCCTATTTGGATTGGTCAAGACTTTATCGGCACATTGACCTTATTTAGCAATGATGAAAATCATTATGCCCCCGAGACTGTTTCGCTCTTGCAAGCGGTCAATAAAGCTGTTGGGCAAGCTGTCCGTAATGCAGAACTCTATGCTAAACAAGAAGATCGTATTCGTGATATTGCGAGTTTGCAACAAATTACGGAGCAATCTAAAGGCGATGGTAGCTCAGAACCGATTTACAAATTGCTCAATGAACGCATGGCAAAATTACTCGATGCCGATATGTGTGGTGTCTTAATCTATGATGCTACGCGCCAAGCCCTTATACCACAAATGCCATTTTTTGGTTTGATTGATAGTGTCGCTGAACGGATTGTAATTCCATTACCAACCGATAGCCCTCAACGCGATATTTGGCGTAATCAACCGTATTGGGTATCCAACGATGTCCGCGATGAACCCTTAGTTGAAACGCTCAATTTTGGCTTTATTGTTGATGCAGCAGGGATTGATAACACAGCCCTATTCCCATTACAAATCGCTGGTGAGCGTATTGGTATTATGGCGATTAGCAATAAGCGCACTGAAGGCGGCTTCATGCCGAATGACATTCAGAATTTGCGCGTTTTATCCTCACAAGCGGCTATTGTTGTTGAAAATGTGCGCTTGTATCAGCGTGAACGTCGCATTGATAACGAACTCGTTGGCTTGCAAGAAATGACTCACGCAATTGGCGCATTGAGCCATGAAGGTGATTTTTATCAAGCAATTTCTGAACGGATTGCTCGCTTAACAGGTAGTACGATGTGTGGTGTCTTACTCTACAATGAAGATAGCCGTACTCTAGTGAGCCAAATGCCATTCTTTGGTATTGATGACGACCTCGTGGGTGATTATCATATTCCGATTCCATCAGGCTCTGTCATGGAGCAACTCTGGAATGATGAAGAATCATGGTATAGCAACCGTGTTGAAAGCGATACTTTGGTCTTTGAAACCGGCTTAGATGCTATGGCAGAGCGTGCAGGGGTGCGAAAAACCTTGATCGCTGTCATGTCCGCAGGTGGACGACGCATTGGGGTTGTTCAAGTATCCAATAAAAGTGATGGCAGCGATTTTGATGAAAAAGATGCCCGCTTATTGCTGATTTTTGCAACCCAAGCTGCATCCATCATCGAAAATTCACGCCTTTACCGTGAGGTTCAAATGCGTGCGAACCAAGCAGAAGGTTTGCGTTCAGTTGCAGAACTCGCTAGTTCGATCATCTCTACAGAAGAATCGTATCAACCAGTCCTTGAGCAAGTTGCTAATATTACGAATAGTCCATTGGTCTATATCAGTGTTGTCGATTACAACAGCAATACACTCGTTACCTATCCGCGCTGGTCTTATGGACTGAATATTCAAGATGCAATTATTCAAGATTTGACACAATCAGGTTATGAGAATATTCCTGCACGCTCTGGTAAGTACCTCATCTCGAACAATGTGAGTACAGATCGCCGTGTACCATCGGCTTATGCGCGTACCGCCAACCGTTTCGAGATCAATAAATTTGCGGTTGTACCACTCAATGTCGGTGATCGTCAAATCGGTGAAATTGCAATCGCTAATCGGGATACAAATTATAATGATAGCGATATTCAAACATTTAGTACGCTTGCTGCACAGATTGCACCATCGGTTGAACGCTTGCTCTTATTTGAAGCAACAGGTGAAAATCTACGCCGTCGTGTTGAAGAGCTTGATGCGATTGCACGCGTTAGTACCGAACTCACGCTAACAGTTGATCTGGATTCAATTTTAGCGGTCATCCGCGAAGAAGCGATTAAAGCAACATATGGCGATGGGGCAACGATTGCACTATTCCGCCCTGAAGTTGAACTTCTTAATTTTGCAGAACCAGAACTTGACCGTCGTGTTGGGGATGTTATCAATGGTGATGGATTCCTACCGATTGAAGCTAAAGTGCTGGAAAGTGTTGGTACAGAACCGATTATCATTCCAGATTATGCAGATAGCAAAATAAAAGCTGCTCCTCAAGGCGCACAATCTGCTGCTGCGGCAGGTATCATCTACAATGATGAAATTGTAGGGGTTATCCATGTATATGCCAATAAGGCGGGTGTTTTTGATAGCCGTGCATCAGGATTTTTGATGACATTGGCTGCAAAAGCCTCGTTAGCGTATCAAAATAGCCAACTCTATGAACAACAACGCGAGCGTGGTGAACGTTTACGCCAACGTGTCGATCAATTGAATCGCATCTTTGAACTTGGGCAAATGGTTCAAACCAATACTGAACCTGTATTTGTGCTAGAAGCAATTGCATATAGCATTCAACAATCTATCGGCTTTGATACTGTACTGATGATGATTGTTGATGAAGAAACAGGTGATCTCAGTCGCTTATCACAAGCGGGTATGCCACTGGATGCCTTCAATACAGGTAAAGATATTGCAGTATCAAAAGAAGCACTTGCTGACTTACTCAAAGAGGAGTACGCACAGAGTGAATCTTATTTCTTCCCTGCACAACAACTCGAAAATTGGTATACCGAAGCTGTTCCTGCTGTAAGTGCTGCGTATGCAGGTAACCGTAGCCTGAATCCTAAAGGGCAATCATGGTGGCATGATGGCGATATGTTATTGGTATCGATCAAAGGACAAGGTGGTAACTTGCTGGGTCTAATGTCCTTAGATCGACCATATAATAGCAAACGCCCTGATCGTGGTGTCATCGAAGTATTAGAAATTTTTGCACACCAAGCCAGTACCATGATCGAGAATACACGCTTATTCCGCGATAGCCAACGCAACGCCGAACAAGAGTCGAAACTCAATGATACGCTAGAATCTATTGCAGGTACGCTCGATCTACGCGATATTACCGAACAACTGACGCACGGTATGCGTGATTTAGTGACGCTTGATCGCATCACAATGGTACTGGTTAATGAACCTGATTCAGCCTTTGACTATATTCGTGCAGTGTATGACGAAGCTGGTTCGATTATTGTATCGCAAAGCCAACGGAGTAATTTAACAGATACCGCCTTTGGTCATATTTTTGATACGCGTCAACCACGTCTCTATCTTGCTAAAGACCTTGAATCTGCCGAACGCTTTGATGATCTGCGTAGCGTGTTCTCACAAGGCGAAAAAACGAGTATGTACCTACCGATGATTTCCGCAGGTGAAATTCTTGGTGTGATGCACATTGGTAGCAATATCAGTAATGCTTATGATGAAGAAACCCAACAACTTCTGATTCGTGCAGCGCAACTAGTCGCTAGTACCGTACAAAATGCACGCTTATTCAATCAAGCGGTTAATCTACAAATCCTCAATCGTTCCGTTGTAGAATCCATCCAACAAGGGATTGTTGTGCTTGATAATGCAGGACGGATTATCACAGTCAACCAATTCATGCGGACAACCTATCATTGGGATGATGGCGCTCAAGGCTTGGATTTGTTTGAATACCAACCTGATCTCGCAGAACTCTTACGTGATGATGTTGAATTTGTACTTACAGAAGGTGAACCGCGCGAACGCTTCGATCAATCGTCATCGGTAGATGCCAAAAATTCGGTAGTACGTAACTTCTACATTTATCCATTACGGGCAGGCACACAAATTCGTGGGGCGGTTCTTTTAGTTGAAGATGTTTCTGAACGCTCAAAACTTGAAGCAGCGATGGATGCGCGTGCCAATCAACTTGCAGCGCTCACAGAAGTTTCAACACGTATTACTGCATCACTCGAACGCGAAGAAGTCATTGCACTAGCACTTGATGAGATGGGCTGGATTATCCCATTTGATACGATGGCGGTTTGGAAGCGTACAGGCTCACACATGGTTTTGGAAGGGGGCGCAGGATTATCCAATCCAAATATCTTGGAAGATGGTTTCCGCGTTCTGATTCAAGATTATGGCGCACTCAATGCTGTTGTAGACTCACAACGTGTTATTGGTGTATCTGAAGATGATGTGCCAAAAGTAGATATTGGGCAACAATCCAAAACACAAAGTTGGATGGGTGTGCCACTCGTCAACCAAGGGCATGTTGTTGGTATGCTCACACTTGAACGTGATGAACCACATGCCTACGATTCGCGCCAAGAACACAACGTTGCGTTTGCTTTTGCGAGCCAAGTAGCGATTGCATTGGCGAATGCGGATCTCTTTGAACAAACTTACGAACGTACCAATGAACTCGGTACATTGCTGGAAGCAGCACGCACAACCTCGCTCACCCGTGATATTAACGAAGTTTTCCATGCGGTTGCTGAACTTATGTTTGGTGCGCTCGAAATGGAAGATGCCACTATCATGATCTGGAATGAGATTGATAATGAACTTGAAGTGCAGTTCAGTGGTAATCGTAATGGCGATGATCTTACGTTACCCATCGGAACAACCTATAGCGTTAGTGATTACCTCGCACGCGCTCAATCACTCCGTGACCGCGAAGTGATGGTTATCATTGATGTTGATGATGAAGAACGCCTACCGCCATATCCTAAAGAACTGGAAGAAATGCGGATTGCAAATGTTGGCGCTCGCATGATTGTTCCATTGGTGGTGCGTGACCAAGCGATTGGTCTCATTCAACTCGACCAAACATCCAATAACGAAGAGAGTATTACCCAACAAAAATTACGCCTTGCGCGTGCTTTAGGGTCGCAGGTGGCAATTGCAATTGAAAATGCGCGTCTGACACAAGAAACGACAGCACGCTTTGAAGAATTGTTGACAATCAATCAGTTGAGCCAATCGATCTCATCAACCCTCAGCCTTGATGCCATGTTACCGATTATTCGGGAACAAGTACCACAAGTAACACGCGCCGAGGAACTATACCTCGCTCTATATGATGACGAGGCACAACAAATTAATTTTCCACTCGCCGTTAAAGAAGATGGTACTGAATTTCATATTCCATCGCGTCCATTGGGAGATGACGAAGTTTCTTATATTATCAAGAAGAAACATGCCCTCAGCCTTGATGATGATTACTTTAGTATCGAAGAACTCCGCCGTAGTATGAAACTTAGCAATGGCGAAGGCGATATTAAATCGTATATGGGTGTGCCGCTCAAATCAGGCGATACCATTCTGGGTGTCTTGGCGATCCGTAATAAAACCATCAAACGTACCTTCAATATCAATGATGATCGTATCTTGACCACTGTTGGTTCACAATTAGGGGCTGCTATCCAAAATGCACGTCTATTTGGTCAGATTCAAGCATCCGCAACCAACCTAGAAAAAGAAGTTCATCAACGTACAGAGCAACTCGAAGCGCAATCTATTGAGCTTGAAGAAGAACGTGATCGTCTCGATAAGCTCTATCAAATTACATCAGAATTGGCACGTACACTCGATATGGAGCAATTGCTCGAACGGTCACTCGGTATGGTGAGTAAAGCCGTTGGTGCCGATGATGGCGTTATTATGCTCAGTGATCCTGCAACCGATAATCTCTACTCGCGTGCATGGATTAATCCTAATCATATCATCTACCTTGAAGATGAAGATGTTCGTACCCATCCTGCTGAAGGTCTAGCAGAATGGCTGATTCATTACGATGTATCAGGCGATAATGTTGTTCTCGTCGATGATCTCAATGAAGAAGAATATTGGGATGAACGTGGACGCGCAACAGGCTTGCGTTCAGCACTTGCCGTTATGCTCGAAAACAATGAAGATCCAATGGGTGTGATGGTACTGATGAGTAAGCGAGTCGCTGCCTTTACCGAAAATCACCTTAAATTGCTTGTCCCTGCTGCAACTCAGGTTGCTGCCTCAATCAATAGTGCTGATTTGTACCAATTGATTCGTGACCAAGCCGAACGCATGGGTAAATTACTCCGTAGTGAGCAAGAAGAAGCCCAGAAACATGGTGCTATTGTTGAATCCATCACTGATGGTGTGATGCTTGCCGATGCCAATGGCGAGATTATCCAGTTCAATAATGCTGCCGAACGTATCCTAGAACTACCACGCGAACAAGCTATTGGGCAACAGGTTAATAAGCTCGGTGGCATGTATGGTCAAGCTGGCGTAAAACTGAATCAGATGATGATTAACTGGTCAGAAGTTGATACAGCAGAAGGTGGTAATCAACTCGTCTCAGAACGCCTTGAGTTTGGGGATAAAATTATCCAAGCACAGCTATCGCCTGTATACATTGGTGATCTATTCTTGGGAACAGTTTCTGTGTTCCGTGATATTACGCGCGATGTTGAGGCTGAACGTGCAAAATCCAAATTCATTGAAAACGTATCGCATGAATTCCGTACACCACTCACACCGATTAAGGGCTATACGGATCTACTCTTGATGATGGGTGCAGATTCACTCGATGAAACACAATTGAGTATGATTCGCACCATCAAAGAAAATACAGATCGCCTAGCTGCCTTGGTTGATGATGTCTTGCGCGTATCGAAACTGGATAGTGGCGAAGATAAACTCCATATGGGTTTGCTTGATATTGATTCCGTCATCGAACCGATTATGGAAAAACACAGCAATATGCCATCTAATTTGGATAAGGCGATTGTGGTTCAAACAACCATTGAGGAAAATCTTCCCAAAATCCGCGCAGACCGTGATAAGCTAGTACAAGTGATTTCCAATGTCGTCGATAATGCTTTCAATTACACACGCGCTGGCGGTAGCGTGGCAGTCAATGTTTATCAACGTAATGATAGTCATTCTATCCAGATTGAAGTTGCTGATACAGGTGTCGGTATCCCTGAAGATTTCAAAGACGCAGCATGGCGACGCTTTGAACGGCATGATCCTACGGCTGTTGAACTCGATGTCGCAGGAACGGGTTTAGGCTTATCTTTAGCGCGTGATCTTGTTTATTTGCATCATGGTGACATCTGGTTTGAATCGCAAGTGGGTGTTGGAACGACCTTTTTTATTCGATTACCTATAGAACAACCGAGTTATAGAACATCAACAGCAGAATTTCCAATTGTTGATGAAACACAATCGGTAGCGGGAGATTAATGATATGGCGCATATCCTCATCGCAGAAGATGAACGCGATATTCGAGAACTTATCAAATTTACACTGACACTAGCAGGGCATCAAATTACCGATGTTGCTAACGGCGAAGAAGCAGTTGCCAAAGCGCTGGAAATCATCCCTGATATGGTGATGACCGATGTACGGATGCCTAAAATGACAGGATATGAAGCCTGTAAAGCCATCAAAGCCAACGAGACAACCAAACATATTCCTGTGGTCATCTTATCTGCAAAAGGGCAAGATGAAGAAAAAGATCAAGGTATTGAAGCTGGGGCTGATGAATATATCGTCAAGCCCTTTGAAACAGTCGTATTGATACAACGTGTAGCAGAAATATTGGAAAAATGGGGCGTTTGATGTTGTTAATACGCCTACAAGTGGAAGTGAAATAAGATTTATGAGCGCCATTACTATCGGTGGAGACTTAATTCATTACGAAAAATTAGGGCGAGGTCGTCCAGTGATTTTAGTACATGGCTGGATAGGCTCATGGCGATACTGGATTCCGTTAATGCAACGCTTGCATACCTCGTTTAGTGTCTATACTGTTGATTTGATCGGCTTTGGTGATAGCTCTAAAAATAAAGAACACTATAGTATCGATAAACAAGTCGATATGCTCGAAACATTCCTCAGCCAATTAGGGATTCCTAAAGCAGCGATGATTGGGCATGGTTTTGGTGCAATGGTGATCTTGAAATTTGCAGACCGTAATCCTGATAAAGTCGCACGAATGATGCTAAACAGTATGCCCTTGTTTGATCCGGGCGACCTTGCAACACGCTCTCCTGCTGGCACACGCCAGATGCTAACAGCAAATAGAGATCGCTATTCTTTAGCACCAAGCATTGAAGATGTTATGGGTACAAACGATAAAACACTCATCAATCAAGGATCAGATTCTGATAAGACAATTGTCAGTAGCTCAACATCATCAGGGATTTACACACCATTCCATGAACTTCCGACAATTAATCGTCCCGCGACTGAAAATATTGATCGAGATGCTTTACGCCGTGCTGCGGAAGAACGTGATCGTAAGAAAAATCCAGATAACAATCCCCTTTATGATGCTTTTAAAGGCAATAAAGTTATTAATTTGCTCGAAAAATGCTTTGATAAAAAAGAACCAGAATTTGATAAGCTAAAGGCTGATGTTGAAAAATCAGATGATAACATCCTAATAACATCATCTGAAGAATTTAGCGCAGGCACATTCCTTGATGATTTACGGCGTGCGACAGCGCCTATCTTAGCCATACATGGCAAGAAAGACCCCATTGTCGCTGCGCCCAAAAGTGCTGTGTGGGAGTATTTGACCCGTGATAAACCCGATATGTTTGTGCCGATTGAGCTAGATGGGGTTCGTCATTTCCCAATGCTGGAGTATGACCAATTCGCACGTATTGCCAATGATTTCTTGACCTTACCTGATATTAGTAAAATCGAAAAAGACAAGACTGGTTGGCAACGTAGAAGCCGATAAGTCACAATCACAATGAAAACTCTATTATTTGCAAATGGTGATATTGACGGAGGCGTGATGGTACATCGCGCCTTATCTGAGTCAGGTATATCACGGATTATTGCTGCTGATGGCGGCGCATATAACGCCCAATTTTATGGTCAAACGATAGATACGCTAATTGGTGATCTTGATTCACTATCACCAGATTATATTACGCAACTAGAATCAAATGGCGTGACCATTCATCGCTATCCACCTGAAAAAGATGAAACAGACCTCGAACTAGCTTTACAGTATGCTGTATCCGAAGGTGCAACATGGATACGCATTATTGGGGCAATGGGTGGACGGTTTGACCACATGCTCGCCAATGTGTACTTATTAGGCTTACCACAACTCGCGGCTATTGATATTGCGATTGTCGCTGGCAATCAAATGTTACGCTTGCTTATGCCAGCAACACATCACCTGATTGGACAACAAGGCGATACAATCTCATTGATTCCAATCAGTGGCAATGTGCAAGGGATTACAACCATCGGCTTACAATATCCACTTTCCAATGAAACACTATCATTAGGTCCTGCGCGTGGTATCAGCAATGTGATGCTAAAGACTGAAGCAACGGTCACATTTACATCTGGGTTATTATTGTATGTGCATACGGTAGGGCGAGCATGACCTTTACAGTGATTAAGTGTAACCATCTGGGTGAAGAAGTCTTAAAATATACTGGAACAGTGATGGATCGTAGCGATGACTATGTTTGTATTCGTGCAATTTTCCAACTCGCAACCCGTGACTTAGGGTATGTTACTCTCAAGCAAGGCGATACCTTCATTGAATGGTTTTATCGTGAGCGTTGGTATAATGTGTTTCAGGTAATTGATCGAGATCACCAGACACTCAAGGGGTATTATTGCAACATCACGCGACCTGCTATTATCGAGGAAGATACTGTTCGCTCCGATGATCTTGAACTTGACATCTTCGTGAAACCATCAGGCGATTTGCTCACACTAGATGAAGATGAATACAAAGCCTTAAATCTACCATCACAAGAACAACAACAAGTTGCTGATGCAGTGCTAGACATTACACAGTATGTGAAAAAACGACGATCCCCCTTCCATGACTTGCCTATAAGCGCATCATAAAAGAGGGATCGTGTTTGAGAATTAATCTTTATCTGGACGTATAATCAGCACAGGCACGTTAACACCTTGCATAACCTTATGCGCGACACTCCCAAATAACCAACGTGTAACACCTGTACGACCATGCGAACTCATCACAACTAAATCTGCATTTTCTTCATTGATATAATCACAGATAATCCCTGCAACGCCTGTTCCTTCAATCAATTGTACCCGTGCATTGACTTTTTCAGCCCGTACTTGACCGCGCAACGCCATCAATTTCTGTTTGGTATCTTCTCGTAATGCCATCAAACCTTCTTCTTGCCCTGCAAGTGCAATTTCCCCAACATAATCTCCTGCTGGCGGTATGAACACATGTAATAAAATTATCTCGGCATCATTGGTGCGGGCAATATCAACCGCATGTGGGATAGCGCGTTCACTCCACCCAGAGCCATCAATTGGAACAATGATTTTCTTATAGCGTGAATTATCAGCCATGATATACCTTCTTTTTGATAATTTTGATTATAGCATAGCTGATATTCTACCATTGTTAGTCTGTCAATGCTTGTATTACGGCACTTTTGGCTAAAAAGTCATAGCAAGTCCATTAGATACATCATCTCAACGGCATTTTTTGACGGGGTAAGGTAAATGAGAAGGTTGCCCCTTTACCTTTGATGCTCTCAACATGCACCCGTCCGCCTTGGGCTTCAACAAGATTTTTCACAATGGCTAAACCGAGACCCGCACCACCTGTTGCCCGACTACGGGATGGATCAACACGATAAAAGCGTTCAAATAAATAGGGCAGATGATCGGCATCAATACCATCGCCTGTATCGGTCACACTGATGTCAATTTCATTCAGGAAAATATCGGTATTCACCCGTACTGTGCCACCAATAGGCGTATGAATGATCGCATTGTTGATGAGATTCCTCAAAATTTGTCCAACACGCCGTTGATCTGCATAGACAGATGGGAGTGATTCAGGTAAATCTGAAACTAGCGTAATATTTTTCGCTTTGGCACTGGCAAGTGTTGCAACAATCGTTTGGTCAACAACACTTTCTAAGGCGATCTCTTGAATTTCAATATGCAGTGCGCCAGCTTCTGCGAGGGCAAGTTCTTGTAAATCTTGGATGAGGCGGTTGAGCATCACGGCTTCTTCATGCAGCATATCAACCGTTTCGGCATCTGCATCAAGCACACCATCTTGAATGGCTTCCAGATAGCCTCGAATATTCGTAAGGGGCGTGCGTAATTCATGTGCAATATCTGTGACCATATTTCGCCGTAAGCCCTCATTGCGATTAAGCGCTTCTGCCATCGCATTAAACGCATGGGATAGCTCCCCAATTTCACCTGTGGCATAAACCTTAACCCGTTGGTCAAAATCGCCATTTTCCATGCGACGCGCAGCTAATGTGAGGGCAGCAACGGGGTGCAAAATCCGCCGAGATAAAATAACAGTTAAGATAATCGCTGCCCCTGCGGCAACAATTGCTGTGATGACCAATGTCCAGTTTACTGTATTAAAGAAAGCACGTTCTGCGAGTTCAAGCTCTAAATCAGGTACAGGGTCAACGATGACACTCCCCACAATCTCTTGCCCTTGATAGACTAGCATTTCACCATCAGGCGAAAGCTCCAAGCGTAGGACTTCACCAGCACTTCCAATTGGCTCATTGCCAATCTGCTCAAGATAAGCAATCGTCCCGAGGGTACGAATACGATAATTGCTGGTTTGTGTTTGTAAATCATCGGATAAAAATTGGACTGAGCCGAATACTTCTAAACCTGTAATGTTGGTATTGGAATCCCCCCAGATAACCAAGGCTTGCTCTAAGCGATCTTGGCGCAATTCGCGTCCAGCTTCAACATACGCATAAAACTCAGCACGAGTCGTCGCACCCACGAAGATTGTTACTGTGGTAATTGTAACCGCAGCAACCGCGAGCATTGCTAACAATATCCCAAACCGCAAACTATAAAACATTAGATGCGTCTTTCCATAAAGCGATACCCAACCCCATAAACAGTCTCAACATAATTTGGATTGGTATGGTCATGCTCAATCTTTTTACGCAGATTCATCACATGAGCATCTACCGTGCGCTCTAAGCCTTCATAATCGTAACCGAAGGCACGTTCGACTAATTCTAAGCGTGTGAAGGCGCGTCCGGGTTCTTTGGCAAGTGTTTCTAGTAGCTTAAATTCTTTAGGGGTTAAATGTACAACAGCACCTTCAATTGCAACTTCATGGCGGGTGAGGTTAATGGCAAGGTCGCCGAATTGTAATTCTTTTTGACCATTCGTCCCTGTACCATCTTGTACACGGCGCAAAACAGTTTTCACACGCGCAACGACTTCACGCGGGCTAAATGGCTTGGCAATATAATCATCGGCACCGAGTTCTAAACCGCGTAATACATCATCTTCGGTTGATTTTGCCGTCAGAATGATAATTGGTACACTACTTTCGAGACGAATCAAACGACAAATATCGAGTCCATCAAGGTTCGGTAGCATCAAATCTAATACCACAAGATCAGGTTGCATCCGTCGTGCAAGATCAAGCCCTGTATAGCCATCATTAGCAGTTTCGGCTTTATAGCCTGCTTGCTTCAAATAAACGCGCAATAAATTAGCAGTTTTTACATCATCTTCAACAATCAGAATTTTATCCATCGTATGCCACCCCAAAATTTAAGTTCATTACTAAAAGCATCTACTGTTATTAAACGGTAAACTTATGAAGATTTCATTGTGTTTGAATTGACAAATAGGCTCATTCGATAGTTTTTCGTTAACTATAAATCAATTAACTTCATATTTGGTATCATTATTTATGGCAGAATAAGTACAACAAAGGTTTATCAGTTGCTTAAATCCGTGTCTATTTCACATAAAGTGCAGTTCATCAAATTTTGCCGTACAAGCCTCGTTAACACCTGTGTATAATAAGCGACATGATAAAACAAACCCAGACTTCTCAACCTATAAAATGGCATCAAATCGTGGCACTCATCATCATCAGTTTTTCCTTTTTCATGAGTGCTTTGGTGAGTGAACGTGTCTTTGAACGATTACCGCATCTTGAAGATGAATTAGCTTATTTGTATCAAGCGCGTATTTTTGCTGGCGGGCAAGTTGTGGTCACGAGTCCGCAACCAACAGCCGTTTATTGGCAGCCCTTTTTAGTCGATTCTTCTACGACAGGTAATCGCTTCGGTAAATATACTCCCGGTTGGTCTGCCTTGTTATCATTAGGCGTATTATTAGGCTATGAGCAGATTGTCAACGCCTTATTTGCAGCCTTAACAGTTGCCTTAGTGTATCGGCTCGGGCGTGAAATCTTCAACCCTGATGTCGGGGTGATTGCTGCTTTGCTGGTTGCTTTTTCACCTGCTGCTTTATTGCTCAATGCTAGCTTGATGTCCCATACAACAGGATTATTTTTTACGACCTTATTTATTTATGCGTATTGGCGAATCGAGAAAACGCATCATCGGTATGGGTGGGGATTGGTTGCAGGTTTATCATTAGGGGTTTTAGCAGCAACGCGCCCCTTAACCACGCTCGGGATTGCTTTACCGTTTATTGCATGGAGTGCAATCCGTGTGTTGATGCCCTTAGTACGCACTGAACAAGCTATGCAACGCCTGAAGGCATTCAGTCGTGTTCTTATGCCTTTATTGATATTATCAGGCGCTGCGCTGATATTAGCGAGTTCAATTCCTGCCTTCAGCTATGCAGCGACAGGTGACCCTACACAAAATTTGTATGAACTTGTTTGGGATTATGACCGTATTGGCTTTGGGGAGTGTTGTGGGCGTAATTTTCATCGGCTTGAAAAAGCGATTAATCATGCTCGTTTTGATCTTTCATTGACGGCTGCTGATTTGTTTGGATGGCAAGTTGAGCCGATCAACGCAGATATGGTTGACCACTTCCAAAATGGATCGGATACTTACTCAGGCAAAGGCTATAGTTTTTATCTCTTACCGCTTGGGATCATCTTAGGCTTATTCGCACAGCAGCGTAAAATAGGGCATATTGCACTGATCGTCTTTTGGACAATTGGGGCATTTTTCTGGGTATGGTTGCCATTCAACCTTACGGCTAATGTCTTCGGTTTCGGGCGCGTTGCTGATATTTTGAACCTTGATCCACAAATTATTGCTGATGTTGGTTTTTCGTGGTTTTGGGTGATAACTGCGTTGATATGGCTCTTTTTGCCACTGATTGTTTGGGTTCAAGAACGCACAATGCCTCATGTGTCTTATACATGGTTGTTATTATCAGTTGTTGGGAGCGTAGTCATCATTCAGATGTTGTATTGGATTGGCTCACAACGCTATAGCACGCGCTACTATTATGAAGCGCTCTCTGCTGCTGCTATCCTGACAGCTATTCCGCTTGCAATGATGATTCGCTTAGGCTACCGCTATCTCAACGATAAATCCGAAAAGTTGAGTATGCTTTGGCGCTTCATGACTTATGGTGCATTGCTGATGGTATGCTTATTTACACTTTATAGCTATAGCACGCCTCGCATCATGGCGTTATATCGCTTCAATGGCATCAGTCCTGATTTGATTGAGCAAGTCGAAAACGCACGTGTGGATGACCGTCAAATTTTAGCGATCATCAATGGTGCAACCACAGGAGAGCAACGCATACGATGGCGTGCTTATGCTGCATTGATGGCAGTCACCAGTCCTTATCTTGATAGCGATATTGTCGCTGCACGTATGATTAATACCACACGCCAAGACTTAATCAATGCTTTCCCTGACCGTCAAATTATTGATCTTAATGCCGCAGGAGATGATGCTGTCGTCCAAACAGCACCATAATACGCATATCGCTAAAATTGAATATTTGAAATGAGGCTCATGATTAATTGATTTGATGACGCACAAAATGTAAGTATCCATGTACAATAGATTTGGACTAACCGTATTATCTGGGAGAAATGACCAACATGAGCCGTATTTTTATTAATTATCGTCGCCTCGATAGTGAAGGTTATGTTGGGCGTTTGTACGATCATCTGCTCAAGCAATTCAAACCAGATGATATTTTCATGGATGTACAAAATATTGAACCCGGTGCTGACTTTGTAACGGTATTAGACGAAGCAGTATCGGCGTGTGATATTTTTCTTGCAATGATTGGACCTCATTGGGGCAAACTCAAAAATGAAGAAGGTGAACGCCGCCTTGAAGAGTGGAATGATTTTGTGCGAATTGAACTCGAAACGGCGCTCAAGCATGGCAAGATTGTTATTCCTATTTTGGTGGGTGGTGCAGGGATGCCTAATCCCAATACCTTGCCTGAATCTATTCTCCCTTTAAGCCGACGCAATGCCTTCAAGCTGACGCATAACCGCTTTACTGAGGATGTTGAAGCCTTGGTCGAATTTATGCGTGGTTTATTGCCATCTCACCCAACATTTAAGCGTAAAGCCAGTGCTGATGCACTCGCTGAAAAAGAAACTGCTATCAAGCAAGTACGTGTTGATTTGCTCAATGCCAAAGACTCACCACTTTATGCCTATCGTAACGAGCAACGTTACTATCCCGTTTTAGGGGAAGGTTATCCCGATGCCAATATCATGATTATTGGCGAAGCCCCCGGTAAAAATGAAGCCGAAACGGGAAAACCGTTTGTTGGTCCTTCTGGTGAAGTATTGGATGACCTACTCGCTACGATTGACTTATCGCGCGATGATGTTTTCATGACGAATATTCTATTAGACCGTGCGCCTGATAACCGTGACCCAAATAAAGAAGAATTGGAATATTACGGTGTTTATTTGGATCGCATGATTGATATTGTTCAACCACGAGTGATTGTGACACTCGGGCGTTTTTCAATGACCTATATTCTCCGTAAGTTCGGATTGCCTGAAAAAACCAGCACGATTAGCAAATTACATGGCAAGCTGATTCGCACAGAATCACATTATGGTGATTTGCATGTTATGCCAATGTATCATCCCGCGATGGTTCTCTATAATCCATCCAAGAAAGATGTATTACGCGCCGACTTTGAGAAACTGACTATTTTCATCTGATGCCAGCCCACACAGAAACCATCATCACAATTGATGACTATGTGTTTCGGATCATGGTAAATCCTGCCAATGTCTTGGCGCAGATGCAACGGGATGTATTTTATAGTGTAGGAACATCGGAAGCGGTGTTTCTGCGCTCATTTTTCTTGGATGATATTCAACACGCTATCATTCTTGCGTTTTGCCAGCAATTTGTACAAGATGCTAGCTTTCGTCAGGCATCACTTGATCGCACAGCAGGGTGGGCAGTATCTAACGATCTCTTTCTACGCAATTGCTTCAATCCGTATTACCAAAGCAATCCTTGTTTAGAGCAAATAGGAAGCCTTGTTCGTGCGTATACCTTTTTTATCGAGCATACGCCACACATAACTGCACTGCCTCAATACCAACAAATTGCCCAGCACGATAACGCGCATGTGCCACATCCTCAAAAGCCTGATCCTCAGATTGCCGATATTGTAAGCGCGTTTAACCAAATTCAAGGTGTAAAGACGCTTGCATCGTGCCAAGGGGTATCCGATACTGTTCACTATCAAGGCTATGACCTAATGACGCTATCGCATCATGCCCGTTTTGCTTATATTTGGTTCACAGCTATATCCAAGGATATTATGGATAGCATAAAATCATTAAATAACCCTCATATAGCAATCAATGATGATATTTACCCTACACTGCAATCAACGGGAGATAATAGCGCATTTTTAAACGATTTGTACTCAATAATTATAGAAAAAGAGTAGGCGATGACAGTAACACGGTGTGAATGGTGTAGTGATGACTCCCTTTATCAAGCGTATCACGATACAGTATGGGGCGAACCTGTCCATGATGATCGGCAATTATTTGAGATGCTCTGTCTCGAAGGCGCACAAGCAGGGTTAAGCTGGATTACGATTCTCAAACGGCAAGCAGACTACAAGTTGCTATTCGATAACTTCCAAGCAGAACTTATCATTAAATATGATGATGCAAAAGTGGAAACCTTGATGCAAGACGCACGCATTATCCGCAATCGCCTCAAGATTAATAGCGTCATCACGAATGCTAAAGCCTTTTTGGATGTTCAAGCTGAATTTGGTAGTTTCGATAGCTATATCTGGCAATTTGTCGGTGGCACACCCCAAATTAATTGTTGCCAAACGATAGCAGATGTTCCTGCCAAAACAGTCACATCAGAAGCGATGAGCAAGGCGCTCAAAAAACGTGGATTTAAGTTTGTGGGCGCAACAATTTGTTATGCCTATATGCAAGCCTGTGGCATGGTCAATGACCATACGGCACAATGCTTTAAGCATCCTTGTTAACGGCAATCATATAATCTCACGTTATACTATAAATATACTTACAAAAATAGATATAAGTGAGGCAACTATGAGTGAACGCACATATTATAGCGAAGAAGCGAAACAAAACGCCCAAACCAAAACAGCAACGATCATGGGCTTATGCCTTGTACTTGGGGCAATGATTGGTACAGCAGTAGCGGTCTTATTCGCGCCTCAAAGTGGTGAATCAACCCGTGATGAACTCGGTCATGCGAGCGAATCTGCATTTGATACATTGCAAGATCAAGTCAATGATTTACGCGAACGCTTTGAACGCTTAACATCCTAAAAAATCTCCCTTGTGATAAACTATGCTTAAATGCAATTAATTATCACAGGGGATTTCTGATGGCTTTAGTAACCCTCGAAACACAACGTCTGCTTTTAAGACCACTGAATCACAATGATTTAGATGATCTCTACGAATATGCCCAAGACCCTGCTGTTTATCAACCGGGTATGTGGCAACCGTATGATTCTAAAGAACAAGCACGCCAACATCTTGATGAATTACTCGCCTCATATAATCATGGCTTGATGTGGTGGGCAATCGAACACAAAGCCGATCAAAAAATGATTGGACGCTGTGAACTGTCTCATATTGATCGTGACGATCACCATGCAGAAATTGGCTATGCCTTACACCAAAATTATTGGCGTAAAGGTATCATGATTGAAGCCCTTCAACAAATTATGACCTATGCTTTCAATACCATGAATTTGAATCGTCTTCATGCAAAAACCCTCATCACTAATACCGCATCTCAGAAACTACTAATCAAAGCAGGTTTTCAGCAAGAAGGGCATCTGCGCCAACATTCGCAGGTCAAAGGCTATCCCGAAGATGTCTATATCTATGGCTTGCTCCGTTCAGATACCACAACTTCATAAGATTTAGAGTGTTAGAATCGTATAGATATAGTGGTGCGGACAACTATCGTCTGACACCTTTTTAGATTATGATACGTACATGAATATACGGCATAATTAATGCCATTACCTGTATAATGAATTTGTGAAATAAAGGACAAACGATGCGAGTCATTGTTCATACTGGCAAAGGTGGCGTAGGGAAAACGAGTGTTTCGGCAGCAACAGCCCTACGATGCGCTGAATTAGGTCAAAAAACATTAGTTATCAGTACTGATACGGCACACAGTTTGGGAGATTCTCTCAATAAAGAGATTGGTCCTGAACCAACTCAAATTGCTCCCAATTTATGGGCGCAAGAAATTGATGCACGTTATTCAATGGATAAGTATTGGGGCAAAATCCAAACCTATCTGGCGGGCTTTTTTACGCAACAACGTGCAGAAGAAATCGTTGCCGAAGAAGTGACCATTATTCCGGGTCTTGAAGAAGGGGCAGCGCTCCTCTGGATTAATGAATACTTTGAAAGTGGCGAATTTGATGTGCTCATTGTCGATGCAGCACCAACGGCGGAAACCATTCGCTTACTCAGCTTGCCTGATGTAACACGCTGGTGGCTAGACCGTATCATGCGCCTCACACGCGGTATCCGTGTTGTATCGGATACGGTTGGTAAGGTTGGCAGCATTTTCAACCGTAAAAAAGATGGCAAAGACGAAGATGGCGTTGCGACGGAAGACGTTTTCAAACAAGTGAACGGTTTATTCGATATGTTGGAAAATGTCCGTAACTTGTTAACCGATCCAGAAGTCGCAAGTATGCGCCTTGTGGTCAATCCTGAACAAATGGTCATCAAAGAAACGCAACGTACTTTCACCTATTTAAATCTCTATGGCTATGCAACTGATGCTGTATTGGTCAATAAAATTTTCCCTGATGAAATTACTGATCCCTTCTTCGTGACATGGAAAGAACGTCAGAAGAAAAATGTAGAATTTGTTCGTGAAGGCTTTGGTGGATTACCTGTCCATACTGCGCCCTTATTCCGTGAAGAAATGGGTGGGCTTGATCTCCTACGTCGTCTAGCGGATGAACTCTATGGCGATAAAAACCCAGCCGAGCGTTTATCAGATGGCAGTGTTCATACATGGGAAAAAATCGAAGATGCCACTGATGGCACAAAATACATCATGCACATCCCATTAGGTTTCGCAGAAGATACCGATGTTGATATGTACCGTTCACGCGATGAAATTACCTTACGTGTCGGTCCTTATCGCCGTAATATTATCTTACCTGCAATGGTGCATGATCTTGAACTGAAAGCAAAATTCGAGGCACCATATCTTAATGTACGATTCTTCACCAACGACCCAAATAAACAATAAAGTATCCTCCAATGGGGCGACAAAAGTTAAAGTCGCCCCAATCCCACCAGATCGTTATAGCAACGGCACAGCAACAGCCAATGGCACATCTTCATTTACGACACCATCAACCAATGGTGGCGCACGGATGCCCATTAATCTCGAAATCGCCCAACAGAGTAAAAATGGCAATTCAGCAACGGCGCAAATGATGAATCGTGCGACTGCTGCTATCCCTGATTTTATGGCAGATGACCCAACAGCTACCCAACCTGTTCCGCCTCAACCCATTGAACTAATTGAAACTGTTGAACAACAAGTCAATCGCCTGCGCCCCAAAACGATCATGATGCAATTGCGCTTCTTGTATACAGTTGTCTTTGCTTTGTGGCTATTTGGGCGCTTGGTTTTTTGGCAAGTCTATGTCGCAAAATTATTTCCAGTGTGGGTGACCAATGGCAATACGCGCCGTTGGCAACAATATGCGCGTGAGTTTCGTAAATTTGCGATTCGCATGGGCGGTGTGCAAATTAAAGCAGGGCAGTTTGCGAGTACCCGTGCCGATGTGCTACCCGAAGAAGTGATTGCTGAATTTGCAGGCTTACAAGATAATGTCCCTACCTTGCCCTTCAAGAAAATCAAAGCAGTGATTGAAGCTGAACTCGGTCAACTTCAAGATCAGTTTGAATACATCACCGAAGAACCGATTGCAGCAGCATCGCTTGGGCAAGTGCATCGTGCTAAACTCAATAACGGTGATGATGTGGTGGTTAAAGTACAGCGCCCCAATGTACGTCGGATTGTGTATACCGATATGGCAGCACTCTTTATTGTTGGGCATGTGGCGATGAACTTTGAATTTGTGCGCCGTCGTGTTGATGCCAGTACAATTATCGAAGAATTTGGGCGTGTTTTGCTCGAAGAAGTCTCCTATGAAAAAGAAGTTGAAAACGCCCATCGCTTTACAAAAATGTTTGCTGATGATGAGCGCATCTATGTACCTACTGTCTATGATGCCCTCAGCACTGATAAAATCATCATCCTCGAAGATGTGACCAGTATCAAAATAGATGATTATGCCCGATTAGCAGCAGCAGGGGTATCGCGCGAGGAAGTTGCTCAACGCTTGATGAATGTCTACCTCGATCAAATTTTTGACCATCGCTTTTTCCATGCTGATCCGCATCCCGGTAACTTATTCGTTTACCCGTTGCCCGTAGAAGATGAATCGCTCTATATCGGCAAAGGCGGGCGACCTTTCTATCTTATTTTCATTGATTTTGGGATGACTGCCTCACTCACCAGTGAAATTGTGCAAGGCTTGGTCAATACCTTAGTTTCGATCATCACGCGCGATTCCAAAAGACTCGTTGCATCGTATCAAGATTTAGGATTCTTGATGCCCAATGCCGATATTCGCCGTGTCGAGGAAGCCACAGACCGTGTATTTAGTGAAGTCTATGGTCTGAGCATGAATGATATGACCAATCTCGATTTTGCTGTAATTGAAAATATTGGCGAAGAATTTAACGATCTCATTGCAGAATTGCCATTCCGTGTGCCACAAGATTTTGTCTATTTAGGGCGCACTGTTGCTATTTTGACAGGTATGGCAATTAAACTTGACCCTGCTTATAACCCTTGGATTGAAATTCAACAACGGATGCAAACTCTCATCACAACCGATGAAGATGCCAATATCTTTAGCGAATTTTCTAAAATTTTCCAAGATTCATTGGATGAAATTATTGCTGATGGTCCTCAAGGCTTAATCCGTGTTGCCGAACGTATCTTGACGCAATTTCAGCGTGTGAGCAAAACTGAACGGATGCTCCAACAAATTGTTAACGGTGAAATCA
Organism: Phototrophicaceae bacterium; assembly: GCA_049680565.1. GTDB lineage: Bacteria > Chloroflexota > Anaerolineae > Aggregatilineales > Phototrophicaceae > JAUZRW01. Next base: position 22,552 of record JBAUIA010000241.1, read on the forward strand.
TCGTGGAAACACGCATGAGTAGCCAACAGCGCTTTCAGATGCAACGTATTGAAGCACAGAGCAAGCGAACAGCGCGGATGATGCTTGTTGGGAGCTTACTGGTTTGTGCCACATTATTATATATCAATGGGGATACTGCCATTGCAACTGCTGCCATCAGTTTAGCAACAGGTTTATATGTCAGTACGTGGCTTGTACGGTAACAGATCAAAGTTTTTCTATATGATGATTAGACAATTTAGAGTAAAGCAAAAAGGCAAGTATCAAATACTTGCCTTTAATTTATTCAGTTTCGCACAACTCAATTACGTGAGTGGTACTGCATTCCAATATGGATCTACACTGTAGTAAGAATATACTTCAGTATTGAAATCGTTATCATTCGTTTCTGGCCAGTTGTTTTTGTCAAAACCAGGCGCATCTTTAAGGAACTCTTTGTCAAAATCTAGGATAAACCGTTCATTTGACTGATCGACAGTAAAACTATCGAATGGAATAGCGAATAACTTATCGCCAATTCCCAAAAAGCCACCGAAAGAAAGAACCGTATAAAGGATTCGACCTGTATTTAAGTCAATCATAATATCTTCAATGTGACCTAAATTCTCACCATTACGGTTGACTACATCTGTACCACTGATAGACGAAGTTGAAAGTGCTGTCATCATAGTTTGTGTGTTATTCATGTTTTTGCTCCTTTTGCTTATTGTGTAAAAAAGCATGAGCTAGTCATTAATTAACTCACTATGACTAAAGTATAGCAAGAACAGCTAAATATAGGCTTATTTGTATCCAAAAACTTTGTAAGAAACATTTGTCTTTGCTTAAAAATATCAATAGAACAGTTTCAAATGACGATTACACAATTTATTACGTGAAATTTCAATAAAAATGATGTGTAAAAAAAGAAAATTTATAGAATGATATAAAACAAAAAAGGGTGCAACCTGCACCCTTTTAACCTAATCTAGCTTGACGCGAACTTTGGT
>JBAUIA010000242.1:0-3405 GCA_049680565.1 Phototrophicaceae bacterium
TTCCACTATAGACCCATTCAAGAATAAGTCGTAAACGCAATTCGCTGATAACAGTTATCAGAAATCCACATCTCAGTATTTTTGATGCACAAAGTTGCTATTGACTCAATGGACACACATGACTATACTAGCTTTATATATGTGTTATATACGAGTATTGACATGACAAGTAGACACCCATTCAATTTAGAAGATAACTCAAATCAAAAGAAAGATACGCGCACACGGCTCAAAAAGTATCGCAATTGGCTCGACCAATCGGGGCAAAAATGGTACTTACCAGACTTAGAGGCATACCGCGACTACCTGCTTGCAGACGATAAAGACCTTTCACGGGCAACAGCAGATATGTACATCTCAACTGTCAAAGTAGCCTATCGTAAGGTTTATCGAGGAAACAATCTGCGGCAATTGTTGGAAGCAGAAATTGGGGCAAGTGATTTGGATGAACAACTCAACCTATCGCAAGAGAAAATCAAACATGCCATTAAGAGAAAAACTGCCAGAGTAGAGCATGAACGACCTGAGACGATTGAACATCTCAATCATGAACAGATTCAATCCTTGATAGGGCAGGTTACGCTAAGCAACAAGAAGGATTTACGAGACTTACTCACAATGTCGCTAATTTTATTCACTGGAATGAGCGAGGTCGAGGTCAGTGAAGTACAGATGCAAGATTTCGAGATTAGTGGGGAGAAAGCAATTGTCCATGTTCCCGAAGTTTCTGGTGGCACAGAACGATTTGTCACGGTGCATGATGACCTATTTTATTCACCCAGATGGTGGGTAAATGCCTTCCTTGAGTGGAAGAAGCAAACAGGTATTCAAACTGGTCCAGCTTTCCGTGGATTCTATCGGGATGGGGACAGCATCCGTAAGCACAAAATGAGTACCGTTGCTGTAAACGATATTTTGAAGCGGTATTTGGTCGATGATGTGGATAGCACACAAAAACGGCATTTCACGGCTCAAGCTTTACGGCGCACATATGCGCGTCGGCTTTTTTGCAACAACACTGAGTTCAAGCAAATTGGCTTGAATCTAGGCTACACCGATACGCGGACGTTACGGGCATACATTGGCTTACCCGATGCGGGCAGCAACAAGGAAGCGCGACAACGTGCAGATGGCACACTTATCAAGCAACAGTTGAGTAGATTTATCCAAAGTAACCCGTAAAGCAAACCTTCCTCTGTATGGGGCGTTTGCTCGATACAAACCACAACTTAAAGATTCTACATAATATTTTTCATCTTTTTGCAATCAAGGCATCACATTTCGTGGTGTCCTTTTACTTTTTAACCCATACAAATCAATCGAATCTAAGGAGCAACACATGGACTATTTTCTCTGGAAATACGCTAATAAGTATTCCGATATAAAAACAGAGGCTATCTCAAAAACTGAAGCACGTCTGAAACTGCGGAAACCAGGAATTGCTGATTATCTATCACTACAGGACCTGCTCAAGATTGCTGTCCTTGAAAGAGTATCGCGTATCATCCCGAACTCGAATGGCGAGCATCTGCTTCAATCTTTAATAGCAAAGCAGCTTGAAAGTCAAGAAATTTACGAGTTGCAGTTGCTGGATTGGCTTCAAGAGTATGCTGATCCGCTAGAGACCGACGAGGGCAGAGCCGTGATTCGTGAAAGCGTATTGACCGATGGCAGGGATCGCTATCGACGTGAAGTAGCCTTGCAAGAATTATACGCCCGTCACAAAGATAAGGTTAATGACGACGATGGGCAAGATGCAAGTGGATTTTTTTAGCTAATCGATAACTGTTATCAACTATAAGAAGAAGGGATTACCATGACAGAAGTAAAAGATACGATTAAGTCAAATTTACCAATAAGCAACTACGTTGCAGTTCCGCGTCTTGCTATCAAAGAGCTAGATGCCTTCGAGACTAAAGTTCTAATCCACTATATCGAAGGTTGCTATATCGGTAGAGGTAAATTTCAACAAGGTGTTCGTGCGACTGCGGAAGCGTGCAAGATGTCTCAAACAAAAGTTATCAAATGTCGTCACTCTCTGGTTGAGAAGGGATATATCGAACTAAGAGAAGGCAAATTCTCCTCAGAAGCTACCACTATCATCATAGATGCAAATAATATGTGGTGGCGAAATCACATCGAATACCAGGATGAAGACCAGCGAGTGGACTCATTGGTAAATGCTCTAAAATCCATGCTTGAAATGGGCGATATTGATGAAATAGCGGAAAGGCTGGCGCTCCAAATATGGGACAGTACTGCACTAAATATGGAGAAGGTCGCTCCAAATATGGGACAGTACCGCACTAAATATGGAGCAGTTAGTAAAAGTACTGCTTTTAAATCAATTATTTACTCCCTACGGGATGTAATTTTAGATAATCAAGGACAAGAACAACCGCAAGAACCAGCAGATGATGATGCTCAAATTGATGATGATTCAGATAATTCAGATGACTACAATAACCCTGAATATGATGATGAACCCCCTGAACCAAAAAAACAAACTCGCAAAAGCCCTAACCCTATCAAGGATGGGCAGACTGGCGAATATATGCACGGCATCTATCAAGGTGATTCTGTTGCTGAGGGTATTTCAAGCGAAGTATCGCCTCTTGAACTGGCGATCCTTGCACAATTCCCAACATTCGTGATTACGGATACGCACCGTAAGAAATTGGGTAAATCTGTTGTTGTGAAAATGGACAACCATGAAGAAAAACACCATTCAGCTAATGAGTTATTCAAGACGAACGTGATGTTCAAACGATTTATTGAGCAACGATTGAAAATGTATGTTGCCATGAAAAATAAACCTAAAGGCTTCAAGGTAGACCTTCACAGCATCGTCGGTAATATCGTGAACTACAGCAAGGTCAGCGAGAAAAACGCCAACTGGAATGGTTGGTTAGATTGGAGAGCTAAACAGCAAGTAATCCTTGATGCAGCACAAGCTCTCAAACAACCTAAAGAAATATGGACCGATGCTGGCGTAGTACCACCCAACCCTTGGGAGATACCAGGATTCATGGATAACGCAAAGTAACCTATCACCTTCAAGGTGTGCAGTTAAATAGGGCGAATACTTTAGTACCATCTTCGCCCTAGCAGCACGATTCATAAACACTAAATGAAGGAACTCACTCGTACCGCCAACTCTCTTAAATATCTCGAATGAAATTTCAAAGAACACATCGAATGGGCTTCCTGCCCAAAACCTGTATAGATTTACATATATATACTACAGGTTTTGGGTTTATAGCCTGAAATCATGAAATGAAATGGTAGGGGATTGTTTATCCAAAAAACGATTCCTTCCTGTCCTCACTCAACTGTATGCCCACAAACTTTCACATCCTCGTTAGTATCCCCTTGAAAAGGAAAAACCCTTATGCAAAAAATCAC
>JBAUIA010000243.1:0-6330 GCA_049680565.1 Phototrophicaceae bacterium
AAACTGACATTATTTAGGAAGGGAGTAGAGGATAAGTTGCTAATTGCTATCCATTACAGGGGCAATCCGTCGTTGGAAACCTTCGCCGTAAGCCGTATGCCCTTGACCAATCACCATGAAGGCATTAGGGTCTGTTTCTTGTACTAAGCGCCGTAATTGCCCTGTCTGTGAGCGCGAAACACTGATATATAAAACAGTGCGTTCTTCACCTGTATACATCCCACGACCTGTCCAGCCTGTCATCCCACGATCCAGCGTATTCATAATCCGTTGGCTCATTTCCTCTGGATTATTGGTCACGATGACGGCTGTACGGATAACACTCGGTCCTTCTAAGATGTAACTAGCAGCAACGCCATCAATGAATAGCGTAACAATGGCGAGTAAAGCCGCATTAATACCGAAAAAATAACCTGCTGCCAAGATCACAACCGTATCGGTATAGAGGTAAATGCTACTCAAAGGAATGCCTGTACGCCGTTGGATAATGAGGGCAATTGTGGATGTTCCGCCAAAATTACCACCTGCACGAATCACAATCCCACTACCGATACCCCCTAAAACACCCCCAAAAATAGCAGCCAGCAATTCATTATCAGATGAAAGCTCGACAGGTACGTAAGGCGTTAGATAATCAATGGCAATCGTATAAATCGTAATCACATAGAGCGCTCGCAGGATATTACGCCAGCCCCCCGGCAAAAAGCGAATCGCAATAATCTGTATCGGAATATTGAGAATAAATACTAAGACCCCAATCGGTGTATCAAACAGAAAATTACTGATAACAGCAACCCCCGTTACACCTGATGGCGCAATATTATTTGGTGCAAGAAAGATCAAAACGCCCATTGACCCGATCAATGCACCAATCGTCAGCAGGGTATAGGTAAACACAACATTGCGAATAAAGGATAATACACGCCGCATGGCACGCTCCTGATAAATGTCTCATCGGTCATCAAACAAACTGAACGATTATAGTGTGCATTACGTATGCTTGGAAGAGAGCAAAGATCGACTCATCGTATCCCTAGCGTCAGGCAGTGCTAGAAAAAACCATGCTATGATTCATATAATGCTCAATGAAACTTATTTCCAAAGGATGGAGTCTAAATAAAATGATAAAACGCCTAGCGCTCTTAGTGATAATGCTGCTCATCACGACAACAACATTCGCCCAACAAGATGAAAATACATGGTCAGCTTATTTGCTAGATACCATTGATTACGCCCTTGTCCGCATTGATGCCGATGGGACAACCGATGCTTTCTCACTCGGTTTAGAAACGGATGCTTATATCAACCAAAATGAGATTGTGGTCAGTAATGACGGTACACTCGTTGCTTACTGTAAAACAACATCCGAAACAAGCAAAACACTTGTTATCCGCGATATTGTGATGACAAGCAATTTACAAGAAATTGATCTTGGGGCTGTTCCAACCTGTGCAGCCACCGCTTTTAGTCCCGATGACATGACCCTTGCTGTGAGTATTGTTCATTATCCAGCCTTTGAAACTACGCCTGACGGGGAAGCACGTTGGTCATTAAATCTCCTCAACGTCAGTGATGGTACAATCCAATCAACATTGAATGATCTCAATCCAAATATGCCAGCCTATGATCTATTTGGTGACGATGTACCCTTGTTAGCGGATGTAAAAATATTTGCAGAAGATAGCCTGACTTTTTGGGGGATTCCATTTGTGGGCATGGGTGGACCATCTTATGTGCCTGCTTATACATGGCGTTTATCTGATGATAGTGTCACTGAGCAACCGCGTGAATACGGCATTATGGGTAGTGATTTACTGTTACCATCTGGCGAACTCATTTATCCAGCATTAGATGAATCCTTACCTGCTGCCCAACCCGAAGGACCTATTCCACAAGCAAATGTCGTTGAATTACTGCGCCCTGAGCAAGACCCAATCACCATTTTCACGATTGATGGTTGGATTATTCTCAATGCGACATTTATCAATAACGGACAAGCTATTGCTGTGTTATCTGTACCCGGTTTTAGTGAAATGGCGACGGCTCAAGGTTTGCAAAGCACGCGCCTTGATGTCATCAATCGTGATGGTACAGCGACATTGGTCGGGTCTTATGTGGATAGTTACGCTACCTTAGAAGCAGTTGATGGCGGTATGGTGGTAGTGCATACGCCAAATCCTACCCTTGATGGCACATATCCACCGACACAAATTGCGTTCTGGAATGGTGAAACCATGCAACAAATTGCAACATACGCCCCAGATTACAGCAATATGTGGAGTCCACCGCAATTGATTTGGACATCGCTAAGCATCAGTGATACAGATTTAGCACCATTCACAGCGATGAACTAAATGAAATAATAGCGTGGGGCATCGCACGATGCCCCTTTGATGACAATTTACGAAATCAATGTTCCCACAGTATTATTGCCACTCACGGCTTGCAACAGATCATCATCTTCCCAAAAATTAACCACCATAATCGGCATATTATTCTCTTGGCAAAGTGTGAAAGCAGTCATATCCATGACATTCAGATGGTCGCTAAGAACTTTCTCGTAGGAGAGTGTATCATAGCGCACAGCATCAGGATTTTTATTAGGGTCGTCATTATAAACCCCATTGACCTTGGTTGCTTTGATGATAATATCTGCCTCAATTTCGCTGGCACGCAAAGCTGCTGCACTATCGGTTGTGAAATAAGGATTGCCAGTACCACCAGCCAGTACCACCACGCGCCCTTTTTCCATGTGGCGGATTGCGCGTAAACGGATATAGGGTTCGGCAACTTCATTCATTTGGATGGCTGTTTGCACACGCGCATGTAAACCACCTCGTTCGAGTGCATCTCGTAAGGCGATACCGTTGATGACTGTGCCAATCATCCCCATATGGTCAGCCGTCGTGCGATCCATCCCACGCCCTAAACCCATATTACCGCGCCAGATATTACCAGCACCGATGACAACTGCAACTTCGATACCGAGTTCATAAACTTGTTTGATCTTCTGAGCGATAAAATCAACCTTATCAATATCAACGGCTGCGCTCGTCCCACCACCCAATGCCTCACCACTGAGCTTAAGTAAAATTCGCTTGTAAGGTGATTTTGTTACTGTGTTTTGACTTGTCATAATTGCTCCCTTAGCTATAAATTGAATGATACACACCAGCATTAGGCAAAAAAAGAGGACTAGCAATAAATAGCTAATCCTCTCACATGATTATCGATCATGCGGCTGTTTCATCAAACGATGAATCTCTCGCAGTCGATTATTCTTCATCACCATCTTCTTCGGCATCGTCACCATATTCGCCTAGTGCGAAGCGGCTGAAACGACCAATTTGCATACTCTCACCGAGTTCTGCGACGGTTTCTTCCAGCAATTGACCAACGGTCTTGCTATCGTCTTTGAGGAATTCTTGTTCCATCAAGACTTTTTCTTGATACCATTTTTCGAGGCGACCTTCAACAATTTTTTCTTTGATGTTGTCAGGTTTACCATCGAGATCATCCATGGCACTCAAGGCTACTTTTTGAGCGTCAATATCAGCTTGTGGTATATCCGCGCGTGAAATATATTCAGGCTTCATGCTGCTGATATGCAGCGCAACATCTTTTGCAAAACGTTGGAAGGCTTCATTTTTTGCAACGAAGTCCGTTTCACAATTGATTTCTACCATTGCGCCTAAACGTCCATCATGATGTTGGTAAATTTCAACTTTACCTTCATTCATGGTACGACCCTTGCCTAATTTTTTGACTGCTTTTGCAATCCCTTTTTGGCGTAGGGCTTCGGCTGCTTTTTCAAGATCGCCATCATTTTCTACAAGAGCATTCTTACAATCAAGCGGACCTGCACCTGTCATGTCACGTAAGGCTTTTACATCTGCTGCTGAAACTTTTACTGCCATCTTATTGTCCTATTCCTTTGCTATTGTGCGTACGTTATCGACTACTCATAAAAAAGGCGCAAACTTGCGAATGCGCCTTCAAAGGTTACTTACTCGTCGTCATCTTCGTCAAAGTCGAGCTTAGAGTTGCGCAATTTCTTGAGGGTTGATTCCCCAAGTAATTCTTCATCGTCGGCATTATCGCCAAAATCAACCACAGGGCTGGATATATCATCCACATCAATCCCATCGTCAATATCGCCACCCTTACGGATTGCTTTACCTTCGAGGACAGCATCTGCCATTGCACCGACCAGCAAGCGAATGGAGCGCATTGCATCGTCGTTACCGGGGATAATGTAATCAATATGATCTGGGTTCGCGTTGGTATCAACAATCCCCAAGATTGGAATATTGAGGATATTTGCTTCATGGACTGCGGTATGTTCACGTTCAGTATCCACAATGATAACGAGATCAGGGATACGTTTCATATCGCGCAAACCACCGAGGCGGATGAGCAATTTTTGAATTTTGCGTTCATTGATGAGCGCTTCTTTTTTGGTCAACAACTCAAAGACACCTTCTTCGCGGTCTTTTTCAAGTTGTTTCATGGTTTCAATCCGACTACGGATTGTTTTCCAGTTGGTTAATGTACCACCAAGCCAGCGTTGGTTAACATAAGGCATACCACAACGGCGTGCTTCTTGCTCAATGGTTTCTTGTGCTTGGCGTTTTGTCCCACAGAATAAGACGCTACCACCATCAGCGATGATGTCGCGTACCATATCATAGTATTCGTTTAAGTTAACGAGGGTTTGTTGCAAATCAATGATATGAATACCATTGCGGGCGGTGAAAATGAATTCGTCCATTTTCGGATCCCAACGGTTGGTACGGTGTCCAAAATGTACACCAGTTTCCAACAGGGTCCGCATCTTGACAGATGAGGGCATAAGGTTTTGCTCCTAATTAATTATGTTGGTGTTTAAGGTCTCGCACAGTATTCACCCTTTGGCAGCAATCGAGCGGCTGCTCGACAACACCCGCCTAAAGTCCTACTGTGTGATATTGGGTTGATTGTTCAACTCAGCACCGAATTTTATCATAAGCCATTTTAGGGGTATAGGGTGGAATGCGCTAAATAGATGGCAATCTGATTCTTTAGCTTGTAGTGGTCAATTCGCTTAGACAACTAAAATTGGTAAAAGGTCACTCTCTTGACTTTATAGATCGGATTTATCCGATGCCATTGATAATATTAAGAATTTCCAGATTTTAAGGTAACATATAATGACGACGATACATCTATTTAATAATGTTCGATGTGTAAGGTAAAAAGGAAACACCATGCCACAAATTCACGAGATTACCGATGCTAACTGGCAAGCTATTGTTGGCGACCAACCCGCTTTAATTCTCATCAGCACAGGCGATGGTGTGCGTGGTGAATTTACGACGCAATTCAAAAAATCTGCCCAAACATCCGAACACGTTCTCTTCGCACAATTCAATCCAGAAAAGAATCCGCAACTAGCCGAGCATTTCAAATATCAAGATAAACCACTCATGATTGGCTATCTATGTGGCGAAATTGAGGTCAGGCGCGTAAGACCTTGGGGGGCTGATGTCGTCTTATCTATAGAATTGCTCGAAAATAAACAAAAGGAATTAAGTCCAATCATGGCTGAAAATGAAAACCCAACTACTGAAATCGTTGCAGGTAAGCCCGTCCATGTAACCGATGCAACCTTCCAAGAAGCTGTTGTTGATTACTCTCAAGAAATGCCTGTTGTCATCGACTTTTGGGCAGAATGGTGTGGTCCTTGTCGTCAAGTTGCACCGATTCTTGATAAACTCGCTGCTGAATATGAAGGTCAACTACGCATTGCTAAAGTTGATACGGATGCCAACCAAGCACTCGCCCAAACTTTCCGTATTATGAGTATCCCAACCATCATGATCTTCAAGAAAGGTCATCTGATTTTCTCACAACCCGGCGCATTGCCTGAACAAGCCTTCCGTGACCTCTTCCAACAAGCGATTGACCTCGATATTGATAAAGCAATTGCTGAACACGAAGCTACCGAAGCTGAAAAAGAACAAAACTAAGCATCACTCAATATCAATCATGATAATGCCTCACACGTTTGTGGGGCATTTTTTATGATATATGTCGTGCACAATCACAAAAATAGACCTTAATATAATAGTTTTAGAACCTTTTTGAATACACTATTTAAGATACTTCAAGACACACCGTTGTGCGTCCCTACGACCTGTCATAACAGTCAATTGTAGGGACATCCAACGGGATGTCGAATAGAGTCTGACAGCATGATTGAATTTCAAAACAGGTTCTTAACGAAACCCCTTCCCTAAATCCGCCTCCCCATGTCATTCGCTGATGCTCATGGGAGGATAGGGGTAAATC